>CAYJON010000087.1:0-10555 GCA_964371795.1 uncultured Akkermansia sp. | reverse complement strand
GGACTCTGTCCTTGACCTGGCAGGGCTCTGCCCTGCACCCGCCCAAGAGCGCGCTCTTGGGAATCTGCCGAACGCTATCGCGCAGGAATTCGTACCCAGCTTGCCTGTCACTCTTTCTCCTTGCCCTCCCTCCCCCCATTTGCTAGACTGTCCCGATGAAAGCCCTTTCCCTCCTCGCCCTCATGTGTAGCCTCTCCTTTTCCCCCGTCACCATGGCCGCTAATGTCATGCCTCTCCCCGAAAGCCAAAGCTACCGCGTCCCCGATAAGGTCGGTCTAGCAGGCATGGTCGCCGCTGTCCAAGATACCTCCGTCAATCTAGAGATTGCCACGGTCATCTTTGCAGGTGGTGCCAATTTCCCCTACGCTCAACCTAATGCCAGTACTCCAGAGGAACGCGGTCCCAAGGTGTTTTCCAATCGCGTAGGCACGATGTTTTCCCCCGCTGCCTGCGCTGCCTGCGGTTCTCAACCACAGTGGGCAGGCAAGTTGCCTTACCCCGTTGGCTACGCGGCTTGCGCTGGCTCCAGCAAGGGTATCATCATTGCCGGTGGTTGTAATGATAGCGGTCACTTGGATAAGGTGACTCGTGTCTGGTTGTTAGACGGTAGGGTGAGGACGGAGGAGTTGCCGAGTCTTCCTGTGCCGATTGCCTACGCAGCCTATGTTCAGGTGGGTACAAAGCTTTTTGTCTTTGGCGGACAGGAGGCTCCCGATGCGACGACGACTCTTAATAAGGCTCTGGTCTACGATATGGAAAAACCCGCCGATGGTTGGAAGGAGCTGGCATCCATGCCCTCCGCGCGTATGCTGGCCTCGGCTGCGGCGCATCAGGGAAAAATCTATGTGATGGGCGGTTGCTCTCTTCATGCCGATGAAAAGGGTCAGGCTCAACGCACTTATCTCAAGGATGTGCTGGTCTACGATATTGCTAGCGATACTTGGTTGCCAGAGGCTGCTACTGATCTCCCTGTGAGTCTTGTTGCCATCCCCGGACCTATTCCTGTCATTGATGGGAAGGCTTATGTCCTAGGTGGTGACCCTGGTGTTTACTACCGCGCTAGCTTGGAGGGTAAGGCCCCCGAAAAGCACCCCGGTCAGAGCCGCATTATCTATGTCTATGACTTTGCCAGCAAAAAGTGGTCAGAGGAGGGCGAAACAGCTATAGGGGTTGTGACCGCTCCTGTTGTGAGCTTTGACACCAATGTGCCACCCACCCTGCTTATCATCTCGGGCGAGACTCACCCTGGGGTGAGAACCCCCGTGATGAATACCATCTTGGTGGAAAAATAAAAGCTATTCTACTGCACCATAGGGCGCACTGGCAAACCGTGTTGCTTGAAGTATTCCTTTGCCTGCGCCACGGTGTATTCTCCAAAGTGGAAGATGGAGGCGGCAAGTACCGCGTCTGCCTTGCCCTCGGTTAGGACATCGACCATGTGTTGCAGGTTGCCCGCACCACCACTGGCGATGACGGGGATTTTGACGGCCTCGCTCACGCGGCGCGTCAGTTCTATGTCGTAGCCAGTCTTTGCACCATCAGCATCCATGCTGGTGAGCAGTATTTCCCCTGCACCCAGTCGCTCTACCTCGCGCGCCCATTCAATGGCATCCAGCTCTACAAACTGTCTCCCACCGTGGGTGGAGACGCGCCATTGACTGTCGCTCCAACGCTTTGCGTCAATAGCCACCACCACGCATTGGCTGCCAAAGGCGCTTGCTCCCTCGCTGATGAGCTCTGGGCGATGTATGGCGGCCGTGTTGATAGAAATCTTGTCCGCACCTGCAAGGAGCATCTGGCGCATGTCCTCCACTGCACGTATGCCACCACCTACAGTCAGGGGCATAAAGCACTGGCTCGCTGTACGCCTCACCACGTCTACCATGGTGGCACGTGCGTCACTGGATGCGGTGATGTCTAAGAAGACTAGCTCATCCGCCTCTTGCTTGTCATAGGCAATAGCGCATTCTACAGGGTCTCCTGCGTCGCGCAGGTTCACAAAGTTTGTACCTTTGACAACGCGACCATTAGTCACGTCCAGACAGGGGATGATTCGTTTTGACAACATGCTAAGGCATTCTACCCCTCCCAAGCCCCCCTGTCAATTACGGAATAGTTGCTCTATAGTGGGAGTTCTCTCGCAATTCCAGCTAGAACATAGAATTGAGGTTTCCTCAATTTGCATCAAAAAAGATATATTGCATTTCTATGGATTTAGAAATATTGGAAGAAATAAAAAGGCTTAGCTTTGCGATCTAATTTCCCACAAAATACGAACCAGCTTGTGAATAATGATAAATGTAATAGACTACTTTTGGGGAGTCGGCTCTCTTAATACGCTGTTCACAAAAAATGAAAATAAAACGTTTTCGTTGCTTACTTTTGACTATTGGGGAGATGTTCCCACATTGTCACCTGCCGCATTTCTTTTAGATGCACATCTAATAATATACATCGCTTTTTTGGGGAATAGTTTATGTAAAGCGCACAAGCGCAAAATTAATAAAAGAAGCTTGACTTCTGCAGGGAGCGTGGGCTATACTGATAATCTAATGGAACGTAGCGTCTCCAGATCACGGACGTATAAAAACAAATAGGGATTAGATTCATGATTAAAGCAGTTTTAATGAGTACGGTTTTCTTATTCTCCTTGTATATAGGCAGAGGGGATTGTAAGCTTAATGAGAATAATGTGGGCGCAGATATAGTCGAAAAGAATCTCGTGTTACGTGGATTAAATCACCTTAATAAAGGAGATAATATCATCAATATAGATGCATCTGCTGTTAGCGGATTGAGTGGCAATATAACTGTTAATTTCAATTTGGTATCTAAAGATTGTATGTATTTCGAATTTTCCATGGAGGATGTGAGTATAGACAAAGCTATTATCGATGATATAGATATATCTTGTGATACTCGCAAAACTCAGATTAATGGGCGCACCTCTTTTACAATAGGTTTGTATTCAACTCGAGAATCGCCATATTATCGCAAAGAGACTAAGGATATGTCTAATGCCGAGTGGAAACTAATAAAACTGGAAAGGATTTCTAATATTAAAGAGAGTGTGCATATTCTCGAATTCACCACCGACTTTTATGAATCAGGTGAAATGGTTATGCTCTTCGATATTACTAAATCAAATAATGATAAATTGAAGGTTAAATTTGAAATACCTATGACTCCCATACCCGTATCTGAATAGTGTATTTTCTTAAGGGCGGCTCTGCGAAATTAGTTTACGAAAAGATGTGATGTTAAAATATGCTTCATACAGCATGCCTTTTGGCGCATTTCTCGCTATGCGTACCCAAACGCCACAAATTCTCATCCAAACTGCTGCCAAAATGCAAAGCTGCTTATTTTGTAAGTCCTCCTTAAAACAATTCTTTATATGAAAAACAAAAAACAATTGCTTCTTCGTTGCTTGCCGCTTAGTGGAAAAAACTCGCTGAGCAAAGCTTGCATACTCATGATGGCATCAGCATTATGCATAGGTGAAATGGCTATATGCAAGAGTGATATTGATAACAATAACAAAGCTAATGAGATAGACCAAAACTGCACTTCCGTTATTCAGACTGTTTCTATTTTGATTTCCTTACTAGAATACATTAACAAACAAAAAAGTAGTGATATACCAATAGACACTTACTATAAAACGGTTTTTCATCTTCAGTACCTCTTAGTAGATGAAGCAAGTTTTCCTGTTTATTCTGATTCTCAGGGTGCCTATCGTAGTGGAATTAGTGCCAGCAACAGAAATAAACTATCGAAGAAAATAGATTTATTAGAAGCACAATACGCTACTTTAAAAAACAATGCCTATTATAACTCAGCAGAGATGAAAAAAGTCTGTGAAGGAAACGATATAATTCTCCCGTTAGATATTATATTACAGTGGCTAAAGGAAAACATCATCTTTGAAGGGCAAAATGATCCAAAACCAGAAGCATGAATGAATTATGAAAATATTAATAACTGTATCTTTTGTATATACCGCACTTCTTTTAGGATGCAGGAGCGAAGATAAAAAAATCGAATCATCTGAATCGGCTAAATCTAGCGAATCGGTTACACCCGGCGACTCTCATTATCCAAAGAAGTCGACCACGACTAATGAAGAGCAACTTGAAGATGAAGGAGAATATCAATACGTAACAATCGGAACACCTACTCCTGAAAACGTGCATCTATTGCATAAAGCGAAAGAAGAGGAAGAAGAGCAAGAAGATCCAAAACCCGAGTGATTGACTTGCTAATACGATAGTGTGTTGGAGCACCTTGTCGCGTGCACTGCCAGCACCTGTGTCACCGGAGTTAACGCTACTGATTTGTTGGGCAGAGCAATCATGTGGGCGGCATCTGGAGCTTCGTACGCAACTACAGCGCAAGCAGTCGTAGCAGGTGATATGGGTAGATAAGAGTCTCTAACTCAATAGTAAAATCGTAGATGTATGTGCGCCATGAGTAGCATTCTTATCAGATTACCATTGTTTATCGTCTTTCTCATCTTCTTGTTGATGAGATGGGATCTCTTGCTAGATTTGTCGAATGAGGGCTCTGTATCGAAATTATATTGCTTGATAGCTATATTTCTCTTGATTTATTTAATAGCACAAATTGATGTGCTAAAAGATTACTACCCATCGCAAATTCTAGCAATTAAATACTATATTGCCAAATTTGGTCTTTTCGCCGAATTCATTATAATTGCTTTACATGCTTTTTCGGGATATTGGTTTATTCCGCATCTACTTGCAGCCGTATATTTTTATTACTTAACCAGAAACATAGAAAAGGAGATTCAAACTGCTCAAGGATAAACCAGCTGATAGCAAATTGGGAAGAGCATGTATTATTTTACAAATGCTATTTCTCCCCTTTATATTTGTCGAGACATCTCCTTCGCAGTATGACTTTGATCAAATTGAGTTATCTTTATGTTGCTCCGTGTTATCCGTTTTGACGATACATCTAAATGACACTCTAAAGAAATCGCGCTCTTTATTCCCTCTAGCTTCAATCATCCTTAGATTTATCATGTTAGTAGCAATGTTTTTCTTATCTGCTGTATTCCTTGTAATTTCTTTATCCTCGATAGATATGTCTAGCTTTCCTAATGTAGCACTCTATGCACCATTTCTTATCTTGATATTATTTTGCTGGATAGAGAAAAGGCGATTACTGGAAGAAGTCAGCGGACAAATACCCCCCAGTCACAACGATATTAAATAATATCACAATCATATTTGATTAGTTTATTTGTGAGTTACGTCAAAGCTGCTAATTTTGCAAAATGTCCTTAAGAATCAACATTATGTACACTATAAAATTATGCATTGTAATAGCGGCTCTTTCATTTTTTGAATGTCATGCCAATAAGCAAATGGGTGAGAACTCGGATTATACCATTCAAAAAAAGATAGAACTTGAAGACCAGCTCAGGCTCATAAAGAATCATAAAATTAACCGCATAGTAGTTAGTTATACTGTTCTTGAGCCAGATGATTTTGAAATTAAAGAAATTGAATTATCTCCATTAGATGTAGAGTCTATTCTTAAATCACTCCGCAATCACTTATATATCCCTACAAAAATTATTTCTCCGCCTAAAGTTGCAATTTCTCCAAAAGTAACCACGATTATCATCGGATTTAATTTTTTTGTTAATGAAGAGCAAATAACAACTTATGCCTTATATCCGCAGACAAAAAATTGGACTTTGGAATTACCTATGTCGGAGCATAAGAAGTTATTAGATCGTATTATTACAATATTAAATGAAAACAATATACGCATTCCTGTAGGAATATAATTGCTGTTGTCATAGATAATGAAATTAATAATAAGTATCGCCCTGTTTTTGCTCTTAGTATCCAATGCTCTAGTGTTTTTTTATGTGATTGAGACATATTCTAACACCGAAGATGATATAATAGCTTGGGTTACTGGCGCTAATATTATCGTTATGATGGAGCTACTTATTCGTTCCTTGAAGTCATGCAAATAAGCTTGACTTCTGAGGAGAGAGCGCGTTATACTGATAGTCTGATAGAACGCCACATCGCCTGTAACTGGTGTGACTTCACATATAATCCCATATAGAACCATGTAATTATGACTATAACGGCATCATGTATACTCATCATCAATGCGCTGCTTAATGCACCGTGTTACAGTAAGGAAGCTTTTGGGCATGATGTTAATCACGCCCTGATTAGCTCTCATCTTTCTACTAGTCTATTTACTAAATCCAAGACAAGTGAAAGAAAAAAAATATTTGATTCTATCCCGCAGCAGATATCACAAGTAAGTGATTTGAAAAAATTTTGTAATAGACCATTTCTTGGCAAGGCATGTTACTCTATCAATGGGTGTGAATTCTGGCCTTCAATCACCCATTCAAGAGTCAATTCAATTGCCTATCGCGATAAAAAAGGTCAAGAACAAAGCTACCAAGGCAAATACTGGAATGAATCACCCAAAACAATTATTAGAGTGAGTCATCAATTAGTAACATCGCAACGCTTTTCAGAAGTAGATTTTATCCCAAAGGGATGTAAGAAGTATGCTTATGTTGTCTTCACACCCGATAATATGTACTATGTTGATTTCTTGAGGCATAGTTTTATCATCTTTAGGAGGCATTATAATAATGATTCAGAAAACTCTTAATACTTAACACCACATATGAACATTATTATTTTTATTCTTTATTGCGTTACTTTGACCCCTGTGTTACCTCAATACGTGGCATATTACAAGGCAGTAAATGCCATGCCTAATCAAATCGACGCACTATCGGACATACGGACTCTCTGCTCTAGGGATATTATGGAGAAGCGAAATGGTATATACAGACCAGTGCCTCACCTCAACAGTAATTTATCCCTAGAGATACAAATTGTTCCGCTATCTGACGCCATCCCAGATAGAGTATTGTGCACCTATGACACGTATAATGAGAAAACGCGAAAACGAGATAGTGACTACGAAGCAATGAGCATCGTTCGCGCGCATCTAAGCCCCTTTACTATCATTCAAGTCAACTTGGACGACAGTAGTGCCCCTATCTTTACCAGAGTGCCTTATATCATAAAGGATTGCACTCTATTCAAGTATATTGTATTGACTAAGGAAGATTGTTATTATATAGATTATGTGAACGAGGAGTTTCTCACCCTAAAAAGAGGAGTAAATGACTGGTAACGCAACATACAGAAGAGAAAGATTAATTTATAATGAACAAAATGAAAAAAAAACGATTTTTACCTAAGTGTATCGCTTGCCTATTTCTCCTTATAGGATGTAGTGATGAGCAGGAAGGTGCAAAGACCCTAGACACAGCGAATTTGCCCAAGCTTTCCACTTTGGAGGGGGAATACTTCAGCAACTTTCATGGCTGCGAAGATATCTTTACTATATTTAATCTGACAAGTTTTGAAGCAAATTTAGCGGATGCGTGGGAATTAAGAATTCCTGATGAGCTACTTTTACGTGAAATTTTGGCATATTCTCCAAAGCGTATAGAGATTGAACCTACTGACTCATATTCTAGTATCTATTTCAGTAAAAGTTCTTCTAGGGAATTCATTGATGATAAATTAAAAATCTTCAATAGTGCTCTGCGTATTGCAGGTCTAGCCAAAGTAAAGTTAAGCGATATCATTTTTTATGAATACTATTCAATTAGTATAAAAAAAGGCATTATCGAAAAGGCTCCCCTCGATTACTCCATCTATGTTTTTGAACTTAAGGATAGAGGCGTTTATTACCTGATTTCAAAGGTGCCTATTTATGAGCTTGAGTTAGAAGAAAGAAATGCCGAAATTAACGAGAGACTTCAAAAAGAGGTTAGAAATTATTATTATTTCAAAGATGAAGTAACTAACTTCAGCTACTGAAGCAATAGGCCTCTTAAGAAAGAATCAAGACGATGAAAGTAAAAATACCATTATACTACTATGGCAAGCATGACAAAATAGTTGAAGTCGCAGCTTATATTCGCCTTGAAGGACACCCAGTATCTCAATATTATGTCGTATTTGCCAACCCTGGCTATCGGATTTGCCACTTGGATGATAGTGAGATGGAGGTGGTTGATACATCATTGCGTCCAGAGTGGCAGGGATTTGAGGATGATTCAGGCTTTTCGCCGGAATCAAGAAGACTGTTTCCAGAGTTCACTTCACTGTTTTGGGATCATCTACTAGATGATGAAACTTATGCGCTCAACTTATTCGAGAAAAAGCGACGTCTTTTCGCTGGTCCCAATATCAAGGCATCTCGCTGGCTAGGTTTTGAATACCCGATGAGACAGATCGATTTCGCGCATCTCAATTTTTTATTCCGTTACAGTTACCCTACTTCCGAAGTGGCGATAAGAAGGCGTGAAGAGTTATTGAGCCTGACGAGAGAAATCATTGACGATCCTTTTTCTATCAAGGGAACACCGAGCATCAAACAATGCTACGCATTCAATTTAGCCATTCAGTTAGATGAGGTTGGCGTTGCTATGTTTCTTCTGGCCCACACGCCTGTCTGGGCTTGCATAGATGAACCTGTAGCATATGGGGGTCGCGTTTATCCACCTCCTCTGATGCAGGCTGTGTCTAATATATCTGTGGATGCTGTCAAGTTATTGCTAGGTTATGGTGCGAGTACAGATATAGACGAAATATTCTATTGCACTCCTCCAGAGGAGCTGAAGTCATTGCTGAAGATGAGCCCTAAAGAGCTGTATAGTGATGATTGTAAGAATTTGATTTAACTTTTAAACCACGAAAATGTATCTAGCCGCAAAATTGAATATGTTTTTCAAAAAATTGCTCTTTTGTATAGCGGGACTTGCCTTAACGTCTTGCATAGGCTCTTGGCGCGACGAAAAGCATTGCCAGCACATTGTAACGTCTTTAGAATGTGATAGCAAAAAATCTCTTTATAGGAGCACCACCGATCTTGTTATTATTAAAAAGCGTGTGAGAAACTTCGATCCATTTTGTATTAGGACAACACTAGGGCCTGTTGTTAAATATAATGAAGAATGTTATATCGCAAAGCCAGAAGATGCAAATTACGTTATCAGCAACACGAACGGAGAAGTAGAGGAGATTTATAAACTTGGGAAGGGTGCACACGCAGAGTTTTTAGATCTTAGCATGAGATTTATACAAGATACGTTCTTTTGGACAGATCAAGGTACAAGGATATATGTTGTACTTAATATGAAGCTTACATTGGCAATCAATGGACAAATGGAAACAATCTATCCCATGTTAATAATAGACAAAAGGGATTCAGTCAATGAGTACATAGATACAATAGCTAAGGAGCACTACTTAACAAAAATACCTTATTTTAAAAACGTTAAAACACATGAGAGCTTTAATTACAGATTCTCGCAAGAGCATTTTTTCGAGTTGATTAGGATGAAGAATTGGTATTTCTATCAAATTCAATGACTCATGCTTCATAATACTGCCCTGTACTAGAAAAAATAGCAATATGAAAAATTTAAGCAGAACTATTGGGATGGCTATAATGGGTCCTTTATATTATGTCGTTGTAGAAGATATAGAGGAAGAGCGAGTTCCAATTTCAGAGGCTAGTCGCACAGTGTTGGAATATAAGGAGTTTATCCTTGTACAAACCTTGTTCTTCACTGCATTTTGGATGTGCATCGTGATAAGAATCCGAGATAATCATTGGGATAGCTATGGAATAGCTGCTTTGTCTATTTATCTAGTATTTTGGGCATTATATAATCACTTAATGAAATCATCTTTCATTAAAGGTCTTCGAAAAAATACATCTATTGACATAATCTTGCATATTTGGAATACATTATGGTTGCCAATTATCTGCTATACTATGCTAGTGTTTCTCATGACGAGAGGGAATGCCATGTATGTCGAGCGAATACTTCCTATAGGGTTAAATTGGCTCTATGTCGCAATAGCATTCTCAATATGTGTTCCAATTGCTATATGTCTTTCACGTTTAGTGAAAAATTATGTAAAGCGCTATCAATCTTTTTATCAATACATATGCGATCTCAACGCTAGGTTCAATGAAAATAAAAAGAGTTTTGATGTAATTCTAGTTAAAATATGTTGCGGATTAGCGATAGCAGCGGCCCTCATGGCTCTATTTTTATTGATATGTATTGCTTTAATATTACCAATGGGACAGCAAGTATAATAGCGAAGTTCTCACGCTTTCTGCATGGCTTATCTGCCTGTTACAGTAGCCTAAAAATTGTCTTGCTAAAAAGCTTTACAATGATATACTGAAGCATAGGAAAGCTCTCATAATAGAAATTTTAATATGAAAACATACACATTCATTATATACTCTATTTTTTTATATGGTATCACAGAGGCGCACGATCAGCAGCTTTTAATATCTGGAAAGCAAGATGCAAAATCTATTAACCATCAACATGAAATAGAAAAACAGAGAAAGGCTATCCTAAGTGCTCCTGCCGAAATTCTTAGAATGCTGATGTTCATGCAAATGGAGAGCAATGAGAAATATATTGATAATTCGC
>CAYJON010000086.1:0-10824 GCA_964371795.1 uncultured Akkermansia sp. | reverse complement strand
TGCCCTAATGCAAGCTTGCAATACCTGTTTAGCTTTGATACAATGCCGTGACACGCTTGTATTCCTAAGCGTGGCATTTTTGCATTCTATCACAGCTCAAACTAAATAAACAATTTATGATTAAATGGATACTTAATAAGATCGTAGGCTCGAAAAACCAACGCGAGGTTCGTCGTCTGCGACCCATTGTAAAGAAAATTCTTGATATTGAGACAAGCTGGGCAGATTGCACAGAAGACTTTCTTGTAGAAAAAACACGCGAGTGGCAGCAGCATCTCCACCGCTTTACCCCACTAGAATTACCCACCAAGGGTGTGCTACAGAGCGCGAATAAGGAGCAGCTCGCAGGTTTTGCAGCCTCCATGAATGTGCGCTTTGAAAGCCTCAAGGATGTGTTCCCTGGTTTGCCTAGTGTTGAGCCCAGCGTGGAATCCATTGAGGAGGGCAAGCACGCCTTCGCTGGCATTGAGTCCAAGTTTGATCGCATACGCGCGAGGTACTTAGAGGAGATTCTCCCCGAAGCCTTCGCTGTCGTAAAGCGCGGTGCCCGCATGATGATGGGTCGCGAGATTGATGTCTGCGGCACAACAATGAAATGGGAGATGGTTCACTTTGACGTGCAGTTGCTCGGCGGTATCGCCCTGCACCGTGGCTTCATTGCAGAAATGGCAACAGGTGAGGGCAAGACTCTCGTGGCTACGCTTCCTGTTTACCTCAATGCCTTGACTGGCTTGGGTGTTCACGTGGTGACAGTCAATGACTACCTTGCCCGCCGTGACTCCATGTGGATGGGTTCACTCTTCAGCTTCCTCGGTCTGAGCGTAGGCTGTATACAGAGCATGATGCCCAATGACACGCGCCGCCACCAGTACCTTTGTGATATTACCTACGGTACGAACTCTGAATTTGGCTTTGACTACCTGCGCGACAATGGTATGGCAACCACAAAGGCTGCGCAGGTGCAGCGTGGTCACTACTTCGCCATTATTGATGAGGTGGACTCCATCTTGGTTGATGAGGCGCGTACACCGCTGATTATCTCTGGTCCTGCCCTTGTGGAGCGCGAGCAGAATTACGATGAGCTCAAGCCCCTCATCCAACGCGTGGTTAAGGAGCAGACAACACTTTGTAACAAGCTCATGGCTGATGCCGAAGAGCTGGCTGCAAAGGGTGAGCTGGACGCTGCTGGTCGTTGCCTTTACAAGGTAAAAGTCGGTATGCCCCGCAATCGCGCCTTCTTGCGCACGCAGCAAGATCCCGCCTTCCGTCGCATGTTGGAAAAGTATGAACTCTTCCTCCACCAAGATCCTCGTAAGCTGGAGCTCTACAAGCTCAAGGAAGAGCTCTTCTTTGCTGTTGATGAAAAGTCACATGATGCTGACCTCATGGAAAAGGGTAGAGAGATTATCAGCCCTGGTAATCCAGAGGCCTTTGTTCTGCCCGACATTGGTACAGAGTTTGTCATCATTGATGAGAACGAAGAGATGCCCGACTTCCAGAAGGAAGAGCTTAAGGATGAGCTCATCAAGCGTCTGGACTCCACAGGTGCTCGTCTGCACACCACCAGCCAGCTGCTCAAGGCCTACACCCTCTATGAAAAGGATGTAGAATACGTAGTGCGCGAGGGCAAAATCATCATCATTGACCAGAACACAGGTCGTGAGATGCCTGGTCGTCGTTGGAGCGATGGTCTGCACCAAGCAGTCGAAGCCAAGGAAGATGTCGATATCGAGGCTGAAAACATGACCTACGCGACCATCACCATTCAAAACTACTTCCGTCTTTATGCCCGCCTTGGCGGTATGACAGGTACGGCAGAGACAGAGGCCGCAGAGTTCCATGACATTTACAAACTGGACGTGCTACCCATCCCAACAAATCAGCCCTGCATACGTAAGGATCAAAACGACTTGATTTTCAAGAGCCGTCGCGAGAAGTTTAATGCGGTTATTGCCAAGATTGGAGAGCTGCACAAGAAGGGGCAACCCCTCCTCATTGGTACAGCAAGTGTTGATGCCTCTGAAACACTTTCACGCATGCTCAAGCGCGCCAATATCCCTCACGAAGTACTTAATGCCAAGAATCACCAACGCGAAGCAGAAATCATCGCGAAGGCTGGTCAGCGCGGTGCTGTGACCGTCTCCACCAACATGGCTGGTCGTGGTACAGACATCAAGCTGGGCGCAGATGTGCCTGCACTGGGTGGTCTCTTCGTTCTGGGTACAGAGCGTTATGAATCACGCCGTATCGACCGCCAGCTGCGTGGTCGTTGCTCCCGTCAGGGTGACCCTGGTGCTTCTCAGTTCTATCTTTCCTTTGAAGATGACTTGATGCGTAACTTCGGCGGTAGCGAGCGCATGACACGCATGATGGACCGCTTTGGTATGGATGAAGGCGAAGCCGTCGAAAACCGCCTCATGAACCGCGTTATCGAAGGCGCGCAAAAACGCGTAGAACAGCGCAACTACATGTGGCGTAAACATATTCTTGACTATGATAACGTCATGAATCAACAACGTACCATCGTCTACGGCATGCGTAACGAGGGCTTGCTCTGCGAAGATCCTCGTGAGATGATTATGGAGATGCTTGATAGCGCGACAAAGCACAAGTGTGAACTCTGCCTCGCCAGCGATGCAGGTGCAGCAGGACGTGCTGACCTCCTCCATTGGTTGAACACCACCTTCCCCATGGGTTGGACAGAGGAAGAGACTGACTTTGCTAACAAGACAGACGACGAAGCCGCCACCCTCATCATCGAGCGCGTCAAGGATGCCTATGAGAAAAAAGTTGCAAGTGATCGCGCTGACCGCGTAGAATCCATGGAACGCAGCATCATTCTGCAAGCCATAGACAAGCTCTGGCAAAAGCACATCACCGACATGGATGCCCTGCGTGAAGGCGTGAGACTGCGCGCACAGGGACAAAAAGACCCCCTTGTTGAGTACAAGGCAGAGGCCTATGAGCTCTTTGAAGCACTCATGCACAACATAGAGAATGAGGCCATCAGCGGACTCTTCCGTCAGTCAACCAGCCTCAATGCCTTTGAGGACTTCCTCTCCTCCCTCCCCGGTGACAGAGATGAAGATGGGCAGCTAGACCTCAGTGCCCTCTTTGGTGGTAACAACTCCCTCTTGAAGGCTCTCAGAGAGCGTGCTCTTCTCCAAGGCGATCCCAGCGAAAGCCCCCTTCCTGAAGAAGAAGAAGGTGATGATGAGCAGGAATTCGACATCGCGCAAAGCGGCAGTGTTGACCCAGAAGAGCTGATTTACAACGAAAAGCCTATCAAGCTTCCTAAGAAGAAGGTGACCGTCTCCATCAAGCGACCTGAAAACGCGCCTAATCTCACCTACATCATCCCCAGCGACAGCTTGGGTGACGAAGAGGACGGCATGACCATAGGTAGCATTGACTCTGGCAACATGCACGACTCTGTCATCGACTTAGACGCAGCTGAGGCAGAAGAAGAATCCGACGAAAAGAAGGAAGCCTAAGAGCAGTTCGCACTACACAGGGTGGCACCTATGAGCCACCCTCAGAGCATCGTATGTCCACGCTACACGTTCGCTCCGTTCTGGAGTATGTGCCTTACTTTAGAAAAAGGTTATTCATCATCCACATAGCAGCATCCCTGCTCTCCTCCCGAGAGCTTGTGGACGCGCTATTGGATGTGGATGCCCTGCACGAGGTAGGTGTACGCCTCATCCTCATTGCAGAGGGTGGGCAGGAGCAGGTAGAAAGCCTCTATACGCAGGCATTGCACTGTGAATTGCACTCTGCGCGTGTGGAATTCACTCTGGCAGAAGACGAAGAAGCCTGCCTTGCTCGCACGAGGGAAATAGTGGAGCGCAAGCAAATTGCCCTTCTTGCCTCTGGGGTCAGCAGTCCTTATGACCCCATTATAGAGCGCATGGCGCGACAGATGAAGGCGCGTAAATATGTCTGCCTCCTCGATGGAGAAATACCCACGCGTCAGGGACAACCCATTTTTTCCATATTGGAAAGCGAGGTGGCCGCTGCCACGGACTGCACGCAGCATGAACAGCTGCTGCAAGCTGCGGAACTCTGCCGCGCAGGCATACCACGTGTCCACCTTCTTGATGGCAGACATCGCGGTGTGTTGCTGGATGAGCTTTTTTCAGAAGAAGGCGTTGGCACCATGGTGCACGCTGACTCCTACAGAGAGATACGCCCCTTGCAGCTCGATGACATACCAGAACTGCTCTCTATGATTAGCCGTAGCGTGGTGGATGCAAAACTAGTCAGCCGCAGCTATGAAAGTATTTTAGAGGATTTGCACAGCTACTATGTCTACACCTTGGACGACACCATCGTTGGCTGTGTAGCTCTTTATCCCTATCCAGAGGAAGCTGCGGCGGAGCTGGGCTGCCTCTATATCAAGAAGCACTATGAAGGGCATGGCTACGGCAAGGCACTTTGCGCCATGATAGAGCAAAAGGCGAGGGAGTGCGGATTTCGCCGACTCTTTGCCGTTTCGCAGAGCGCGGTGAGGTACTTCCGTGACCGACTGGGCTATGAGAGCATCGCGCGCGAGAAGCTACCCATGCCGAGATTGAGGCAGTTGGAAGAGAGCGGACGCTCATCAGAGGCCGTTGGACGAGATTTGTAGAAAGAATTCTCTTTACATTTTTCTTACTATCAGGCATGCTCCCTCCGTTACAGATTATTACCATCTGGAACGCTTGATTATATGACATTCTCTGACCTTGGCATTGGCCCAGAAATCCTTGAAGCTATCGAAGTTTTAGGCTTCGATACACCCTCTCTTATCCAAGAACGCGCCATTCCCACCGCTCTGCAAGGCAGCGATATTGTTGGGCTCTCCCATACTGGGTCTGGAAAGACCCTAGCTTTTTCCATACCAGCCTTAGAATGCATAGATCCAGAAGTGCGTGCCGTACAGGTGCTCTGCCTCGCCCCAACGCGAGAGTTGGCCGTGCAGATCAGCAGGGAGGTGGACAAGCTTGCCCTCTTTATGGATGGCGTCTCCGCAGTCCCCATCTACGGTGGTACTTCCTTTGGCCCTCAGCTCTCCGCATTAAAGCGTGGTGTGCAATTTGTCGTGGGCACACCTGGTCGTGTTCTTGATTTGTTGGAACAGGGGGAGCTGCGCACAGACGCGCTTTCCATGCTTGTTCTTGACGAGGCTGATGAGATGTTAGACATGGGCTTCCAAGATGACTTGGATCGCATTGTTGCCCTTTTGCCAAAAGAACGTCAGACTCTTTTCTTCTCTGCTACCATGTCACCTGTAATTCGCGGGATGATAGAGCGTTATTCCAATGATGCAGAGGAAATCATCATTGAACGACCCGTCATGACCGTTCCCACCTGTGAGCAGATGGTCTACGAAGTAGTCTTTTCTTCACGCATTGAGGTGCTCAGCCGCCTTGTCGAGATGGGCCGCATGAAGCGTGGTCTCGTCTTTGCTAACACAAAGCGCATTGTTGACGATGTTGTTGACGGCTTGTTGGCACGCGGTTACGCAGTTGACCGCCTCCACGGTGATATGCCTCAAAACCTGCGCGAGCGTGTGATGGATTCTTACCGCAAGGGTAACCTCAGTGTCCTCGTTGCTACCGACATCGCAGCACGTGGTATTGACATTGATGATGTCGATGCCGTGGTGAATTTTGAATTGCCCCGCGACCCAGAAGATTACGTACACCGCATCGGTCGTACCGCGAGAGCAGGGCGATCGGGCAAGGCTATATCCTTCATTGGACGACGCGACTTTTCCTTGCTCAGCCGCATAGAGCGCTTTATTGGAACAAAGATGAGCAGAGAGCGTGTGATGACCGCCACTCAGGTAGAAGAATCACGCAAGGAAGTGCTCGTTGACCAAATTCTGGAACTCACTGCCCAGAGCTCTGAAATCCCAGAGGAATTGCAGGGACTCGATTTCCCCGCAGAACGCCTCATTGGTGCCATGTTTGCCCTACTCAGCGCAAAATGCACCCGCGAGATACAACCCATCCCAGAGGATAGACCTAGCAAGTACAGCCAGCCCCGCACACAGGAAAAGTGGACAGAAGGCTCAGATGGCCCCATGCCTGAAAAGGGAAATGATTGGAGCAAGTTGAGCGAAAGCGTCACACTCTTCATGAACGGGGGCAAGATGTTGGGCATACGCCCCAAGGACATTGCTGGACTCTTCTATAACGAAGGTGGCGCACCCAAGGGAACAGTGGGTGATATACGACTTTTTGCAAAGCACGCCTTGATTGATGTTGCGCCAGAACAGGCCGCATCCATCGTGCAAAAGCTAGGCACCTGTCATGTCTGCGGTTACGAAGTGAACATCAGAGAAGACAAGGGCCGCCCAGTAGGTCATGGTGAGGAAAGCGGCATGCGTCGTGGCTTTAGTGAGCGACGCGAAGAAAGACCCCGCCGTGAGAATCGCGGTGACAAGGGTGGACGTTTTTCACAGGACTCTGGTCGTGGTGAACGACGTGGCTTTGGCGAGAGACGCGATGACAGACGCGATGACAGACGCGGCTTTGGCGGCAGACGTGGAGAAAGCTCAGAACGCAACGGTCGCGGAGGACGCAATCGTGGACGCGGAGAGCAGGACAAGCGTTTTGGCGGCGGCTTTGGCGGCAAGAGCAGCTCCCGCTACGGTGGTTCAAAGAACCGCTGGGACAGATAGGACAGTATTTTTTACTCCTAAGCAAACACATTGCTATTGCTTTTAGAATCCCTATCGTGTAGACTGTACCACAAGTATGGCATCACGATGGGGATTGCGCTTTAGATACAGTTTGCGCTCTGTAAAAAGCTTTTTTGCACAGGGGTTAATAGACCCTCTGCCTTTGCGACACTCCTTCCGTGGCTACAATGGCCAAAAGGCAGGTCGTGACCTACGCGCCGCTGCTGATGTCGCCCTAGTGGGCATCCCCCAGTGCATGGCCTTTGCTGCCATGGCGGGTCTTGATAGCATATACGGTATTATGGCGGGCGCAATAGGTACACTGGTTGCCCCCTTCTTCACCCGATGCAGTTTGACGGTGAGTGGTCCTAGTAATGCCACCGCCTTCATGTTGGGTAGCTTTTTCCTCACGGCATCTCCTGCTATTCGCGAGATGCCTCATGTGATTGTCCCGCTGATTCTCCTGCTTGTCGGCTTGCTTTGCGTCTTCGGTGCTTTGATTAAGGCGACTGACATGCTGCAATTTGTTAGCCGTAGCGTGCTCATAGGCTATATCACAGGGGCTGCCACACTGATTATTGCCTCCCAGCTGCGCTACACGCTGGGGCTTCATGAGCTGGAGTCCAGTAGTACGCTCTACGGGATGACGACGAAAATTTTAGGTAATCTCAATGCTATAGATTGGCAACCTGCACTTTATGCTGGGATTACACTGGCCTTATTTTTCCTGATAAAACGCTATCTGCGCTGGCTGCCTAGCTTTACAGCCATTCTTATTTTCATGGGGGGACTGCATTATCTATTGGCTCTGCCGTGGACGGGGGGCATGTTTGATGGTGTTCTGATGCTCAAGGATTTCACCATGAATGATCTGGCTGTGCGCCCGCCCGATATCTTTTCCCTGCCGCCCTACCTCGTGGAGCTCTTTCCCGTGGTGATTGCCATAGCCTTCCTCGCTATGTTGGAGCAGACCGTGATGAGCAAGACCATCTCTGCCAAGACTGGTGAGCCCGTCAACCTGAACCAAGATGTCTTTGGTGTGGGCATGGCTAATATTGCCTCATCCTTTACCTGCAGTTTGCCTAGCTCTGCCTCACTCACGCGCTCCATCTTTAACTACAACGCGGGCGCGGCCACGCGCTTTTCTGCCGTGTACTGCGGTCTGATGGGTATGGCTATCATTGTTCTTTTTGCAATGACTCCCATCATCTCCTGTATCCCGCACAGTGTTTTGGCGGCTCTGGTTCTTGCCAATGCCATTTCCCTTTTTGATACGCGTCAGCTGCGCATTTGTTTTCGCTCCACACCGGGGGATGCCAGCGTTCTCATGCTGACCTTTGTGTCGACGCTGATTCTGCCTTTGCATATTGCCATCTTTGTCGGCGTGGTGCTTTCTGTCTCCCTCTTCTTGAGAAAGGCTGCAAAACCCGATCTTAGCGAGTACACCCTTGATGGTGATGGTAGCTTTATGAGGCTACAGGACAAGGCGGACCGCCTCCCGCAAATCTCCATTGTACACGTGGAGGGGGAGCTCTTCTTTGGTGCAGCTGACCTCTTCCAAAAGCAGGTGCAACGCGTTGCCGAAGACCCCAGCCTTGCCATCATCGTCCTACGAATGCGCAATGCTCGCAATCTGGATGCCACATCCGTCTTTGCTCTGGAGGAGCTTATCACCTTCACGAGAGAGCAGAACCGTCACCTCATCATCTCTGGCGCAAGTAGGGAGGTCTACCGCATTCTCAGAAAGAGTGGCACGCTCAAAACCCTGCAAGCAGACTGCCCGCAGGGAGAGAGCAATATTTTCTTGCTTGACCCACAGAACTCCAATCTTTCCACACGTCGTGCCTTGAAGCGCGCACAAAGCCTGCTTGGTAACAAGAATGCTGACATCTCCATCTACACGACAACTCACAAAAGCGCGGAGACATGAAGCCCCAGCCCCATCCCGTAGCTGTGGCTCTCGTGGACTGGTTTCGCGCAGAGGGTCGCGATTATCCTTGGCGTAGGACGACAGATGCTTGGGCTATCTTGGTCAGTGAGCTGATGCTGCAACAGACAACCATTGCTACCGTCTTGGGTCGCTATGAGGACTGGATGCGCCAATTTCCCAAGGCGGAAGACTTAGCCCGCGCCAGTGAGGACGAGGCACTGCGCTCTTGGGAGGGACTGGGCTATTACCGCCGCGTGCGCTCTCTACAAAGAATAGCGCGAGAGCTCGTTGCGCAGTATGGGGGAGAAATGCCCCGAGACGCAGCAAGCATTCGCCAGCTACCGGGTATAGGTGACTATACGCTGGGAGCTATACTCAGCTTTGCCTACAATGAGCCCGCTCCACTGGTGGATGCCAATGTATCACGAGTCTTTGCCCGCCTCATGAACGACAGCACCCCCGTGGATAGCAAGGAGGGCAAGAAGGCGCAGTGGGCACTAGCCGCCCAGCTGCTGCACCCCACAGAGCCGCGTCTCTACAACTCTGCCTTGATGGAGTTAGGGCAACTCATCTGCACGGCAAAGAAGCCCAGCTGTCTTTGCTGTCCCCTGCGGGAACACTGCCGCGCCGAGCAGCCAGAATCCCTGCCAGCGAAGCTGCCAAAGCAAGCCATCACCCGCACCAGCCACCATGACATATTCTGCCTCTGCGAGAAGCGAGGGCTGCTGCTTGCCCGACAGGGGGCAGGGGAGAGGCATGAGGGCATGTACCGCTTTCCCACGCGCGAGGAGGGCTACTTTCTCACCCTCAACCTCCAGCCGCAGCAGGTGCAGAACTACAGCGTCACGCGTTACAAGGTGACGCGCTATCTCTACAGCCTTAGCCCCGACTGCGCGCAGCCCGAAGCACAGGAAGAGTACATCCCCCTGTCCCAATTAGCCCATATCCCTATGGCCTCCCCCGATAGAAAGATGGTGAACAAAATGCTGGACAAGTAAGTAATAGACGCTCTTTTACTTTTACCATGGTACTTCAGCAGGCTCCTCTTTCAGTAAAAGAAGCTCAGCCATTGCTTCACCATGACCCTGTGCGGCTGCCTCTTCCCATAACTCTTTGGCTTTTTGTATATCGTGATCGACGAAACGCCCCTCCTTGTACATGATGCCAAGTTCATATTTCGCAATAGGAAGTCCTATATTGGCTGCGCGCTGCAAATAATCTATCCCCTTTTGAATGTCTTTTGGCACGTCATCGCCTTTTAGATAGACATATGCAAGAAAATGCAGGGCTATTGGGTCATTTTCATCCGCTGCTTCATTCAGTAATGCCAAGCCCATTTCTATATCTTGCTCAAGTCCACTTAATCCCCAGTAATACTCTGTTCCGAGTATTAATTTAGCTTTAACATCCCCTTGTTCGACAGCTTGTTTTACTAATTTGATGCCTTTATCCACATCAACAGGCATTCCTATACCTCTGAGATGCATCGCGCCTAGATTGCCTAAAGCAGCACTATCACCATGTGCCGCTGCTTCCTGTATCAAGGGCAAGGCTTTGGGAATATCCTGCGGAACATCAGGAACACCTAGCAAATAAATATGACCCAATACGCTCATCGCCTCTATCCTAGGACCTTTCGCTTGATAGGGGGCATATCGATCGACTCTCTCGCTTTCTAGACTGTTAGCAGATATTTTTCCATCCAGAAAAGTGTAGCTATAGGAGTCATCGAGGATTTCTCCTTGCTCTGGGTAGACTATCTTTTCCAGCAAGGCGACAGCTTTTTTATAGTCTTGTTCTAACACATCCCCTGTCATATAATAATCTGCAAGTGTGTACTGTGCCCATTGATCACCCTCTGCTGAAGCTCTTTGCAACAATTTGATTGCCTTGTTTACATCTTGCTCTACTTCAATTCCCTGCATGTAGTGATGTGAGAGTAGATTTGCTGCATTATGAAAGCCTTCTTCCAGAAGCTTTTGCGCCAGTTCGAATGCTTTTTTCGTGTCTTTCTCTACCGCTACTCCAGAATGATAACATATAGCCATCAGCATCCTTGCTTGCTGATTACCAAGTCGGCTTGCTTCTTTCAGTAGTTCAATCGCCTTTGATGAGTCTTGCTCTACACCAATTCCACTTAGATATAAACTGCCGAGAATCATCATAGCCTCTGCGTTGCCCGCATCAGCCGCCTTTTGGATTAACTGGGCAGCTAACTTGTCGT
>CAYJON010000085.1:2279-10825 GCA_964371795.1 uncultured Akkermansia sp. | reverse complement strand
ATATTAACTCTTGTAAAAGAGAGTCAATATGATATACTTTGCACGTCTCAATAATTATTGTTGTTCATATGAATCGTCACGCTAAATGTCTTATTATATCTACATGTCTCATTATTCTATTGGGTTTAGCTGCGCGCATAGGCCTTGCCAATTTGGGCTACGCTCATGCTGATTTAGATATAACAACCCATTTGGAGTTGACTGGACGGGCTTATGATAACATACCAGCCGATAAGCATTATTTTAATTCCATCACGTCAATTGTAATGCCAGAGGCGGGAGAGGGTGATATCCCTCTTGCTGGTTGGGGGCCTAGTGTTAGGAGTGCCGATGAATCTGTTTTGGTCTATGCTTCTTTCAGTGCAGCTACCTTTATTATTCCCTATACTGTTCAATGTCTATTTCAATTTGAACATTATCAGAATGCCATATTTCTAACCAGCCTTATTGTCTACGCTATATCGGCAGCTCTCTTTGCTCTTCTATTTTGTAGATTTTATTATATTATTAGACATGAGCTACCAAGTCTTCCTGCAATGTCTGCTATGATGCTTTTTTTCTGTTTTGCGCAAGAATCTCTAGTAAGTCTTGGTGGATTTAATTTTTGGGCACATGTGCTGGTATTTCCTTTTCATCTGCTTATATTGCTCATTTTGAGTTACTTGCCTTCTACTGTAGCGTTGCGAAGCTCTCTGTTGCATTTGTCGCTCTTTCTGCTAGTGTTTTTGGCGGCCTTTATCGAGTGGTCAACCTTTACAGGGGTACTTTTGCTCAACGCGTACTTGTTATTAACGTTGCTTGTATCGCGAATTCCAAGCTCATTTAGTAAGCTAGAGAGTATCAAACTCATTATCATTACCTCCTCGGCATGTATATTGGCACTCATCCTTATCGTTGCGCATCCTAGCATGATAGTACCCATTAAGGATTATTTTGAGCTATTGCTCAATCGCTCCACGGGGAGGGCATTGAGTGGAGAACATTTCTCTGCATCCTTTGCGTTAAGTCTCGTCTTGCTCTTATTGAAATCGTTCGGCCTCTTTTTGCTCTGTCTTCCTGTCTTGTTGTCAAGGGTAGGTTACTTGAAGAAGATACCTTACTCAAAACTGTGTGTCTTACTGCTTTTGTTGGCTCTGGTAGGTGGTATTTTGCTAGAAAATCTCATTCAATTTTCTCATGCCTTGATTTATTCATATGCTAGATTGAAGTGGTTTCTATTCTTCATACCTATTTATTGCCTCTGGCCTAAAAAGGAGAAAGGCTGGTCTGTGCTGAGTTCCTACCTGCTGCTATTATTTACAATTGCTGGATCGGGAGTGAATCTCTATACTGTTTACAAAAATAGGGTGAACATACAAAGCTCCTATTGGGAGATGATGCAACTTCACGAAAACAAGAAAAAAGAGATACTCCAGCTCACAGGTGCGAATTCATTTGAGGAGTTACTCATCGGTGTCAAAAGCCCTTCAGACTCTTTCCTTGTACTTGATCTTGGAAAAATGCTCTACGAGCATAGTTCAAAAGATTCTTTGCAAAGTATTTTGGAAAAGAGTGGCTATGAAAATGCTGTTTTAATTAATTCTCAGATGTTTACGGGGCAATTTTCTTTAATCAAGGATTATGAAATTCTCCAGAAAACAAAGAAAGAGCCTGCTCTATAGAAGCTATATCGCTCTTGCCCATTTCTATGGAAAAATAGGTCTCTTGGGGCACGATAGGCAAGAGTGCCTGTGCGTATTGTAAGAGGGTGGGGGCTACCTCTCTGCTGAGGATGCGCAGCATAGGGAGGGAGAAGTGGACGTGGCTTATCACAGGGGCTGCCTCAATGATGGCAGCCATCTCTGTCTCGTTGACGATGAGGTTACCCATGTCGAGGTTGAGTCGCAGGGCTGGGTGGTTGACTTGTTGAATTAGCGAGAAGGCCTGCTCTGTGGTATTGATGAAGTTGGTGCCGTATTCTGCCGCATTGGGTTCTAGTCCTACGATGCAGCCTAGTGCCTGCGCGTGTTGGGCAAGGGCGAGGAAGAATGGTTGTGCTATGTCCTGCACCTCCTGCTCTGCCATGCCTTCTGGGATATTGCGGAGCTTGGGAGATCCAAATACGAGGTTTCTGATGCCGAGGCGACCCGCAAAGTCTATGGCCTGCTTGGTGTAGTCGAGTAGCTTTTGACGCTCTGCCTCACTTGCAAAGAGAGCCATACCGCTTTCCCCAAAGTGAAGAGCCTGCATGGAGACCAATTGGAGACCATAGTCTGCCAGCTCTGCCTTTGCCTCATCTGCTAGATGATTTTGCTGAGAATAGGGAAACTCTGCGACACGTTGGAAGAGAGCAGGCGCTATCTCTAGTCCTGTGTAGCCCATGTCCTGCATGAGGCTGTAGACCTCAAAGCGTTGCTCGGGCAGCCATGCGATATTGGAAATGGCGAGATTCATAGCTCTATGCCTTGTTGTTGAAAGAAGCTGTGGAGTTGCTCCATGATCTGCTCCTTGCTGTATTGCCAAGGGCTATTGCCCCAGTAGCGTTCGGCATAGAGACTTTGCATGTCGTAGTCATAGAGTACGGGATTACCACGTAATTCCATATCTATATCAAAAAAGTGCTTTGCTATCTCCTTGGCTGCTATTGGTTCAGAGCATAGGTTGAGGACGCGTAAGTCAGCCTCCATTGCCTTGCCAATATCTCCTTGAAGGAGGCGCAGGTCGTAGAACTGGTAGTTGCTCTCTGGATGGGTGAAGTTGAGTGCCGTGCACTGGTATTGCTGCAAGAGGCTGAGGATGTCTGCTCTTTGACCATGGGCTGCCGCCTCTTCCTTTTGGAAGGCATACATTCCATTTTGATTGTTAAAGAGGTAGTAGCTCTTGATTAGCTCTTGCTGTTCTGCATCCAGTTGCTCCATCAGAGTAGTCCATGCCTGTTGATTGAGGAAGGCTGGCTCTTGGTTGCACAGGTCGTAGAGGAAGTTTTTCTTGATATGGGGGCCAAAGAGGGCGGGCAGGCGCAGTATGTGATGATTGGGGAAGCTGCGTGCTATTTCTTCTTCTGCTCTATAGCGATTTTTTCCATAGGCAAGCTGGCTTTCAAGCATATCTTGCGTCTGCTCATTCATGCCCTTTTGCTTGGCATCGTAGACAGCAATGGTGGAGATGAGGACAAAGTGCTCGCAGCTGCATGTGCCCAGTAGGCGGGTGAGTTGTAAAATTTGCTCCAGATCCTCTTCGGGCTTGTTGTTGGCTAGCCACATGGCTGCGGGAATGCCGGCACAGACGATCGTGTCGTAGTGCTTGCCTTCTATCTCATGAATATTTTTTGAGTTATAATAGTCTGTGTACTGTGATTGGTCACAGAGATTACCACCAACAAAGCCTGTGTAGCCTATGAGTGCGCTGCTTTTCATTTAGATTTTTTCTATGGATTTAACCGTGTAGCGAGGGCTGGAGCTCATTTCTTTCAGGGCGAGGTTGAGGTACTTGCTGAGTATGGCTAGCACCATGAAGAGACCAGAGAAACCAACGCTCAGGAAGAGCATCAGTGTAGTCCATCCCTGCATGACAGCAGAATGAGTTAAGTAAATGTAAATGGCATAACTGCCACCTAATAGAGCTATGAGGAAGAAGAAAATAGCGACATACATGCAGAGCTTCATCCCAATATTGGTGAAGTAGAAAAGGATGTCGCTACCCATTTGCACGCGTTCTCCTAGACTGTAGCTGGAGCCTAATTTCTTATCCAGTGTTAGGTCGACGCTTGCCTGCTTGTAACCACCTAAGCTGTGCTGGATTTTTCTATAGCTCGTTTTGTCCTTGAATTGGGAAATAGCATTGAGAGCGCGGCGGGTGATAGAGTGCGCTATCTGTGTGTTGAGGTTGAGGGTCGATTCGTGGTAGTGACCGAGCAAGAAGTAGAATAATTTCGAGCTCTGTGAGGTGTTGTTGCTGGGCTGCAAGGAGACAATATCATAGCCCTCGCAGTTTTTATCATAGAGGGCTTTGAGCATGCTGATATCATAGGGCATGCAGATGTCATCAATCTCTAGCACGAAATCACCAATGGAGAAATCTATGGCGACTTGCATAGCCTTTTCTAGTCCATGGCGCTTTGTCAGAGATATGAGAGTGAGGCGTTTTTGCTCTTTCTTCTTGGCGAAGTCACGGATTTTTTCACAGGATTTATCATGGCTACAATCATCGACGAGGATGATTTCAAAGTCCATGAAGTGCTCCTCCAGCATCTCCCAGAGGCGGTGTAGGTTTTCTGTGATGCTCCCTTCGCGGTTGCTGACATAGGCGAGAGCAGAGATATAAACTTGTTCTTTATTTGCTTTCATTGTGTGAGTAACTCCTCTAGGTCGTACATGGTGTTAAATTTGCCTGATAGCACGGAGATAAAGCGCGGAGAGCTTGAAAACTCCTTGATGATGGTGGGACGAGAGTCGCTGATTTCTGATGCTTGTAGAATGGGCTTGATGGCAAAGAGTGATTCTTGGAAGTGCATGTCGATGTCATCGTTGAGATAGTGACGTGCCTGCTGCTTCATCTGACGCCAGGCAGTTTGGGGGCGAGCGGGGCAGAGGTTGCAGTTTCCCAGTCGCTTTGGAGTGCACTCGGGATTATTCTTTTGGCAGGGGAAGACGGGTAACTCTCCCACGCAGGTGAGGTGAGGGGTGTAGTGTACCGAGCTGAGGCTATGGTAGCCAGAATAACCAAAGGGCATGAGGGAGAAGAATGGGCCATCCATCACCGTCAAGCCTGCGTCCAGCACATTGTCCGACACGTCGCAAAGGCATATTTCAGCGATTTCATACTTGATGCGGAATTTTTCAAAACCGAATAGGTCTAAAACCTGATTGACCGAGGCGTAACTCGTATTCAGCACGAAGGGGGCACTGTATACACTGCCGTCATCCATATGCAGATTGTAGAGCTCACCTTGTTCCTTCACTTCCTTGATGCGCGCATTGTAGATTTGCTCCACATGCTTCTCATCTTTCAGTTGCTCCACAAACCATGCGCAGATGAGCTTTGCGTCGAGGGAAAATTCCTCCGTCAGGTAGCAACCATCTATCATGTCCTTTTTGAAGTACTTGGACGCATGGATGGGTTTGCAGGGGATGCCTGCGGCCTTGCAAAATGTCTCAAAATTCTCCGCGCTGGCGTAGGAAAAATTAGCGGCTACGGCGTAGATTTTTTCAAACTTCTTGTTGATGGCAAAGTCATAATCATGGACGAATTGCTGGTAGTAACCAGAGCTCTTTAACGCAGTAGCGAGACTGCGAGGGTAGTGATAGCCATTGTGTACGCGCGCTTGGTTGATATAGGAAGCGCGTTGGAAGGGCTTTGCGTCATAGTCCAGTAGCGCAATTTTGCTTTGTGGGTATAGCTTTGCTAGGCGATGGGAGATAAACATACCGTAAATCCCTGCCCCCAGAATGATGTAATCAAAGTGCTTGTGCATTACTTATCTCTTGCTGTTATAGTGACCGAAGGTGAGCTTGAGCAGATCTCCTATGATGGCAAAATTACCGCTCATTTTTATCTTGGTAGGCGTTTTTCCCTGAGCTGGGTAGCAGCGCGATACGGGAATTTCCTTGTGCTTGCCCAGACGAGGGCACTTTGCCGACATATAGAAAAGTAACTCATAACCACTGAAAATATCGCGAAAGATATCTAACTTTTCATTTTCTAGCATGCTACGTGAGATGGCGCGATAGGCCGAAGTGGTGTCCGTCTGCCAGCTGCCAGACAAAAGCGTCTGCCAAGGGGCATGGATGAAGCGCACGGCAAACCAGCGGGAAAAGGGCGTGTTGAGGTGCTTTCCTCCCGCGATGAAGCGAGAACCCTGCACAAAGTCGTACCCTTCTTCCAAGCATTGGATAAAGGCAGGTATGGCCTCCACTCCGTCTTTGTTATTGCCATCTATGGTGATAATGCCTTCGTAGCCCATGTTGAGCATGTAGTCAAAACCCATGCGAAATTGCGCCCCCTGCTTGCCTGCTCCTGTTTTTACGAGCAAAGTCTTGACTCCCATGGAGCGCAGGTAGTCCTTGTCTGTGGAGCCATCGTTAGAGCCTCCGTCAAAGATGATGATGTCTGCCAATTGATCAAGCCCCTGCGCCTTCATATCAGCTAACTGAGTACGGATTCTGTCCCCCTCGTTGAGGAGGGGAATGCCTACGCAGTACTTTGTGCACTCCCTGTCTGGCAGTAGGCAATATTGCTCATAGGTGGGGAATTCTCTTGTCTTGCTACTAGTGCTCATGCTTGAGTCTTTATTATAGATAATAGCAGGTGCGAAATCAAGACATTATTTGTACTGTCGCTGGAGTATTAAAATATTGAAAGCTGTAGTTAGGACAGCTTAATTGCTTGCATGAGTCTATCAAAATATGATAAACTCACGACCTGTTAATCAATGAAGAAATCATTTTACCCAATTTTGTTTCTATTTTGCTGCCTGTATGTAGCGGCAGAGTGGGCTTATGCCCAGAGAACAGTGTCAGGTTTAGTCAGTAAGGGTGGTGCTGGTACGACTCGGAAATCAACGGCACAGTGGGATCGTATCAACGTAAAGGGTGTAGAGCACATCAAGATCAGCGAGATGATGGAGTTTTACGATTTGCTGCGCTCCAGCAAGCAGCCTAAACCCGGCTATACCACCTATGTGTCAAAAGATAGGTATGTGTCTTATCGTACGGGAAGACAGGATTTTTATGTGAATAACTTTCGCTATGTCCTCTCTCATCCCATTGTGGCGCATGGAGGAGATGCTCTCATTTCTGTGGTTGATGTGGTGAAGCTGGTAGATCCCGTCATGCGCCCTAACTATTCTTTGACCTCGTCAAAGGTGACAACTATTGTGCTTGACCCCGGTCATGGTGGGCATGACTCTGGTGCTGTTAGCAAGTATGCTGTGGAAAAAACATGCAACCTGCAATTGGCTCGTAAAATACGTGACCGTCTGGTCAAAAAAGGCTATCGTGTTGTCATGACACGTGATAGTGATGTTTTTCTCACGCTGCAACAGAGGGTGAATATTGCCAATCAGCAGCCTAACTCTATCTTTGTGAGCATACACCATAACTCTGGACGTTCTGCTGCTTCTGGCATAGAGACTTTTACCCTAGCCCCTGTTGGGACGACTTCTCCCTTTGCTCGCAGCCGTGTTACGAGAGAATTGCAGGGCAATAGCCAAGATAGTGAGAATGTCGCCTTGGCGACTGCTATTCACAGCCGCTGTATCAAGGCGACAGGGGCTATTGATAGGGGAATTCAGCGTGCGCGATTTTCTGTGCTCTGCACAATACGTCGTCCCGCCGTGCTTTTTGAAGGTGGTTTTGTCAGCAATGCCAAGGAGGGACGTGCCATCATGACTGATAGCTACCAGAACAAGCTGGCCGATGCCATTTACGTCGGTATTGTCAACTACGCGCAGATTGTCGCTAGTAAGTCCAATTCTTTACGCAGCACAAGAAGATAATAATGATGCGCTCTACCAACTTTATTTTGCCTTTGCTGCTGGGATTAGGTCTAAGCTATGCCCAGCAAGAGCCTGCCGAAGCCGAGGAGATTATCGCTGTTCCCGATACCGTAGATGTGCCTGTTATTGCATATAGGAAAGCCGTGGTTGCAGAGGTTTCAGAGGAATTTCTCGAATCCATAAAGGACTTGCCCAGTCCAGAGTTCTTGTCCGATTTCTTACTGTGGCACAACTTGATGCTCTATCTGGGCTTTGACTTCAAAGATGGTATTTACTCCCGCGGTGCGGATAGATTGACGCTGGATCCATCAGGTGATAGCTTGTACTGGAATGGCTTACGCATCATGCTGACAAAGCGATTGAAGCGTGATGAAATGGGACAGCTGCTCATAGAGCGTCGCGATATGGAGAGATTGATTCAGCCCATCATGCAGCCTGCCAAATCTGCAATAGAATGCGTCATTTTGGATGCTCCCTTTGGTGGTTATGAGCAGGGCATGAGCATGGGTGAACACACGGAGGCTGCCTCCTCTCTTCATTTGGTGAAAAATCTAGCCAATCGTCTGAGGGCAAGGGGGCTCAAGGTTATCTTGACTCGTGAGGAGGATTACTATCTTTCCCTCCAACGTCGTTGTGATTTTGTCAACCAGCACCGCAATGCGCTTTACCTTAGCCTGCGTTATGAACCAAGTGACAAGGTGACTTGCTATATCTCTGATGACGAGGCATGCCTTGCGCCGCAGCTGGGTTATGCTCTACAAAGTCATCTCATTACAGCAACTCAGGGGCGTGATGGTGCTCTGCGTCAAAGTGATTACAACTATTTGCAATCGATTAAGCATCCCGCTGCCATCATCTTTATCCCTGCTGTGGACAAATTGGGCGTTAACTACGAAAATCAGCGCGCGCAATGGCAGGCAAAGCTGGATGCTATTGATAGCCAAAAGGGCAAATCCAGCCGTCAAAAGGAGAAGGAAAAGAAGGAGATGCAAGCCAGTGCACCCGTTCCCCCTCCACCTTATAAAACTCGTGTCATGCAGGGCTTGGAGGATGCTGTGCTGCAATTTTTAGA
>CAYJON010000085.1:0-2179 GCA_964371795.1 uncultured Akkermansia sp. | reverse complement strand
ACAGTACCTACCGAGGCTGCTGAGGCTATTGAGGCTGTGGTGGAGTAGATCTAAATGAGGCGACTCGCTTCTTCTCTTGCCCATGCATCATCTTCGACAATGATATCAAGATTGCTGCCGTAGTTGCGCACCGTGCAGCGTTCTAACACGGTTTCCACTGTACGCCATATGCCTGCAAAGGAGAGACGACCTGCGACAAAGGCGTCTACAGCAACCTCATTGGCAGCATTGTACATGGCGGGCATGGTGCCACCGCGTAGGCCTGCTTCGCGTGCGAGGCGTAGCGCGGGGAAGTCATCCCAGCGTGGGGCTTCAAAGTGCAGGCTAGCTAGCTTTGCCAAATCCAGCTTGTGTAGGCTGTTGGGCAGTCTCTTTGGCCAGGTGACGGCGTATTGGATGGGGAAGCACATATCGCTGTTGCTCAATTGCGCGATGATGGAGCCATCGGTGAACTCTACTAGAGAATGCACAATGCTCTGTGGGTGGACGATGACGTCCACCTGCTCCATGGGTATGCCAAAGAGCCAGCGCGCCTCAATCATCTCCAACCCTTTGTTGAAGTAGGTGGCGGAGTCAATGGTGATTTTTTGCCCCATGGTCCATGTGGGGTGCTTGAGGGCCTGTTGCAATGTCACGTGCTCCAACTGCTCTCGGGGCATCTGACGGAAAGGTCCTCCGCTGGCGGTGAGGATGAGGCGTGATACCTCACTAGCACCACCTTGGTGTCCTTGCAGGCATTGGAAAATGGCATTGTGCTCGCTATCCACTGGTAGCACATCAACAGCCTTTTCGCGGGCGCGCTGCATGACCAGCTCTCCCGCCATGACAAGAATTTCTTTAGAGGCAATTGCCAGCGATTTGCCCGCATCTATGGCAGAAAGGGTTGGGTAGAGCCCAGCCGTACCTATGATGGAGACTAGCACCATGTCGGCTTCTGTCAGGCTGGCTAGCTCGCAAAGTCCAGCAAGTCCTGCATAGACCTTGACATCAGAAGGAAGTAGGGCACGTAAATCATCAATGAGGCTTTCATCATAAAGCGCCACATGCTTTACCTGAAACTCTCGTGCCTGCTCTGCCAGTTGCTTGTAGTTGCGCTGTGCTGCCAGCGCAATGACTTCCATCTGTTCTGGTATGTCACGTGCCACCTTGAGGGCACTTGTCCCAATACTGCCAGTTGAGCCGAGAATTACTATGCGTCGTTTCATAAAAATTGTTGCTTATTCTCTTAACATAATGAGCCCCCTCTAGCAAGTCTATTCCCTCTGAGGCACAAAATGATTTTGAAATAATTAGGCCACGCCTGCCCGCTTATAGATGGATTTATCTTGCCATATCTCACTCTTTTTCTATAATGTAGGTTATGAAACAATTTACACAACTTGGAGTATTAGCAGCTTTTTCTCTACCTGTCCTTGTGAGTACTACTCTCGCAGATGATGGTTTTAATGTCTATACCTATGTTTGCGAAGGTGTTATACAGTCGCTTGGTATGGGTACTGACGGTATAAATGCTTACCTGTATAGTGAATCAGGTCCCAAAGATATCGATGCAGCTATTCAATATATCAATGAAGACTACCCAGTTTGGGGTTACTATGATAAAGGACTGAAGCAAAAGTCTGCCGCGTTTTCGAAGAGCTTTTCTGAGGAGCTTGCTGATGAAGAGGTGAAAGAATGGGCGCAGTCGACATTTTTTGATTTCCGCGTTCTCTGTGCCAATCTCGAGGCTTCTAATTACATGGGTAATGAAGCCTTAAAAAAGGCTTTCTTGCGCTACAAGAACCGCGTCACGCCCTTTATGAAGCAGTTTGATCAGTACCGCTTCGGTGGGGCAAAACTGGATCCTAAAGGCGCAGAGTATGTTGTTTTGCTGGTTGATACAGAATATTCCATTGATCGTATCCGCGAAACTATAGAAAAGTGTTTAGCTGAAGAACTTGACATAGATGCAACCATTAGAGAGATACGCCGCTATGGTGTATACCAGCGCGAAATGACTGCAAAGATGGGTACCATAAAAGGAGCTGATGCAGAAAGATTTCAAGCTATTTTTAGAGCAATTAATTCTCAAGCTTCTATCACCTCTGCCATGACGGAACTCAAGGCGAAGATAGATGAACTCAAGGCCTTGGATTACTACGAACACAATGAACTCAAAGAATTGTGCGAAAATCTTTAA
>CAYJON010000084.1:0-10986 GCA_964371795.1 uncultured Akkermansia sp. | reverse complement strand
CGCGAGGCAGTCAGTCAGGTTAATAGAATTTCATACACGCCCGAGATGAACACCCTGCAAGGTGGCAGCATCCTGACTGACGCCCCTTAATCCTTCGCGCGAAGCGCGACACTTCCCTGCCATCGCCAACGCGGAGCGTACAGTTAGCCGCAACTCATTTTTTAAACATTAAGCCACAAATAATACTTGCACCCTGAAAGCCTGCTATGCTAGAGTGAAAAACCCATCATGAAAGCCCCCTTCTTCCCCCTTTCCCTTTGGAGCAGCGCACTAGCAATGGCTCTCCTCTGCCTCGCGCCTCTCTCCAGTCTGGCACAGGCACCTGCCCCCAGCAGTGCAAGCGATGCAAGCCCATCCACCAAAAAAAATGACCCCGAGTCCAGATGGCCCATACGCTTCACCCTGAGTAACGCTTCCCACCTAGAAGAAGGCAGCGATGACAGTGATAAAGACGAAGAAGGCTTTGTCTATGAGACAGAAAACTTCTACTTCATCTCCCCTGTAGCCTTGGAAAAGAAGGCGCAGGAGCGTCTAGCGCGTGTTTTTGAGTGCTCCTTAGCGGCTAACATGGCCTTATCTGACCTGCTACCCATACGACGCATGCACCAACGCGCCAACCAAGATGAAAAGGAAAAGGCAGAGCGCATAGCCGCAGAAAAAGAGGGCAAGAAGTTCAAAAGCAAGAAGAAAAAGCTAGGTGGTCAGCTCTACCTCACCCACAAGGACTACCTCCAAGCAGGTGGTCGCGATGGCTCAAATGGGCTCTATGTGCATAAGGCCTACCATATAAAAAATGAAGACGGTCTCATTGACGACAGGGTTCTCCTCCCCCTTGAATCATTGGGCATAGATAAGGATGGCTCATTGATGGCCAAGGAAGTAGAGACTCATGTCTTGGTGCATGAAATCACCCATCAATGCTTTGTATTAAACGATCTGCCTACATGGGTTGATGAGGGCTTAGCCGACTATGTTGCGGGTATTTCCACCAAGGGTAGTAATCTGAATTTCTCCACTTGCCCAAAGGATATCACGGCTCGCTCTAAGAACTTCCCCGTATCGAAATGCCCCTTCACGCTGGAGGAGATGTTTAATATGAATCAGCAGGAGTTTTACAAGTTCATTGGAACTGACGTGTACATATACAATATCTCTGCGGGTATTATCAGCTATTTTCTCGATATGAACGGTAAGGCGGGTCGCGCAAGGCTCTGTGCTTATTTGGATGCTATTTTAGAGGGTGCGTCGACTAAGGAGGCGGCAGAGTTGCTCTTGGATAAGAAGAAGAAGCAGACTTTTGAGCAGCTGGAGGCGGATATAGAAAAGAAGCTTAAGAAGCTGAAGGTGAATGTGGAGTTCGGGGCGGAGTGAGCTATGCTTTAACGTATAGGGTGTTGGCGCGGTTGTTTGCGCTATCGCGTGAGGCAACGGCTAACTGTACGCTCCGCGTTGGCGACGGCAGAGAAGTGTCGCGCTATCGCGCGAGCCCATAGGGGGCGACAGTGTTGCTGGGCTGGCTCACCATGCAGCATGTTCGCAGCGGGCATGTTTTCTTTAAAGGGACTGTCGCCTCACCTCGCGCTGCGCGCTTCGGTGCTCTCCTGCGGGCTCTGCCCGCGCCCGGCAGGGCTCTGCCCTGCACCCGCCCAAGAGCGTGCTCTTGGGAATCTGTTGAACGCTATCGCGCAGGTCTAAGGCTAGTTTTCTGAGCTCACTGTGACCCACGCTCTGACTTGCTCTGCATGCAGTAGCTCTCGCAAGCACCGGTTCACCTGCTCCAAGCTGACTTCTCTAATGCGCGATGGCAAGCTAATACAACTGTCACTCGGTAAGCCCAATAATGTGTCGATAGCCATGTTCTTACACACGCGACTCATGGATTGCATGCTGGATCTGTGACCTAGCAAAATGGTGGACAGGGTTTGGTGGTAGTCTTCCTCGTCCATGCCTTCTTCTGCTATGTGGGCAATGATTTGCTCTAGGGCTTCACGCGCTTCTTTCTCCTGCTCTGGGGCGGTTCCCATGTAGATGTAAAAGCAGCCTGTGTCTACTCCGCTCATGGCGGCTGGGGCTACGTAGTAGGCGAGGCCGCGCTCTTCTCTTATCTCGCTGAAGAGGGGGCCTGACATGTCGCGTAGCCATTCCAAGATGATGCTATGCGCTAGCATGTTTTCAGAGCTCACGGCGACACCCGGTAGGGCGAGGGCGATGACGCATTGTTGCTTGTCAAGTTGATATTGTTCTTCTCCCGATTGGACAGGTGCGCTAGCTTGGCTGCTAAGGGGGAGTCCCGCAGGGAGGGCGGAGAATTCCTCAGCGATGAGTGTCTGCGCGCTTTCGATGTCAAAGTCGCCAACGATGCTGAATACGGCGTTGCTGGCACAGCAGATGCGTGCATGCTGTTCCAAGAGTTGCTGTTTGTCCAGTGCGTTGATGCTTTCGACTGTGCCATCTGGGTTGACTCCGTAGCCGCTTTCGCCAAAGAAGAGGGGGCGCATGCGGCGCAGGGCGAGGCTAAGGGGGTCTTGCTCTGCGTCTAGGATGGTGGCTATCATGGCTTGCTTTTCTGTCTCGATGGCATTTTCATCAAGCAGGGGATGCAGTATGATGTCGGCTAGGACGGAGAGGAGGAGGCCAAGGTCTTCTTTGAGGCAGTTGGCGTGGATGAGTAGGGTGTTGTTGCCTGCTTCGCTGCTGATGCTAGCACCTCGGTTTTCTAGGCTTTCGGCTATGTCGCGTGCGCTGCGGGTGTGGGTGCCTTTGAGGAGGCATTCTGATAGCAGGCTGTTGATGCCTGCTAGTTGCTGGCTTTCGCTTGGGCAACCCGCGGCTAGGGCGAGGCTGAGGTGGATGATGGGTATGCTGCTGTCCTGTCGCATGACGAGGCGCAGTCCATTGGGGAGCTGCCCCTCAACAAGAGGCTGGTCGAGTTGGGTATTGCTCTCATCTTTGTGCTGTTCATTGCTTCCCAAGGGGTCTACGCTGACTTCGCAGAATTTGTGGGGGAGGAAGTAGCTGTCCATGACGCGTAGGAGGTCGTCTGTGCGGACGAGGCGCAATGCTTGCTCCCATTCTTCCATGCTTTGGATATTGCGTGTGAGGTGCCAGCTCATCGCCAGCGCGTTGGCGCGTCCTTGGACGCTGGCGAGCCCACGCAGTCGCTGGGCGCGCATCTGGTTGAGGGCACGTGTGAGTCCGCTATCAAGTAGTTCTCGCTCTTGACGCAGTTCTGAGATGTAGTGGAGTATGCTATCGCGTAGTTCATCGCGCTTTTCCCTGTCGCAGTCTGCGTCGATGAGGAAGAAGCCTTCCCCCTCCCTAGCGGGTATCATGTTGCTGCTGACATCATGTGCCAAGCCTAGTTCATCATGGAAGTGTGCATGCAGGCAGGCAGCGCGTCCTGTGCCCAAGATATGGGAGAGCAGGGAGAGTGCGGGCATGTCGGGGTGGTTGGCTGCGGGGATGCGCCAACCCAGCATGAGGTTACTGGTGGGTTGGGCAAATTCACTGCGCTTGAGGCGCGCGCCCCATTGCATCTGTTCCACCAGCTGGGGCATGTCGTAGGAGGCGCGGGCGGGGACTTCTGCGGCGCGGGCTTCTAGTTCTGCAACAAAGTCTTCGTGGGTGATGGCCTCGCTGCCGCCAAAGCTACAGATGACGCTGACGCGGGAGGGGACGTAACGTTCCCTATGGTACTGGCACATGTCCTCATAGCTCAGCGCGTCAAAGCGGGCTTTGTGCCCAATGACTGGGTAGCGGCGTGGGCTGGCTAGGTAGATGGTCTCCATGAGTTGTCTGTAGGCGACGTCCTGTGGGTCATCGTCGTACATGGCCATTTCTCGGCGTATGACTTCGCGCTCTTTATCCCATTCTTCGCGGGGGAAGCTGGGGAAGAATACCAACTCATGCAGTATCTCCAGATACACTCTCCAGAGTTCTGCTGGGCCTTCTATGTGGTAGACGGTTCTGTCGTTGCTGGTGTAGGCGTTCCATATGCCACAGTGGGCGGTGACGCGCTGGGCAAGTTCTTGGGCATTATAGTGGCGTGTGCCCTTGAAGACCATGTGTTCCAGCAGATGGGAGAGTCCAGATCCTAGGTGAGGTGCCTCATGTATAGAGCCTGTTTGTACCCAAAATTGTAGGGAGACGATATCTGCACTGCCCTGCCTTTGGAAGAGGCTGGTCATGCCGTTGCTGACGAGGTGAATCTGTGCCTTCATGATGTGGGGGCTTTTTTCTCTGTGTAGAGTTGGGGGACTGTCCAGTCGGCATCCCTGAGTCGCTGTTGGGCTTTTTCTAGTTCCTCCGCTCTTTCTTCTAGGAGGATGAGCCATTCTCCCATCTCCAAGGCGCTAAAGCTCTCTATGCTTTGCCGTATCTCATCGACTTGCTCTTGGGCAGCTGCGCTGTCTTGCTCGCTTTCTATGCTATGGTAGACGCAGAGCAGGGCTGCAAGGCAGTTGTCTGGCTCGGGATGATGGCGGACTTGCTCCATGGCTTTTTCTACCTCGCTGCTGCATGCGGAGAGGAGAAGCAGGGCACTGCTCAATAGGAGGGGGCGGAGGGCTTTCATCAGTTGAGCTTCATGCCGCGTTTAATCTCCTTTGCCATGCGTATGGCATGCTTGATGTAGTTGCCAATGACAGGGGGGTCAAATTCTCCTCTTTCCAGATCCAAGTCGTCGATGCGCAGGATTTCCTTGTTGATGCTCTGGTGCTGGCGGAAGTATATGCGCAGGACGCGTTCTTGCTCTTCGCGGGGGAGGTCTTTGTAGTTGCTGTGCAGGCTTTGCAGGATGCCCTTGGCGCGGTCGAGGCTTTCTTGGTCATCGACACTTTCTAGCATGTCAATGCCCACCTCTATCAGCAGCTCTGGTGTTTTTGCCTCTTGGGCGCGCTCTTCTAGGCTAGGGCCACAGGCGGTGAGGGCAAGCAGGGCGAATGTGCCCATGATTTGACGTAGGCATTGGGGGATGTTCATGGTGATTCTGGGTGAAGGTGCGGGGTGAGGAGCTCTTCTAGCTGGGTGTAGCTTTCGACGCGAGCTAGGGCAGGGCGCAGGCTCTTTGTGCCGGCAATGCCCTTGGCGTAGCAGAGGAGGCGGGAGCGCATGGCGCGCATGCAGTAGATTTCCTCCCCATAGTGTCCGCTGTCACAGGCGAGGCGCGTGTGACGTAGCATGAAGTGCAGGCGTTGCTGGTCACTGGGTGGCTCGGGGATGATACCACTTTGTAGGTACTGCTTTGCGCTGGTGAATATCCAGGGTGACTTCATGGCGGCTCTGCCTATCATGACACCCGCGACAAGCCCTATTTCATGGATTTCTTTCACGCGCTGGGGGCTATCTATGTCACCATTGCCTATGATGGGGAAAGAACCAAGCTCTTGGGCGACCTCATGTATGATGTCCCAGTCTGCCACGCCTCCGTATTGTTGGGAGCGGGTGCGACCGTGTATGCTCACTGCGGCAACGCCAGCGTCGCGCAATCCCTTGACGCATTCTAGGGCATTGATGCTATTAGCATCCCAGCCTGTGCGTATCTTGACAGTGACGGGGCAGTCCTTCTCCAATTCCTTGACAACATGTTCACTGATGCGGTGCAGCAGGGGGAGGTCTTTGAGCAGGGAAGAGCCGCCATTCTTGCCCACTACCTTGGGGACAGGGCAACCCGCGTTGATATCGATGAAGTCGGGACGCATGGCATCATAAATGATGCGGGCAGCAGCGGCCATGTTCTCGGGTACGCTGCCAAATATCTGCACGCCCAGCGGACGGTGGTCATCAGAAAACTCCACATAGCGGCGGTTGCGGTGCCATGCCTGCAACACGCCCTCCGCGGAGACAAACTCCGTCATGAGGACATCCGCACCCAGTTCCTTTGCGAGGCTGCGAAAAATGGGATCTGTCACCCCAGCCATGGGGGCGAGATAGAGGGGAAACTGTCCCCCGCCAAGAAAGGGCAATGGGGTACTCATGGCTTTAGTGGTATGTTTTGCAGCGGTTCATCCAGCCCTCCAGCCAGCGTCTTTCGCCACGGGAGGGAGGGGAAAGGGCAATGCGGCGTTGCAGAACGACAGCTGCGGCACGCGCAAACTCTCGCGTGGCATCGCGTCCCTGCGGATTACCGCGCATCTCCTCCAGTACTTGGAGCAGCCCCCAGCCTTGCCCCTGATAGCCCTCGCTGGGCTTGAGGCCTTCGCCCTTGAAGTTCACGTAGTCAATGAGGCAGTAATTGCCCTGCGCTGTCGCAGCCAGTGCTTCAAAGTGCTTCTTGATTTTTTGAGGATTTTGGCTTGCCTGCATCATGGCAGGCAGGGAGCGGCGAGAGCGCACAATGAGGTAGCCGCTTTGCAGGGTGAGATTGTTGGCCAACCAGTGGCGCATCTTGTCTGCCAAGCCGCTCTTATCCGCGAGGAATGCGCGCTTATTAGGCCAAGGGGCAGGGCCCTTGAAAAAATCTGGCACGTCCTTGCCTACCTTTTCGCAAAAGCTCACAAAGCTAGGCCAGCTCTGATTAAAGGGAGGCTTTACCCCGCGCGGAAACCAGATAAAATGCCCTATGCCGAGGGAAGGAAAGCTCTCTCCATCATTCCATGAGACCAGACCTGACACCGTGCCCGCGCACTCATTCTTCCAAATACGATGCCCCAGTTGCAGAGCCTCTTTTTGGGTGAACTGAGATGGGTGGGACGAGCTGCAACTTGCAAGTAGCAGCGGAAGGGTCAAAATCAATGTACCGAGGCGGCGGAGGAGCGGAGAGCGCATGTTTTAGTGCTCTTCTAGTTTTTTCATGCCCTCGATATGGGGTTCGGGCTGCTTTGATTGGCGATACTGATAGTTATCAGCCGCTGCATTGGGGATGTGTAGGTAGTTGCAGCTGACGCAAACAAGGGAAAGCGCGGAAAGGATGATGGTTTTCATAATGATATTTGGGGTGAAAAGCTCATCGCAGGAAGGCTTTTTGCATGGATGAAAAAAGCCTTCCCGCGATCTTGCGATTAGCCAATCTTGGGCAGAGAGGCTGCAGCTACGGCCTGACCGTGACGCTTTGTCTTTTCGTCAGGAACGCAGAGGTTGATTTTGATTTCGGGGAATTCTGCGGCGAGAACCTCGTTGGCCTTGTCAATGATGATTTGACCGCCTTCACCCGTCGCTACGCGGCCGAGGAAGAGGAGATTGCGCACGGAGTAGAACTCTGCAAAGTAAGCAATTGTGTAACCGAATTGTACACCAATTGTTTCGTAAATCTTGCGAGCACGCTCGTCATTTGCTTCCATGGCAGCCTGCACCTTCTTGAGTTGCTCTGGGAAGGGCATGTCGCCAAACTCGAAGCCTGCGCGGGGAGCGAGGCGGGCAACTGCCTGCTGGGAGAAGTAGAGCGCACCAACGCCCTTGTCGCCAGACCATTCGCACACACCACCGTCTTCTTGGTAGTCAACGGGGACGAAGGCCAGCTCATTAAGCCAGGGCATGATGTGACCATCATTGTCCACATAGCCAGATGCCAGAGAAGTACCCATGGCGATGCCGAGAACAGCATCATCCTCCATACCCATAGCACCTGCTAGGGCGGTGACTTCACCGTCATTAACAACTTCAAAGGGAACTTCCTTGCCCATGCGCTCTGTCCAGCGGGCTTGGAGGGTCTTGAACATGGGGCGGATTACATTGACAAAGTCGTCAGGAGCAATACCGCGGAAAAGAGAACCAACGCGGGGTTCGCTGTTCACGTAGACACCAGCGGCAGAGCCACCAATTGCGTCCACTTGGGGGAGGTGCTTTGCAGCGCGCTCCAAGGAATCATCAACGCCTTCCAACTGGTAGTTGGGGTCTTTTTGGTGGTAGGGATCCCAGACCACTTCTTCGGAGAAGACCACTTCGCCGTTGACAACAGCAGCGCACTTGCGGTCAGAACCACCGAGGTCAAAGCCGATGCGGTAGCCATCCAGATTGCGACCCAGAGGCATGGAAGCAGAGTTCTCATCAGGCAGGGCGCAGGGGCAGGAGACCTTTTTCACCTCGATGGGGAGGTCATAAATCTGCTTGCCGATGAAGTCCCAGTCAAACTGGCGAGCACCGCCTTCGCAGTATGTGGCAGCCAGCATATCTGCAATGGCATCACAGCCACAGACAGAGATGGTGCAACCGCCCTTCATCCAGAGGAGGAACTTAACAGTACGCTCTACATAAAGATTGTTCAGAGCGATGTTCTCTCCCTCGTGGGGTAAAATGCGGGTTGACCAGCGGAAGCTCGTCCCATCAAGGCGGGAGAGAGCAATGTGGAGAGGAGAGGAGTTCTCATCTGCTTCTACTTGTTGACAATAAGCCTTGTTCCAAAGAACTGGAGCGACGAAGGCTGTATCCAACACAGGGGTGAATTGAGCTTGAATATTCATATTAGTATTGCGTTGTATCGCGCTATGTCCGCTATTTTTAGCAGAATCAAGCAGGGAGTGCAAGCAAAAAGGTGGAGAATGACTTCTTCATCAAATCCCCTTGACTTTCATATGTGAATTCTATACAAAATATACTATGAAGCATTTTATTACATACATTGCAGTTGTCACTCTAGTCTTCATGCATCTCAAAGCAGAATCAGCCGACGCTGAAGGCATGGATTACAAAGAACCTGCCATTAGCGAGATAATGGATTCTTGCTATAAAGATGCCCGTGAAGGTAAGGCTCTGTATGGTGGATATAGCTCACTTAGAGATTTTGAAGACTTTGTATCTAAAACATCGAAAGAAGAGCAAGAGAGATTAAATATCTCTATACCATGGCTAGAAGACATCATGTATGACGCTATACTGGGTTATGCTTCTATTAAAAAGGATGATCCCATCATCCAAGCCACTTTTCGTAAGCTCTATCACCCAGTCTTCCAAAAAGACTATGACTTCTGCTGGTTAGAATTCCGCAAATGGGATCATTTTCTCCGTGATCAATACACCACTGGCTACGTCACTGGCATGGGTGATACCTTTGGTTATTTAGAGCAAGGAATCATTTTTAGTGATGGAAAAATGTATATTTTAGCCCGTCATCTATCATTAGATATCTCCCCTAATATATTATATTCTACAGGTGGCGTGGAGGTCAGGTCTTTGCATAACTTTTTGCGCGGTGATTATAAGCGTGAATACGTGAACCTGATTGAAGATGAAGAATATAGAAATGATCCTAAAATACTAAAACAAGTAATCAATCAGTTATTGAGAACTGATAATGCATGGTTTCACCCAGATTCACTTTATGTAATGGTCTATAGCCTACCCGAAGAAGAATATGCAAAATGGCTAAAAGAGTTTCGCAAAATGCAAAGACCGCAGCAGACGGCTTATTCTGCTGAGCAATTGCTCCTAGCTGAGCAGGTGTATTCAAGAGGAGATATTGTTGACCCTAAAGGATTGCGCTTTGGTGATATGACTCCTGAATATTATCTTTATGGTTTTGATTCTCAGATTGTAGGCGTATCGAATCGCAGTCATATTGATGGGATCATACGGAATTATTCTTTGCATTCTATCTTTGATCATTTTTTCCTGTTTGTGATAGGTGAGCTTGAATCAAAGTTGATGGATAATAGCTTAGACATTAGCACCTTTGCTCAAGATGAAGAAATTTTGGAATACGACTCATACCTCATCTACTTTAAAGATGATACCTACTCATGCAAAGAGAATATGGCGTCTCCCTACCTCATGTATCATCTGGTAAAACTCACTGGAAAAAGCAAAGGAGAATTGCTTAAGAGCATGAAGCTTGGGCATAGGCAACCTCTGTGGGAAGGCACAGATGAAAAGATTTTTAACAAATACAAGAAAGTTCTAGAGCATACTTTGGCTGGTTATCAAGTGTCTAGGCGTTCCGCCTTAAAGGCTTTTCCAGCGCAGCACGATGAACAAGAGACGCGCGATTAGCAATTGAAGCGAGTCCAGTTATCGAAAAATTTCCTTGCCCTCGTACGCAAGGACCTGTAAGATATTTGCCATGAATTACCTCTCTTTCGCTGCTGCCGCCTTGCTGCCTCTGGCTATGATTTCATGTGTTTCCGTGAGTTCCCAATATGAGCCCGCTCAGAGTGCCGTCCTGTTGCTTGCCCAAGATAGCACACTTGCGGCGATGCTCAATAGGAAAGCCAATAGTGATGAGACGCAGGTGTCACTGATGAAGAAATACGTCGAAGATGGCATTTCTCGCGTGCAAAGCGTCAACCATTCCTCTGACTGTCAGGACTTTTTGCAGGCTTTAGTGGATCCATCCTATTCGCAGGATGGCGGTCTCGCTTTTGAGGAGAAGTTCCCTGTCTGGAATGCGATTTTGATGATGGGCACGCAACAGGCCTTGGCTGGTATGAGTATGATTCAAAAGAATAAGTCAGGGAAGACGAAAGAGGCCTCTGCGCTGCGTGCTAGAAAGGTTTTTGCTATTCAAGAGAACTGGTTGCAGGATGCCCAGATGCAGGATTTTCTCAGAGTCATAGTCAAGGCTAATTTGAAGTATTCCCCGCTGGTCTGGAACATGACTTGGGTGAGCAACCCTCCGCCTCCTCAGTTGCTTAAAGCGGAGCTGGAGAAGAAGGAGGCTGATAACTCTGCTTATTTTGCAGAACTACGTAGCGCGGCAACGCGTCTGCCAGCCTCCATGCGTACTCCAACGGAGGCTGTGCTAGATATACTGCAAAAGGGCGAAGGGATATCGGGCTATGGGCAATTGAGTGATGAGCAACTGGCAGCCTTTTTCTACTTGCAGACTACACCTATGATTGCTCGTATTCTGGAAGTTTACGAGGAAGAGAAGGGGTCTGAGGATCGCTAAAGTGAGCGTATCTTCCTGCGCTTGCGTTCAAGGAGATTCCCAAGAACTCAGTTCTTGGGCAGGTCAAGGACAGAGTCCTTGCGGGCGCGGGCAGAGCCCGCAGGAAAAACCGAGCGCGCAGCGCGAGGCTGTCAGTCAGGTTAAAGAAAATTTCTCACGCCCGAGAA
>CAYJON010000083.1:3639-11148 GCA_964371795.1 uncultured Akkermansia sp. | reverse complement strand
GGATGGTATCCTTGGGAATCCATTGAACGCAAGCGCAGGGCGAGGGCTTTGCTCACCACGCTAGCCATACCGCCCTGTGGTCACTCGCCTCCCTGCTCTCAGGTATATCCACTATCCCACTCTTCGCATCCCTCAACTCCCTCTCCAAGACCCCATTCACATAGATCTGATCAAACACATGATAACTATCCCCCCTCCGATAATAGATTGTCCAGTACTTCCCCGCACTGTCCCGCGGTCTCAGTCTTCTCAGTTTCCCCAACTCACTACTCCCCTTCTCCAACACACTAAGTGCTGCCGCCTCCGGATCATCATTAAAGTCTCCAAACACGAGGATGGGCATATCCCTCTTGCTCTTTGCAGCCTTTGCCACATGCTGAGATAGTGTGCTCGCCTCGCGCTTTCGTAAGCTAGTTGCCGCCGCCGCATCATCCGATACCTTGGATTTAAGATGCACTCCCATCACACGCAGTTGCTCTCCTTCCCCATGCTGTATGGTGAGGTCCAATATGCCTCTCAACATGTTCCTTCTCTGCTGTCCATAAAGGGGATAATTAACCTTGGAGTTGTCTGCGGTTATAGGGTAACGCGAGAGTAGTGCCAGTGCTCTGTCCTCTCCCTGTCTCTCCAAGACGCGGTAATAGGGGTAGTCTAGTCCTCTCTTGCCCAGTCTGCCCCGCAGGTCTTCCAACGCGAGGCGACCGCCTATCTCACAGAGTCCCACGATGTCTGGCCGCGCATGGGCAATAACATCTGCCACAGCCTCTTTGTTCTTGTTTTTCTTGGGGTACGAGGTGTAGCGAGAACGCGATTTCTCTCCATTCACAAAGTAGTTGTGGGCGTTGAGAAAGAGGAAGCTAAGATGCTCCCCACGCGGAGGTAGCACCACGTCAGAGGGCGCGACCAAGGCAGAGCCGACGCTCTGTTGCTGTTTCTCATCCTCAGATTTGAAGAAATAGCCCGCATCGCCCTGATAAAAATACCCAATGAGGCTGAGGACTATGGCGACAACTAGCCCTATAAGTAGGCTGTCTAGCCGCTTCACACGACCTTTTCTGCGTCGGCGAGGTGGCATGGTTTAAGCGTTTTCTTGCAGCCACATGGCTACATCAGCTGCTGCGTAGGTCAAAATCATATCAGCCCCCGCACGACGAATGCTCATGAGGCTTTCTAGCATGACCTTGCGCTCATCCAGCCAACCCGAGGCGGCAGCGGATTTTACCATGAGGTACTCTCCACTGACATGGTAAGCGGCAATGGGCAAATGGCTACAGGCGCGCAGTTCTGCAATAACGTCGAGATAGAGTGTCGCGGGTTTTACCATCAGGATATCTGCGCCTTCTGCCTCATCCAGCAATGCTTCGCGGCAGGCTTCTCGGCGATTGGCAGCATCCATCTGGTAGCTGGATTTGTCACCGCGCTTTGGCGCACTACCCAGTGCACCTCGGAAAGGTCCATAGAGGGCGGAGGCGTACTTTGCGGTGTAGCTCATCAGTGATACTTCGCTATATCCCGCTGCATCCAGAGCCTCGCGCAGTGCGGCTATGCGCCCATCCATCATATCACTGGGGGCTATGATATCAGCCCCTGCCTCGGCATGGACGAGTGCCTGACGGCAGAGTGCCACAACTGTCTCATCATTGAGTACATGTATCTCTCCCTGTGCGTCCACTCTAACCAGACCATCATGTCCATCGCTATTAAAGGGGTCAAGTGCCACGTCCGTGGCGACTAGCATCTGGGGGAAATGCGCCTTGATGAGGCGTATTGCTTGGGGGATAATCCCCTGTGGGTTGAAGGCTTCTGTCGCCTCTGCGTCCTTTTTCTCTTCGGGGACAACGGCAAAGAGATCCACGCAGGGGATGCCCAGCGCGATGAGGCGTTGTACCTCGGTGAGCAGTCCCGTCAGCGACCAACGGGTGCAGCCGGGGAGGGAGGCAATGGGTTCATCGCCATCGCCTTCTTTGACAAAGAGGGGGCAAATGAGGTGTTGGGGGGAAAGGCTGGTCTCGCGCATGAGGGCACGCATGGCACGTGACTTGCGATTACGACGTGGGCGGATAGGGAGGGGGGATGGCATATGATTAAAAGCTTAGCATCTAACTAATGAAAGTGCAAGAAAAGGAGAATATGGGCTATGCCAACTAACCCGCTACCACGCCATCGTAGATGGTCAGGGTTCTATCGCCTCGCTTGGCTACTTCCCTATCATGGGTCACGACGACTAGTGTTGTTCCCTGTTCTTCCACCAATTCAAAGAGGAGGTCAAGTATCTGTCGTCCGTTGTTGGAGTCAAGGTTGCCTGTTGGTTCATCGGCAAAGAGGATGGCAGGTCTGTGCGCCAGAGCACGTGCTATGGCAACGCGCTGTTGCTCCCCGCCCGATAGTTCATTGGGCAAATGCTCCATTCTCGCGCCTAATCCTACCCTGTCCAGCAAGGCCGCGATTCTATCTGTTGCTTCCTCTCCGGATATGGCCGTTGCCAAGGAGGCATTCTCCAAGGCGGTCAACTCTGGCATCAGCATGTAGTTCTGAAAGATAAAGCCCATCTTCTCATTGCGCAAGAGGGCGCGACGACGCTCTCCCATATCATAGATGGATTGACCGTCTATGAAGACCTGACCTTGCTGTGGGGCTTCAAGCCCTGCAAGGGTGTACATGAGGGTGGTTTTGCCCGCCCCACTAGGACCGCAGAGGAAGACCCTCTCGCCCTTCTTGATATGGAGGCTGAGTCCATGCAGCACCTCAATGTTCTTTTTACCTATGCGGTAACTGCGGTGTAGGTTTTCTGCGCGTATCATGTCAGGGGGATTTCTATGTTGTCAATGAGGCGTACTGCCCCAAAAAAGGCGGCTACGGCAAGTAGTGCTGTGCTGGTGCTGCCACTTACTTCCTGCAGGTTATCGGCATCCAGTAGCTCGGCATAGTCCACCTGCACGCCAGAGAGGCTTTCTAGCTGCTGACGGAGATTTGCCAGTACATCTTGCGCTGCTGCACCTGCCATCACGGACTGCTTCGCGGTGAGAAGTTCTCGCCTGATAATGGGGGCTACGGCACGGTGCTCTGGCAGCAACAATTCATTGCGGCTGGAGAGTGCTAGTCCATCATCGGCACGCACTGTCTCTGCCCCGTGGATACGGACGGCTATGTCCATGTCGCGCACCAGTCGCTTGATGATGGCAAGTTGCTGGTAGTCCTTTTTGCCAAAGATGGCGTCTGTGGGGGAAATGAGGTTAAAAAGCTTGTGAACAATCAAACAAACCCCTGCAAAATGCCCTGGGCGCGTTGCACCACAAAGTCGCTGCGAGAGCACGCGCTCCTCCAAGAGGATGGAGCGGTCAGGCGCGTACATATCCTCCACGCTTGGCATAAAGAGCACATCCACTCCGCAGCTCTCACAACAGGCGACATCCGCCTCGGGCGTGCAGGGGTAGTTTGCTAAATCCTGACTTTGGTTAAACTGCACTGGGTTGAGGAAGACCGTGGCTACCAGCAAGCCATTCTCGCCCGCCAAGGCTCTCCCCTGCTGCAACAGGGACGCATGCCCCGCATGCAAAGCACCCATTGTGGGCACAAGAACGCGGGGGCTTAATTGACTGGAGGATAAAAACTCACGAAGCTCGTCTTTGTTGCGGCAAATTTGCATGGCGACATCCTAGCACATGCACCGAAGCTTGTACATAGAAAAGCCCGAAATCATCATCCCATTTCGATAGCTCATTACCGCAAAATGACGTTGAAATTCAAATTTTTATATCCTATCAAATTAGTAGGATGTAATTTTTTTTATGTATTTTTTTAGCATTAAAATACTGGAACGATTTTAATTAACTACTCATTCCTAACAATATAGAAATCATATAAAATAACTGTGATTTTATATGATTTGAAATAGTTAATATTTGTGATTTAAATTCATCTTTACAGTTGCGATTTCCTAACTAGAATATAAGCATGAGTAGCCAACGCAACTCTTTCGCTATATGAAATTTTTACTTCCAGCATCGTTTATCACCTCGTTAGCATTTTCTTCCTTGCAAGCAGGGCAGTTGGCAGGAGAGATTGACTATCAAGTATACCGCGATTTTGCGACCAATTCAGGCATTTATCAGGCGGGCGCTGTCGATGTCCCCATCTACAACCAGCACACAGGCGACCTCATAGGAGTCATCCCCATCGTACCTGATTTTAGTGCCGCGAGCAGCATTTTCCCCGTGGGGGGTGGGTACTATCCCAAGGGCTCAGCCCTTGCTGGAGGAAAGCAAAGCTGGCTCACCTCCTCCTCGCACATAGGCTATCATGGGAAAACGGTTTTCCTCAAGGACACAAGCGTCGCCGCTAGCTCTCCCATCTATGATAGCTACACCTCGGTTGCCACACACCACTTTAATGTGGATAATTTTGTCTCCGCTGACATCACCTTCTCCCGCCTTTCCAAATTGGCAACAGATGCCGTGGGCTGGGACTATGCTCCAAGCATGAGCTACAGCGATCTCAAAGACAGCATGATTATGCGCATAGGCATAGGCGTGCAGACCATCATCCCACCAGCGGGCAGCTCTGGAAACAACTCTGATTTGACTGGAAGCGGTCAGCACCTCACCGCGGGCATGGTAGATATATTTCCCAACGTGCTTTCGGCTGTCCACAATCACATGGAGGATGTCAAGATGCCCGATGGTAGCACGCAGAGCTTTTTAGTCCGCACAATTATCTACACACAACCCACTGTCAGCGAAACTAACCCCCTACCCATAGGAGCACTCTTAGGCGACAGTGGGACTGCCACCATCGTCTACCATGAAGAAGACCAACAATGGTACTACATGGGCGCGCTCTCGGGATCAACCTCACAAACAACAGGTGTCAACCTAGCTAGCAGCAGCTTTGTGAGCGCAGATTGGTCAGCCAGTCTGCTAGAGTACTACCAAGTCGGCATAGCCCCCACAGAGCAGCAATGGTCACTCTCCCTCAACGCGAGCAGCGGGCAGGTGCAACTGCTGGGAGAGAACAGTGAGCAGCATATCCAAGCCCTCGCGGCGGGACTGCGCGGTGACACCTCCACACTGGGAACGAGGGCAAACAGCACCCAACTCAACGCTGCAAAGGACTGGGTCTTTAGTGCCTCCACCACCCTCACCCTAGAAGATAGCATCAACACGGGGGCTGGCGTGCTCCACTTCCGCACGACGGAGCAGGGAGAAGCCACCATCTACAGTCTCAAGGCCAGCGACAGCAGCAAAAGCCTCAACAGCGCAGGCTACCTCATTGAAAAAGACGTTGTCGTCAAAACCAATCTCCTCGGCGCAGAAGGCGATGAATGGCGCGTGACTGGCGACAACATGGGCGCGGGCACCCTCTCCATAGAAGGCACAGGGAACAACGCCGCCAACATCAATGCAGGCGTTGGCGCGACGGTGAAGCTGGGACATGAGAGCGGCTACAGCGCCCATAATATCAAAATTAATACCGATGCTGTTGTCATCTTGGCGCAGCATAATGCCTTTTCTGGCAGCCTCACCTTTGGTCAAGGAGGCGGTGCACTGGACACAAGAGGCTTTGACCAAAACGTGGCAGAACTACACAGCCTCGACAATCAAGGCAGCATCGTCAACACATCTGGAGAATCCACCCTGAGCCTCCTCATAGCCGACAGCCAGTATCACGGCAACATTCTAGACAGTAAGGCTGCCGATCAAGGCAAGGGCGTCCTCAATATTCGCTATGCAGCGCAGAGCAATGACAACAGCCTAGAGTTAACGGGCAAGACAGACATCTCTGGGCAATTTCTCATAGAAAAGGGACATGTGCATCTCCAAGGAGAGAGCGCCAGCCTCTCCGCGCAGACCATCACTGTTGAAAAGGATGCCAGTCTCAGCATAGACAAGAGTGTCAATGGCTTCGTCCAACTAGCAGGCACTCTCAATATCAATGGTGACGCGAGCTTCGACAAAATCGTATTGAGAAAACACCACCAACTCAATATCACATCCGCAGACTGTGCTGTGCAAATCAATGACCTCATTCTAGGAGATGGCGCCTACCTCACTGTCACTGATCAAATCTCTCTAACAGGTAGCCTGACACTACGTGATGTTAATATCCAAGTCACACGCAACAGGAGCGCAGCTGGAAGCGTGCTTCTGGACAGCCGGCTCAACAATGCGGATCTCTCTACAGTGCAGGAAATCACCCTCGTCCTCAGCGCAGAGACATTAGCCTTCTTAAACGAGAGCGCAGATAGCCTTGATAACATCATGTTCAGCGGACTGAGCGGACATAACACGCTTTCCATCAACTTTGCTTTGAACAATGCGGCAGGGGAGCTTGTCCTACCAGAGAGCTGGCAGGGCATCAGCTATAACAGCGAACTGGGTGGGGCGAATGTCAGCTCCATCGACATGAGCGTAAATGCCTACGACATCGCGCCAGAGCCTAGCACGGTAACACTTTCCCTGCTAGCACTCACGGGACTCCTCGCCCGCCGTCGTCGTCGCTAAGCTTTTTTTACAAGGGACTTCTAATTTCTCGCGAGGCTAGATTTTGAGATGATTTTCAAGATGGATTTTGCAGGTTCCCTACAGATGCTTCAAGGCATTGTAGGACTCCCTCTGCGCCTCCTTGCCCTGCATGTAATAAATCTGCTGGCTCACCGCTGCCCCGTAGGGCGAGCTGAGGCGATAATCGGGCTTTGTGTCCTTCAGTGTCACACGGAGGCGGCGCAACCATCTGCCCACCAAGTACAACAGGATGCAGCTAACAAAGGAAATCGCTAACCAAACCATGGGGGTAATGCGTACTTCTGCCATTATGCTCTCTACCTTTTCCAGCTGAGATTGCCGTACAGCAGGTTTTGCTACTTCGGGTAATTTGATGTCGGCCTCGGCTAGCTGCGTGAGCTGCGCTTGCTCACCACTTTCCCACTGGTCAGAGAGGGGATCTAGGCGCTGCCCCAAGAGCAGCAAGACCTCACGCAGGGCATTAAGATCATGGGCATAAGGCAAAGCAGCCTCCCTCAGCTGGGAGAGCAGCTGCGCCCTTTCCTCTGGAGAGAGGGCAATATGCTGGAAGTCCAGCTGCATGGCTGGCTGCTGTCCTACATGATATTGGATGAGTATGGCGTACTCCCCTGGGGAGCAGAGCGTGCTAAAAAGTCGATCATGTGGCAATTGCTCAGCCTCTTGCGCCTGCATGGGGGCGAAAACATTAACATAAACGCGGTAGTGGCGCAGTTCATTAAATTGTTGTAAGCGCGCTTCCAAAAGCTCCCTCTCCATGGTGGTGAGCAGTAGTTGGGGGTCACGCAGGTACTGCTGCTTATCGCCGCTTCGGTAGGCATGGAGCATTTCTTCCCCTTTGACCTCGGGCACGGCGCTCAGGCTGACTGGCTGCTGCGCAGATAGAGGGCTCAATCCAAGCATGCCACCGAGAAGGAAGGAGAACAGCAGAAGACTACTCGCAGAGGGAGAGGAGGGGGCAGAGGGTGCTTTTTTTGCCTCTTTTTTTGCC
>CAYJON010000083.1:0-3539 GCA_964371795.1 uncultured Akkermansia sp. | reverse complement strand
CTTTTTTTGCCTCTTTTTTTGCCGCTCTGCGCTGCTGTCGTTGCTGCCTTTTCATGTGACTATTAACAGCAATAGTTCGAGAGGCGATGCGGCGAACGACCTTTTTGATAAGGGTCTTGATACTTGTCCTCATCTCGCGCTCGCGGAAGGAAAGGCGCGTCTCCTTGATGCAGGCATCCAGCAAGGCAGGATCTATGTAATTATCAAGCATGTAACCCCATGTGAAAAAAGCGATTTCGGCCTGCACATCCACGACGAGGATAAGCAACCATTCCCTTCGCACAGGCGGTGGGCAGGGGTAAATGGCATCCTTAATCCATTGCCCCGTACTGGTGCAGGCATTGACCACAGTGCGCATGAATTTATTGAGAAAACCCTCACTGACTTCCTCGGTATCGGGGGGTAGGATATTGGGGGCTTCTGCGCGACGCTTGCGGGCATGGAGGACAGATTCTTCGCGAGCTTTTTGCAAATCGCGCTTCCCAAAGGCCGCGTGATTGATACGCGCGTGGTTAATCAACCAGTGCGCGTGCTGGCTGAGCTGCTGACTCTGCCCATAGTCCGTGAAGTAAATACTCAACGCAACAGGGGAAATGCGCTTCTCCGCGCTCTCCAAAAAACTAATCAAATTCTCCCTCTCCTTGAAAGTGAGCTGCCCCGCCGTGTCAATGACGCGAGTCATCTCCACGTAGCCCTCACCAAAAGTACGCTCTGCCACCCGCAGGCTGTAGCCACATGAGGGGCATTGATCGCGAGCACCGGTATGAAAGCGGGTGGAGCACTGTGGACAGAGAGGCATGAAGCTATTTATACCCTTTTAGAACCCCATCGTGAAGCAAAATACCACAAAATCGTCATTTTTTTCAGTTTCTGCTATTTTAAACTTGCATTGACCTAAAATTTTGCTATATATCAATCTGTTCAACATGCTAGCGGTACATCCTCTCGCATACATATATAACAACACACTAAAATAAGAAATAATATTATGGATACACAAGTTGCTGTCATCTGCGACTACGCCGCTGATTATCAGGGCAAACTTTGCGTACAAGGTGCTTTCGATACACTTTTCGCACGTCAATTCCCCGTCATTCACCCCTCCTGCGCACTGGCTCTCCGTCTTTGCCTCACACCAGAAGACGCTGGTGACCACAAGTTGGGCATCTCCATCGTAGACGAAGATGGTACTCCCCTTGACGAAAAAATGCCCATCATCGGCGATCTCAAGGTAGCTCTTCCTGAAGGTGCAGCTTTCCTTACCCGTAACCTCATCATGAACTTCCAAGGTCTCAAGTTCGAAAAGGCTGGTAACTACAGCGTTGATCTGACACTTGACGGCGAAACAATCGCCTGCACTCCTCTGCGCCTCATCGAAGTTCAGAACGAAGAAGCCTAAAAAACTTCCTTGTCACAGCCTAGCCTCCTTGTGAGTCAGCTGTGAGAGAAAAGAATTTTAAAACCCCTTTCCTGATGGAGAGGGGTTTTTTCTCATTGTGCTTGCCAGCTCCGTGCATACCTGATATGATGCTGACCATCACGCATGAAACCACTTCATAAATTAGGCGAAACCCAAGATGCTGCAGGTCTTCTCTGGGAACTCTGGGAACGCGATGGCGTTTTGAGCATTCTCCACGACGGCATACCCTGCGCCTCCTCCTTCACACATGGTAGCGACGACGCCATGGCTGACGTCGCATTGGCACCTATCACACGTGCCTCCCAACCCAATATCATGATAGCAGGACTGGGACTGGGTTACGCCTTGGCTCGCAGCTGCGAGATTATCAAGCGAGAGAAAGCCAGCTTCATCGTTGCAGAACCCATCCCTGCCATTATAGAATGGAACCGTCAGTATGGGGAAAATGCCCCCCTCCTCAACAGCGATCCGCGCATCCAGATAGAATGCAGCAGCGCAGTAGAACTCTGCCACAAGCGCACCGGCTCCCTCCATGCCATCCTGCTAAAGCACACCCACGCACGCTGCAACATCACCGTACAGGATGCACAGGCATTTTTCAATGCCCTCAAGGGCGGCAGCATGCTAGTCATCGCCATAGGCAAGACAGATCGCCGACTCGAAGGCATCTTGCGCCGTGCAGGATTTGAAGTCAAGTTTGCCCACGTACCTGCTGCCTCCAAGGGCAAGCAGATGAGAATGCACACCCTCATCCTCGCGCGTCGCGGACGCTTTGTACCCTTTGCACAGCGCGATTAAAAGCCTTTAAAAGCGAAAATGTCTAAATACTTGACAACATTTTAAATTGATTGTAAAATAGAACTTCACTTATGACTGAACGTCGAATAGTAATCACAGGAATAGGAGCTGTCACACCCCTTGGTAATACAGCAGAGGACACTTGGCAAGCGATGAAGGCTGGTAAAAGCGGCATCGGCAAGATTGAGAGCCTCGGAGACAAAAACTACGGAGTCACCATTGGTGGTGAGGTGCGCGGCTTTGACCCAACACCTTACTTCCTCAAAGACCCCAAATCCATACGTCGTACCGACCGCTATGAGCAACTCGCCATGGGCGCAGCTGTCATGGCCATGCAGGACGCCAATCTGGATCCAGAATCCGCAGATCTCAACAAGGATCGCGTCGGTGTGATGATTGGTTCTGGCATAGGTGGACTTGGCATACACGGAGAAAACCTCGAAGCCCTTCTCACCAAGGGACCACGCCGCGTATCCCCCTTCTGCATTCCCTACATGATTACCAACATGGCCAGCGGGATGATCAGCATAGATTTTGGCTTTGGAGGCCCCAACATGTGTATCTCCACAGCCTGCGCAACCTCCAACCACAACATTGGTGAGGCATGGCGCATCATGAAGTTTGGTGACGCTGACGTGATGTTAGCAGGTGGTGCAGAAGCAACCATCCTACCCATTGGCATCGCAGGCTTTGCCAACATGAAAGCACTCTCCACCCGCGAAGATGAGCCAGAACGCGCATCACGCCCTTATGACGTAGACCGTGATGGATTCGTCATGGGTGAAGGCGCAGCTGTCGTCATCCTTGAAACACTGGAACACGCCCAAAAGCGTGGTGCACGCATCCTTGCAGAACTCGTTGGCTACGGCTCCAGCGCAGACGCCTACCACCTCACCTCCCCCATGCCAGAGGGAGAAGGCGCAGCACGCTGCATGGACATGGCACTGGCACACGCAGGCATGAAGCCCACCGACATCCAGTACATCAACACACATGGCACCTCCACCCCCCTTGGAGACATCTGCGAGACAAAAGCCATCAAGCGCAGCTTTGGTGAGTACGCCACAAACGGACTCGTCGTCAGCTCCACAAAATCCATGACAGGTCACCTCCTTGGTGCAGCTGGTGGTGTGGAACTACTCGCCTGCATCAAAGCGATAGAAGAAAGCTTTGTACCTCCCACCATCAACGTTGACAACCAAGACCCAGAATGTGATCTTGACGTCTGCGCCAACGTCGGTCGCAGCATGAAGGTAGACGCCGCATTGAGCAACTCCTTTGGCTTTGGCGGTCACAACGCCTCACTCATCGTGAAGCGTTT
>CAYJON010000082.1:0-11203 GCA_964371795.1 uncultured Akkermansia sp. | reverse complement strand
CCACCGTCAACGTAGATTACTTGTCCGGTGATGCTAGCTGCGCCATCGCTGGCGAGGAAGGTAGCGGTTGCGCCCAGTTCTTCCAGTGTGCAGGAGCGACGGAGGGGGCAGCGTTCTTCGTAAATCTTGAACATGGTACCAAAGCCACCTACACCACGTGCTGCCAATGTCTGGACAGGGCCAGCGGAGATGCAGTTGACGCGGATGGGTGCCTCACGACGACCGAAGTCATAGGCGAGGTACATGCTGCTGGTCTCAAGTGCTGCCTTGGAGATAGCCATGAGGTTGTAGTTGGGCACGACCTTTTGGCTAGCATAGTAGCTGAGGGCTGTGATAGAGCCACCCTCTGTCATGAGAGGTGCTACGCCACGTGCCAAGGCGATGAGGGAGTAGGCAGATACCTGCAAGGAGATATTAAAGGCATCACGTGGGATGTCGGAGAAGTTGCCGCCCAGCGTGCCTTCTGCCTTGGGAGCAAAGGCAATAGCATGCAGCAGCATGTCTACGCGATCTGTGTGTTCTTTTACAAAGGAGAAGAAGTTGTCAATGGACTCATCACTGCTAACGTCGAGGTCGCAGATGGGGGTGTCTTCGCCAAAGTTTTCGTGAATAAGCTTGATAACGCCGTCTTTGAGGCGTTCTCCCTGATAATTAAAAATGAGCTTTGCACCAGCCTCGTGCCATGCTTTGGCGATGCCAAAGGCGATGCTGCGCTTGTTTGCCACGCCTGTGACAATGCCGACTTTTCCTTCTAATGGTTTTGTCATAATGATGATTTAGTATGTTGGAAATTCTTCAGAAATGATACGTGCGTAGGTCAGGCTCATATTGAGTCCTAGTTGCTCCATATTTGCAATTTTCTTGTGCAGTTCCTCTGGTTTGACTTCCGCGCTGCTGGGTGTGTACTTGAGGCGGTAGTAGACAAAGCCACCCTCCATATCGAGCAGTAGTTGCCCTTCGGGTATATTGGCGTTGAGTGTAGCGAGTAACATGCTGAGTTCTGGTAACTCGTCTTGGGGAATACGTAGTGCAAAGTGAGCATCGAAAACAAGGCTTGCAGGGTTATCTAACTCTGTGAACATGAAAGTGCAGGGCAAGGTTGTCTCCGCTGTAGGGAGGTAGGCGATGCCTATGCGTTGTTTGTCCTGTCCCATGGTAATCCATTCATACTCTTCGTTGTGAAGAAGGAGATATTGGCGGACGTGAGCGAGGAGATGGAGTTTTTCTGACATAATAAGCTGTGGTTCGTGTTGCTGCCGTACTATATGATTTAGCCTACATAGTTAGGAGAGATTAGTCAAGAATTTTCTTCCTTGGGAGACCATTCTACACTGTTTTCAGGCTGCCAGAGTTCTTCTAGGCCGTAGAATTCTCTGACCTCATCGGCCATGACATGCACCATGACATCAATGTAGTCCAAGACAGACCAGAGTGCCTGTGGCGTACGTTCTGCATAGACGGCGGAGATATCATATTTATCATAGATTTCCTTGTCTACATCACGTAGCACAGCGCGCAGATGGGGGACTGATGTTGCTGTACAGACTACGGCAAAATCGGTGATGGTGGAGCTGGAACGTAGGTCAAAAATCTGTACCTGCGTTGCCTTTGTATCAGAGGCTATTTGTGCGCATGCGAATGCGAGTTCTTTGCTATTCATATTGGGGGAGAGTGTTATTGGTAATTTGCTTTGTCGGCGGAGCTATTGTCCTGTGTCGAAAAGGGTTCGACAGCTGGGGGTGTTTCCAAGTCGGTTGCGCTCTCCATGGCGATGGGGAGAGGAGGGGGGACATTGCGTTGAGGAGGGTTGCTCATTTCGCCACGTTCAAGAAGTTCTTGCACCTGTTCACCATTGAGGGATTCAAACTCAATGAGCTTGTCAGCGATGAGGAGAAGCTTGTCCTTATCTGTTCCGAGAATGTGTTGGGCACGTGCGTAGTTTTCTTCTATGATGCGCTGGATTTCCTCGTCAATGAGTTGAGCCGTGCGCTCTGAGAAGTTGCGTGAGGACTGTGCTATGTCACGGGCAAGGAATACCTCACCCTGATTAGAGCCGTATTCAACAGGACCGAGTTTTTCGCTCATGCCGTAAACACAGACCATCTTGCGGGCTATGCCAGTTGCGCTCTTGATATCACCGCTAGCACCACCAGATATGTCGCCAAAGACGAGTTCTTCTGCGACGCGACCACCCATGGCTACGACGATGTAGTCGAGTAGCTCGCTCTTGTGCTCGCTGTGCTTATCTTCCTCTGGTAGCATCATTGTTACACCGAGGGCTGGACCACGGGGGATGATGGTGACCTTGTGCAGGGGAAGGGTCTTGGACAGAGGGGTTTTGAGCAGACAGATGGCGTGACCTGCCTCGTGGACAGCTGTCATGTATTTTTCCTTATCAGATAGCTCTAGGGAGCGACGTTCGCGACCCCAGCGTACCTTTTCGCGTGCTTCTTCAAGGTCATCTTGTTCGATGAGTTTCTTGTTCTGGCGGGCAGCAATGAGGGCTGCTTCGTTGACGAGGTTAGCGAGCTCTGCACCAGAGAAACCTGTTGTAGCGCGTGCGATGGGAGCGAGGTTGACATCGGGAGAAATCTTTACCTTGCGGACATGGACAGCGAGGATTTGCTCTCGACCTGCGGCATCGGGTAGGTTGACTACCACCTGACGGTCAAAGCGACCAGGGCGCAGCAATGCAGGATCTAGTACATCCACACGGTTAGTAGCGGCGATGACAATGACGTTCTCGTTAGCGGTAAAGCCATCCATCTCCACCAACATGGCGTTGAGGGTCTGCTCGCGCTCATCATGACCACCACCTACACCATGGCCACGATGGCGACCAACGGCGTCAATTTCATCAATGAAGATGAGGCAGGGGGAGTTTTTCTTTGCTTCGGCAAACATATCGCGCACACGGCTAGCACCGACACCGACAAACATTTCTACAAAGTCAGAACCAGAGATGGTAAAGAAGGGCACATCAGCCTCACCCGCGATGGCGCGAGCCAAGAGGGTCTTACCTGTACCGGGGGAACCCACCATGAGGATACCCTTGGGGATGCTGCCACCAATGTCTTGGAACTTTTTGGGATTGCGGAGGAACTCCACAATTTCCCAGACCTCTTCCTTTGCCTCAGAGATACCAGCCACGTCCTTGAAGGTAACGCGATTTTTCTTGGGGTCAAGAAGGCGTGCCTTGCTCTTGGCAAACTTCATTGCGGCACTAGAACCACCGCTCTGGGAGCGTGCAATAAAGATGATGATGAGTACGAGGATGAGAATGGGCAGGATATTGATAAAGATGGTAAAGAGGGTGTTGCCGTCTACCTTGTAAATGGCGCGGTTGCCCAGCAGCTTTTTGACTTGATCGCCTTGGTAGGCGCTCGAGAAGGTGACCTCTATGCCTGTCACGTCACCCTTGCTGACTGCTTTTGTGGGAATGATGCGGTACTTGCCCTGTACTTCGCTCTCGTTTACTCCAGAGCTGTAGGCAGTCGTGTCCTTGCTGAGACGACCTTGTTCGCCCAGCTTGGCAAGCTCCTCGCTGGAGCTGAGAATCTCTGGCTTAGCGCCCTCTTGTTCCGGTTTTGCAGTATTTATAACAGTGATGCCTAGCTTGTTGAAGAGGGTCTTCATGTCTTCGCTAGGTGTGAAAGCGAGGCTGAAACTCTTGTACTCCGCCTCGGGTGTTTCCTTGTAGCGGAAGGCTGTAATCGTACCAGATGAACCCGCGCTGTCAGTAGTTACTGTAACGGGGTATTTTTTCTCATTGTTGAGAACGATGTCACCATCGCGGAAGAGTTGCTTGAACTCATCCAAGGTGACAGTCTTGCCACTGGATGCAAAAGAACCATTAAAATTAAAGGCAATGAAGAGAATGCTGCCTATTACAGTGAGTAGGATGATAAGTCCCCAGTTTGTGGGCTTTCCAGGTTGAGGATTAGATGGGCCTTGAGGTCTTCTGGGGGGAGGGGATGATTGGGACATGTATTAAGTGACGTAATAGAATGAATGTAATTTAGCAAAAATGATTAGATGCTGCAAGTCTTCGTTGCGACATGCAGCGTAATACTAATAACAGAGGCGATTAGAGCGTGTGCCCCATACGTTCTTTTTTGGTATTAAGGTAGTGGATATTTTGCTCGTGTGGGCAGGAAGCAATGTTGATTTGCTCTGCAACCTCTATGCCACCACTTTCTAATCCCTGCACCTTGGCGGGATTGTTGGTGAGTAGGCGCACGGACTTGACCCCTATGTCTTGGAGCATATGGGCAGCTGCGGTGTAGTCACGCAGGTCAGCTGCAAAGCCGAGGTGCAGATTGGCATCTACCGTGTCGAGTCCCTGTTCTTGGAGTTTGTAGGCATGTAGCTTTGCACCTAATCCAATGCCGCGCCCTTCTTGGCGCAGGTAGAGTACGATACCGCCTTCTTCTGCAACTTGCTTCATGGCCATGTCCAATTGACTGCCACAGTCACAACGGCGGCTGCCAAAGACATCACCTGTGAGGCATTCACTATGCAGGCGGCAGAGGACGGGTTTTTCTGGATCTATTTCTCCATGGACGAGGGCAAGGTGCGTCTGTCCATCAGCTGTACTGTGGTATGAGTGGCAGCGGAAGTCACCGTAGCGTGTGGGCAGATTGATAACCTGCTCTTTGATTACTAGCTGGGTGTCGGCTTCTATTTGCTCTGTCTTGATACGATAATCAATGATTTGGTCGATGGAGCAGGCCTTGAGGCCATGCTTCTTTTGGAAGCTGCCTAGGTCGTTGAGGCGCGCCATGGTGCCATCGTCCTTCATAATCTCGCAGCATACGCCTACGGGTTGCAGTTCGCAAATGCGCATGAGGTCAACTGTCGCCTCTGTGTGTCCAGCGCGACGCAAAACGCCACCAGCAAGGGCACGTAGGGGGAAGCTATGCCCCGGTTGGACAAAGTCAGCCTTGGTAGAATTGGGGTCAGCGAGCTTCATCGTGGTGATGGAACGCTCAAAAGCACTGATTCCCGTGGTGATACCCTCCTTGGCATCCACACTGACAGTGAAGGCTGTGTGGTGCTTCTCTGTATTATGTGAGGTCTGCATGGGGATGGAGAGGTGGGCGACGCGCTCATCCGACATGGGCACGCAGATGAGACCGCGTGCGTGTATGGCCATGAAGTTGATGTTCTCTGGCGTGGCAAACTCTCCCGCGCAGACGAGGTCAGCCTCATTTTCTCTGGCAGGATCATCGGTGACAAGTACCATGCGACCAGCCTTGATATCCTCCAGCACCTCACTGAGGGGGGAGTAGATAACAGGGTCTATGCCATCCGCAACGGGGACAAGCTCCTGCGTAGAAGGCGCGGGGCTTGACTCGGGCGTGGAGGGCAGGGGCATGCCGCTTACAGCAGCGTCACATTCATTGATAAAGCGGCTCATATCGAATGATCCGCCTGTGCTTTGGAATTCAACAGTTTTACTCATGTGTGTATTATTTTACTTCTTTTTAGCCCAAGAATCGCGTAGTCCAACAGAGCGATTGAATACGGGCTTTTCCGCGCTATGGTCGCGGCGGTCAGCAACAAAGTAGCCTGTGCGCTCGAACTGGCAGAGATATTCTGCGGGTACACTGGCGAGTGCTGGCTCTATTTTAGCATTGCTAATGGTGGTGAGGGAATCGACATTCAGTGAGGCAAGGAAGCCCTCTGGATGTGCATCGGGTGCTTCGTCAACAAAGAGTCTGTCGTAGAGACGTACTTCGGCATCGACACCATATTTGACGGATACCCAGTGGATAGCTCCCTTGCACTTAATGCCTTCAGGGGGGGCTTGTCCAATGGTATCAGGCAGGATTTCTGCGTGTACTTCGATGACTTTGCCGTTGGCATCAGTCTTGTAATCCGTGGCGATAATGCAGTAGGCACCGCGCAGACGCACACAAGCACCAGGGCTGAGGCGTTTGTACTTTTTGGGTGCTTCTATCATGAAGTCTTCCTCCTCAATGAACACCTCGTGAGTCAGCTTGACAAGACGCTTGCCTAGCTCTGGCTGCTCTGGATTGATGACCAACTCTATCTCTTGCTCAAAATCAGCAGGGGTGTTGGTGAGTACCAGCTTCAGCGGGGAAAGCACTGCCATGTGGCGAGGTGCGGTGGCATTGAGTTCCGAGCGCACGGCATTTTCCAAGCGTGCTATGTCCGTGTTGCCGTTAAACTTTGTGATGCCAACGCCTTCGCAGAAGGAAACAATGGCAGGTGCTGGATAGCCTCGGCGGCGCATACCGCAAAGCGTGGGCATACGTGGGTCATCCCAGCTGCTGACATGTCCTTGTTCGACTAGCTCACGCAGCTTGCGCTTGCTCATCACTGTGTAGGTGATATTGAGGCGAGAGAACTCGCGCTGCTTTGGGGTGGCAGGTACAGGGCAGTTATCTATGGCCCATTCGTAGAAGGGGCGATGGTTTTCAAACTCCAGCGTGCAGAGGGAGTGGGTGATGTGCTCATGCGCATCCTCCAGTGGGTGGGCAAAGTCATACATGGGGTAGATGCACCAAGCATCACCTGTGTTATGATGAGACTCATAAGAAATGCGGTAGATGATAGGGTCGCGCATGTTCATGTTGCTGCTAGCCATGTCAATCTTGGCGCGTAGGACAGCTTCGCCCTCCTTGAACTTGCCTTCCTTCATCGCAACAAAGAGCTCCTTGTTCTTCTCCTTGTCCGTATCGCGGTAGGGAGAATGCGTACCGGGGGTGACCAGATCACCGCGCTGGGCACGTATTGTTTCCCTATCCTGCAAGTCCACGTAGGCAAGCCCCTTATCAATGAGATGCAGGGCGCAGTCGTAGTAGAAAGAGAAAATATCTGAGGCAAAGAAGAGCTTGTCCTTCCAGTCAAAGCCCAACCACTTGATGTCCTCCTGAATGGAGCGGACAAATTCCACATCTTCCTTGCAGGGGTTGGTGTCATCAAAGCGTAGGTGGCAGCGTGCGCCTAAGTGAGCGTATTCTTGAGCGAGACCAAAGTTGAGGCAAACGGCTTTTGCGTGCCCAATATGCAGGTAGCCATTGGGTTCTGGTGGAAAGCGCGTGATGGGCACCTTGCAATATCCTTCTGCAAGGTCGTGGCTAATCATTTCTCTTATAAAGTCGCGCTTGGTGGTCGTTGTGCTCACTGGCTCATTATTCATGCGCGCGATTCTACGCTTATGTGCGAAGATATGCAAGCATTTTATGGGTCGCTGACCTCAGTTTTTCTTTACGCGCAATCTTCACCGCTGAGTTGGTGAAGGAGTTCTGCTGCCTTGGCGTGCCCCAAATCCGCTGCCTTTTGCAGGTAATACTTTGCATCATGCGACTCGGTATCTTTTTGGGAAAGGAGGTGTAGGCCTATGGAGTAGTAGGCCTCATCAAATCCCAATTCGGCTGACTTTTTCAGCCAGAAGAGGGCTTGCGTGTCATCTTGCAGGACACCTCGTCCTTCTTGATAACAGCAACCCAGTGCGTATTGCGCATCGGCGTCTTCCTCATCTGCGGCAAGGCGAAAGTACCTAGCAGCAGCATCATCATCCTGTATGACACCAAAGCCATGTTTGTAGCACATGCCTAGCGCGTAACGAGCAGGATTGTGTTCTTGCTCTGCGGCTTTTTTGTACCACTTGGCAGCTTCTTTAGCATCGTGTTTCATACCGAATGCCATTTCACAAAAAGCACCCATGAGAAACTGTGCATCGGGAGAACCCTGCAATGCCGCACGACGAAACCAATGCACCGACTTGGCATCACTTTGCTCTATGTAACCCCCATCACCATGATAATACCATCCCCCTAATTCTAGCTGAGCAACCACATCGCCTCCCTCTGCTGCTTGAATTAAAGATGTAATATCATGATCATAGTCTATCTTTGCTGCGCTCATTATCTCGGGTATCTACGTAGATGTCTCATTTTGTTTATCTTTTGATTACTTTATCTAAGCTAAAACTACAAGACTTCCACTAAAAAAATTGTATAACTTTATATGTTTTTTGTCAAGTTTATTTTTAGCCATGTTAGGAGAATGACACGCATAATTATCCTTGAAGTGTAAGCATAGATGGATTATGATGAATTGCGATGAGAATTTTATATTTTTTTTCCCTGTTTTTGATGTCAATGATGCCACTTTTTGCACATCATCCATTCTCTGGAATGTATGACAACATTTATCTTTATGAAAAGAGAGATGAAAAGGAAGAAGGTTTCTTGCGATACATTAAACTTAACGCAATTATACAGTATCAAATGGCTGTCGTTCAGCCCAACGGCAGCAATGGCCAGAATTTTAAAAATGGGGCTAGCCCCTTCAATGATGAGATGCGCCGCGTCTGGGCATCTATCAATGCAGGCTTTTCCACTGGCACGACCTTCAGCCTTTGGTGGAAATTTGGCGGCATGCCCAGTATGGACACCTACGTCAATGGACGCACCCAAGAGAACTACACCTATGGTGGACTCTTTTCCGTGCAATTGGCGCAAAAATTGCCCGTAGAAGGGCTCACCCTGCGAGCAGGTAAATTAAAAGTCCTCTTTTTAGATGAGTATCTGCCCTCTAATGTCGCTATCCCCACCATAGAACGCTCCATACTCTACAATCAATACAGCCATGAGGCCAACTGGGGCATGGAGATGCACTATGAGCCACATGCTGGCACCTGCCTCTACCTACAGCTCTTGGGTAACGACCGTGCTTCTGGCGCGCGCTCTATGACACACTCGGATCGCTACGAAAGCGGTTATGGACTGAAGGGTGAGTTTGGTTACGAAGACAAGATTTTTGCCGTGTTGGGCGGCTCTTGGCGTGAAGGTGAAGAGAGATACTACCACCAATACTCCTTCCAGTACACGCATGACTTTAACAATGTCTATGATGGTCGTCGCAGTGGGGGTGCCAATAACTATGGCTTGGGGGTAAAGGATGCCATCTCCTTGGGTTATCATCTGTCAGAGGGGGATTTCCAGCTTTCCTTGACCGCTTTGGCTAATTTTGAGTTACAAAATGCTGATGAAACACGTGGTTCTGAAAATAATCTGGGCTTTTCCGTAATGCCTCGCTACCTCATTGATCCCAATGTGGAACTTGTGATGCGTTATGCTGTCTCTATGGGGCAGGGGGCTGTCTCCCTGTATGGGGAACGCTACATTGCACGCCAAACTACAGCTGATTTGTTGGTGGACAGTGCGCATACCTTTTACATGGGCGTGAACTACTACATGGATGCCTCTGATCCGAATATGGCAAAGATAATGCTAGGAGCAGAGTATATCACTGCAAGAAAGGATTCCAAGACTGCCTACAATGGCTGGACATACAGCGCGGCTCTTCGCTTTTATTTTTAGGGAGTTTTTTTCCTTGCTTTTTGACGTGCAGAAATGCTAGTCTTCTGTAGCGTTCAGCAAACGCATTTATTTTTATGAGTACCCCATACCGTATCGCAATAGGCTCTGACCATAAAGGTGTAGAGTTGAAGGAAGCTGCTAAAATAGCTCTAACAGCCCTCGGCTGTGATGTCAATGATGTCGGACCGCAAAGCGAAGAGAGTTGCGACTACTCCGACTATGCCAATGCCGCCTGCAAACTGCTGACAGACGGTCATGTCGATAGGGTCATACTCATCTGCTACTCTGGTCAGGGCATGACCATAGCAGCCAATCGCTGGAAGGGTGCACGCGCTGCTCTTTGCCCCAATGCAGAGGTAGCTGCTCTTTCCCGCCAGCACAATGATTCTAATGTGCTTTGCCTCGCAGCCAGTGTTGTCTCTCCAGATGCACTTTCTGGCATCTTCTCCGCATGGTTGGGTACAGAGTTCGAAGGCGGTCGCCATGAAGCACGCCTGACAAAGGCCTCTGGTTCTCCCTTGGCGATGAATGATCCCATCATTGCAGAATTGATTGAAGAAGAACGCTGCCGCCAAAATAATAATATTGAGCTCATCGCCTCAGAAAACTTCACCTCACCCGCTGTGATGGAAGCTCAGGGCTCTGTGCTGACCAACAAGTACGCAGAAGGCTACCCTGGTCGTCGCTGGTACGGTGGCTGTGAAGTTGTTGACAAGGTAGAGCAATTGGCCATTGACCGTGCAAAGGCACTCTTTGGCTGTGACTACGCCAATGTGCAGGCTCACTCCGGCTCTCAGGCTAATATGGCCGTGTACCTCGCCGCCTTGAAGCTGGGTGACACCATTCTTTCCATGGACTTGGCTCATGGTGGTCACCTGACACATGGCTTCTTTGCTAACTTCTCTGGCTCTTTCTACAAGATTGAGCACTACGGCGTGGATCCCACTAGCGAGACTATTGACTACGATGCCATGGCAGAGCGCGCCCGCGAGATTAAGCCCCAAATGATTCTGGTTGGTGCATCCGCATACTCCCGCACCATAGACTTCGCACGTGTGCGTGCTATCTGTGATGAGGTAGAGGCCATCATGTTTGTTGACATGGCTCACATTGCTGGTTTGGTAGCAGGTGGGGTTCACCCATCCCCAGTACCTTACGCTGACTTTGTCTCCACCACCACACACAAGAGCCTGCGCGGTCCTCGCGGTGGTATCGTGATGTGCAAGGAGCAGTGGGCGAAGAAGCTGGACTCTGCCACCTTCCCCGGTATGCAGGGCGGTCCTCTCATGCACGCTATTGCAGCAAAGGCTGTCTGCCTCGCAGAAGCCCTGAAGCCAGAGTTCAAGACCTATGTCAAGCAAGTGGTAGACAATGCCTCCGCCATGGCGGACAAGTTGGCTAGCCTCGGCTACCGCATCATTTCTGGCGGCACAGATAACCATTGCTTCATGGTGGATGTCAGCGAAAAGGGACTCAACGGCGTAGAAGCCCAGAAAACCCTCGACCTTGTCGGCATCACAGTCAACAAGAATGCCATTCCCTTTGACAAGGGCACAACCTTCAAGCCATCTGGCATTCGCATCGGTACACCAGCTGTTACCACTCGCGGTATGAAGGTAGAGGACGTCTGTCAGGTGGCTGTTTATATTGACCGTTGCCTTAGCATCCTCGTGGAGCAAAAGGAAAAGCCAACAGAGGGTGCGTACGATGCACTTCGCGCAGAAATCTCTGCTTTCAACGCAGCATTCCCCATGCCTTAAGGCTTTAACTCAATATCATAAAACGCCTCTTAAGGGTGTCTTGCAAAATTAGCAGCTTTGGATTTTGGTAGCAGTTTGGATGAGAAT
>CAYJON010000081.1:0-11364 GCA_964371795.1 uncultured Akkermansia sp. | reverse complement strand
GTTGCAATTGCTCTGGGGTGAACTTGTAGAGCATGGAGATAATCATGCTGTTGATACAGACTGATTTACCAGAGCCAGTTGTACCCGCCACGAGGGTGTGAGGCATGCTGGCGAGGTCGCCTATGACGGTGTCACCGTACACATCCTTGCCTAGGGCGACGGGGATGCGGAATTTCTTGCTCATGAACTTCTCATCTTGCAGAAGCTCTCGGAGGTAGACAGGGGATTTTTCCTCATTGGCCAGCTCGATACCTATGGAGTTTTTACCTGGTATGGGGGCAATGATGTTGATGGATTCAGAGCTGGTTGCGAGCATCAGATCGCGGCGCAGGGCGACGATTTTGTTGATGCGCAGTCCTTTTGCAGGGTAAATTTCATAGCGCGTGATACTGGGACCGCGTGTGATGTCACCAGGTTCAACAGAATAGCCAAAGGCACTGAGGGTGTCGAGGATGATTTGCTGCATATTGGCCATCTCTGTCTTGGCTGCTTGCGTGACTTCTTCTGAGACAGGCTTGTAGAAAAGAATGTCGTAGGAGGGGAATACGTAGTCTTGAGCAATCGAAGGCGGTCGAGCGGGGACGATGCTTTTTTTAACTGGAGCAGGGGCAGGCGCAGGGGCAGGCGCAGGTGCAGGTGCTGGTGCTGGTGCTGGTGCTGGTGCTGGTGCAGGAGCGGGCGCAGGCTTGGGCTCTGGTTCTAGCTCTGGAGCTGGGACTGGTGTGGGCTCTATCTCTATTTTTTCCTCTGCGGGCATTCTTTGTTTGCCTCTGCCTACTGGGGGCTCTTGCTTGCTGGGCTGCTTGCTGAGGCGTTGCTCGTTGAGAAGCATTTGCTCCATGATGCGCGATTCTGGACTTCCGCTTTGAGGGGGATTGGGGTCAGAGAGTATGTCTTCTTCTTCATCGGGAATGAAATCGTCGTCATAGGTAAGCTGGTCGAAATGGGCGGGCGCAGGCTCGCTGCTTTTTTTCTCTGCTTTTGTGACGCTTTTCTGGGGCGTAGGTGCCTTGATGCGGAAGATAAAGCGTATCACGCTCTTGCTATCACGCCAAATGATACGCGAAACGGTACTGATTTTGCAGTCTGCAAAATAGATAAAGGCAATCGAGTGAATGAGGAGGAGGATGCAGAGGGTGATATAGTCGTCGATGAGGGGCGGTAGACCCTCTATCCCTATATACTGTCCTATGAGTCCCCCAGCATTGCTGAGGTGTAACTCTGCCACCTGTGTTTGGAAAAACCAAGGCTGAACCGCGAAGACTGCGGGCGCGCAGAGCAGGATAAGGGTATAGCATATGGTCTGCTTTGTCACAGACTCTGTTGGCATGCAGATGAGGCGTACAGCGACATAAAAGAGCAGGGGAACAAGCCACCACGCTGCCAATCCGACAAGGAAATATAGCGTCGCCGCCGTATAGAGCCCTGCTATGCCGAGGAAGTTGGTGCAAGGTGCTGCTGCACTCTCTGCTGTAGCAAGTGGGTTGAGGCTGGGCCAGCCCACCTCATTGACATCATAGCTGATGAGGCTCAAAAGCATCATCACGGTGAAGAGAAAAAGTACAATCGCCCACAGGCGCACAAGCCATGTCTGCTGGACTGGCTGCGCCTCTTTTTGACTTTCAAAGCTATAGCTATCGGGTGTATCCCCCTTGTTCCGCTTGGGAGAGAATCTCATATGACGGCTATCATAGCCTGTCCAGAGCAAAAAGGCAAGGATATATGCTTGGTACAGCATGACACGATGCTATGCTAGAGTGACAATATTTTGTTTTGATTGAATCCCAGTTATACAATAGGATATTTTCACAAGGCGAATTCTTTCGTTTAAAATAGAAAAAAATTATGTTAAAAGAACAAATAGATCAGTTCAGTGCGGAGTTCACCGCATCCGTCCCCGCAGAAGCCCTCCAGCAAATGCAAGAAGCCAGTGCACAGCTCAAGCAATCTGACTTCTTGTCACGTGCCATCAAAGAGGGCGCAGTTTTGCCCAACGCGGATTTGTTGACCGCTGAGAATCAGCCCATCAGTCTAGAAGACGCCCTAGGTGGAGACGCTGCTATCATTACCTTTTACCGTGGAAGCTGGTGCCCCTTCTGTAATCTGGAGCTCAAGGCCTATGAGAAGCTTCTCCATGAAGCAGAAAACGCAGGCGTACGCCTCATTGCCATTTCTCCAGAGCAACCCGATGTAACCATTGACAAGATGGAAGTCTCTAAAATGCCCTTCAAGGTGCTCAGCGATGCTAATAATGAGCTAGCAAAGGCATTGGGGCTCACCTTTGAGTTGCCTTTGAATATACATGAGCTCTACCTCGGCTTTGGCATTGATGTCATCGCCAGTCAGGGTAATGATAGCCGCGTGCTACCTGTACCTGCCACCTATGTGGTCGATTGCCACGGTGTCATTGCCAAGGCATGGTTGGACACAGACTATTCTGTACGCGCAGAACCCAGCGAGGTGATTGCAGCCTTTAAGGCAGTAAACGACTCTTGCGACAAGTGCTGCGGCGAATAGAGAAATTTCTCTCAAAGCTTGCGACGGCGACGCATGAGGAGACTGGCCAAAGCCAGTAGACTCAGTGTCGCCGTACTGGGCTCTGGGATGTAGAGATAGAGATCATTACTATCTCCAAAGCCATTGTTGGTTGCGCCTAGGATTTGATAACGTTCTCCGTTGATGAGGACAAAGACATTCCCATGCCACATGCCGATATCGCTGACATCTGTGAGTCGGAAGGCGGTGAACTCCTCCTTATTAAATTCATGCAGATTGCCGAGATCCAGCGTGAGTGTTCCCTCAATATCCAAGGAAGAGAATACAGAGAGTTCTGTGAGATTGTAGACAGCCATCGCCTCGGAAAAGTAGCCACCAGTCGGGTTGTCCACACCTATCTTATCCGAATGCGTGAGACCTGTCAGTGTACTGTTCTTCAATGTGGCAATCTTGCTATCTAGATCCAAGCTGACATTGGACTTGTTAAAGACGATGCTATCCATTGTTAGCGCCTTAGCAAGTTTTGCATCAATTGAGATATTTTCTACTTGGAGGTGAGAAAGCGTCAAGGAGCTGTCTGTCTCTGCGACAATGCTGCCACCAGTGAGGGTGCTTGTCGTCATGTCGGGATGGAGATGCAGACCTGTAATGAAAGAAGAGCCACTACCCCCTTCCAATAATATCATTGTCTTGCCGCCTCCTTCTTTTTGTTGCAAGGAGACTTTGCCGCTGATTTCCATCCTACCCGTGTTGAGACTGATATCGTTGCGCAACTCTCCTTCAGAGAGGGCGAGAGTGCCTCTATTGACAAGAATCGTATTGTCACTGCCCAGATTTTCACCTGCGGCTTCTACTCGCGCCCCACTGTTAATGGTAAGTTTGCTATTGACTAATAGACCTATGCTATCCTCTGTGTCAAAGCTTTCATTGGGCATGGTAAAGGTTTTTCCCTCATATTCTCCAAAACGAAGCGTACCGCCGTGTACAGAGATTGTTTGATGGGATACCTTGTTGTTAAACTCCACCACAGAGAACAATGTGTTAGATGCTGCTATGTCATTGTTTGAGCCATCAAGACCACTATTGATTTTCAACAGCTGCATGTCACGACTCGCAGAATTACCACTAATATTGTCATTAAAGGTGATTGTGTTGCTGCCGTAGGCGTTGAGATGTATTGTGGAGTGATACTCATTGTAAATGGCGTTGAACTCTGTGATGATTTCGGGAGTTGACAGAGGTCTTAGTTCAATCCTTATGGCTCTATTGCCTTCAAAGGTGATGCTTCGATTGAATGCAAGCAAACCTATATTGCCGTTTTGATTGTAGATTGCACCACCTACGGAGAGAGTGGGCTCTATGCTCGTGTCTGCGCCTTGGTTGTATAAGGTTTGGTCATGTACGGCCTTGGTGTAGTTCGCAAAGAAATCCCCGCTGATGTTGTTAATGTTACTCGCGACATTGGCTATAGCCCCACCTTTGGCTGTGATGAGATAGCGTTGGCTTTCATCGCTTACCCATATCATGCGCTCTGAATGAGCGAGGGCATAATTGCCTGTAAAATCACCTGTGATGGATTTAATCGCCCCGCTGCTGTTGGCATGATAGATGGCACCACCAGCCGCGTGCTGGGTGGTGTGCTGCATTTCGTGTATGCCTGCTTCTGCGTAATTGGAGATAAAATCAGCCGTATACTCGCTCGTGCCGCTGACATTGTTTCTATAGATAGCACCCCCTCGACTTTGGATATTGGTCACAGAATAACCGCGTGTGTAGTTGCCATCAAAGCGACCATTGATGATGGATATACCCTTGCCTCCATCATCAAAGATAGCCCCACCCAAGGCGGTTTCGCCTATGGTGTGATTTTTGAAGAATTGACCGTTAACCTTCTCTATGCTCGTGTTGGCATCACCTGTATTGGAGATCGCACCACCAAAGCTATTACTATAAAAATTATAGATGTGATTGAGGAGGAAATCGCCTTCTATAGATTTGATGCTGCCAGAATTGTGGACGGCAGCACCATAGGCGGCGTTAGGATCAGTAATATCCGCAGCGCCTATGCTAATTCTATTGGCAATGAAGTCACCCTCTATGCTTCCCATCTGTGACATGTTGTTGATAGCACCCACAATTTGTGTAATATCAGTTGATTCGGAGCGCGAGAAGTAATTGGCTACAAAATCGCCTTCCAAGAGGTCAATCTGAGCGTCTCTGTTAATCAGAGCCCCATTTGCTGAGGCGTTACCCACAAAATCGGAATCCATCTTGATGACATGATTGTTTTCGTTTTTAAAGGAATAGCCTTTTAAATCGACATAAGATTGAATGTATATATCACTATTGGCATCTTCTTGTGTGCCTAGACCAAATGCCTTCACATCGGCAATGAGCTGGAAGGGGGCATCTGGGTCAGTGTATTGCAGGTACAATGATCCTGACTCCGTGTCTTGCTGCCAAACATAGTGAGCAAACTTTGCATCAGGCCCTGTGAGGTTGAGGTCATCACCTAGGGTGTCCTCTATGATTACAAAATTATCTTCTGCCGTAAGAGTAGTTGTCCCGCTGTCGTAATGGTGGATAGAGAGGTCAGCTTTTCTAGGATAGGGGCTGGGGTTTGTCGTGCTCAATGTATACTTGGCGTCAATGACGGGCAGCGGATTGGGCGTATTGAGAAGGGTGATGCCATTCTCTGTTAAATAGAGATAGGTCTGCTGAGAGTCCAAGTAAGAACCAGTAGGCGCCCCTATAGTCAGCAGGTTTTTCAATTTTGCAAGAGCCGCATCACTGAGGCGACCACCGCCCTCCCATGAGGCAAATGTCCACTTGACGTTCTCTTTGGGATCACTGGAGTCCGGCCCGGGTTCTTGTGAACCATCGAGTGCGCGCACCTGCAAATTGAAAGAGATGGCATCATTCAGCAGCAATTCTTCAAGGGTTTCGAGATTTTCAAAGGTCAATTGACTCAGATCGTGCAGCGAGCCCTCGTAGTTGTGTGCCATGTAAAATTGCTGATAGCCATAGACTGTGTTGTTGGAGTCGCTTCTGGAGATGAGGGCATTTTCTCCTATGGTCAATCTGTAGCCTTGATTGCCCAATGCCTCCTCGGGGTAATGAAACTTTGGTCCAATGCGCCACAAGCCCGCATCCTCCACATTTTGTGCGGTGGAGCTGGTGAAGGTATTGAGTACAAAATCACCTTGCTGAAGGATATTGGAATCATTGATGATTTTTTTAATATCAATAGTGCTGCCGTGCATATATACCCAGCCTTCTTTATTCGTCAAGGAGCTATCAGAATCAAGCAACTTCTCATAGAGGTTGAGCTCTGCGCTAAAGCCATCAACAATGACATGGCTGTTGTAGAAATGCTCCTCACGCTTCCCTGCTTCGTAAGTGGGCGTGCTAATCGTACCGTAGTTGATGACGACTGTTTGGTTGCGAATAGAGCTGTAGAGATTAAACTTCCCCACACCATAGCCATTATCATTGGGGTTGATGTAGATGAACTGATTGTCTACAAACTCAGCAGAGCCAGAAATGGAGTCGTACACGTTGATGTCAAAGCGCAGGGCGTCATTGTCAAATTCATCACTGGGTTGACCTTCTGGTGCCTTAATCGCTGTATCAAATACAGCGACCGCATAAGAATTGCTATCGGTGGCGGTATTGTAGAGAAACTGCTTTGTGACGGAGTTTCCGTATTTGATTACATTATCTTTTATCGTAATATCTGCCCTGTAGGTGCTAAACTCAATATGGCTATTCTCATTGTAGACCGCGCCACCCCTATCAGCAGTAAGGATATCAGAGCTAACGATGACTTCATTATTTATGATGCTGTGAGAGATGGAATCAATGCGCGAGCCACCTGAGAGGTAGATAGCACCACCCCTTGCATCGTAACCTTTTACAGAATTCCCCTCGATAGTGCTACCGATTAAGCTGCCTATAGAAGAGCCATTTTCCAAAGACAAGGCACCACCTTTGGCATTGCTGGAGTTGGCAGAGCCCTCCGTACTATGCGCGATGACCGTGTTGTAGGAGATGTCGCCTGTAATGCTCGTGATAGACGAAGCCCCTGTGAGGCTGATGGCCGCACCGGCAGCTGCGGAGTGTCCTTCGCTCTTGTTATTGCTTATATCACCCAAGATATCGCCCATGCTGCTCTTGCCCGAGAGGTAGAGTGCCCCGCCTTCTGCTGCGCCAGAGGTGGAGATGACCGTATTCTGGGTAAAGCTGCCTGTGTGATTGCCCATGGTGGACTCTGCCGTCAGATGAAAAGCCCCACCCAGCGCGCTGCCAGACTCGCTTTGAGCCTCATTGCCTGTGATGTCACCAGAGGTGGAGAGAATAGTGGAGTCAATAAGCATGACCGCCCCACCGTAGGCACCTAGCGTACCATAGGCCTTATTATTTTCAAACAATTTAGAGCCTGCGGCATCGTAGGGCGACACATGGGAGTCTGCTGGATTGTCGAGACTCTCATATTGAAACACATGCCCCGCCTCTGAACTATTCATATAAATAGCCCCACCGTAGGCTTGCTCCGCAGTAAGGCTGTTGCCAATCATATGGATTTCGAGATTGCTAGCCTTGACGTATTGGCGGAAGGCAATAGCGCCACCATAAGCATAATCTAAACTATCTTCGTAAGAATAGTCATTAAAATTGAGAGACTTATTGCTCACTCTGTTTTCTTGAAAGATACCTACAATATTACCCATTATCTTCTCAAAATTCTCATTAGACGCCGAGTAGAGCGAGATTGCGCCGCCCGAGGCAATATTGGCACTAATGGATTCATTTTTAATGAAATAACCAGAAATACTCGCATATTGTGCACTGTCGAGATGGATCGCACCTCCACTAGCCTGAAGCTTTCCAGAAGCGATATTCGTTAAAAAAGCCCCTCCTAAATGAGAGCCTTCGCTATTAATCCCCTGATCCAAAATAGCACCACCTAAAGCAGTAGATAAAAAAGCAATGGCTGTATTAGACTTAAACAAGGATTCATACCTCGTAGTGACGTCTGCGTTAGTCTCCCAGTAAACGCCCACATTTTCTATATGAGTCGCATTGTTTAATAAAGCAATAGCCCCCCCGCCAGAGTATGAATTAGAGGAATAGGAGGTGGCTTCATTACTGTTAAATTCGCCTTGAATGATGGGCGTATCCGCTATATTGATAAAAATAGCACCGCCAAGCGCAAAGGCATCATGACTGCTAGCGTTTTTTTCCTCATCTTGATTAATTGCATGATTGGATACAAAGCTATTACCCACAATCCCTTTATTCACTGTGGGTATATTGCCCTCGTGGTAAAAAATATCAAAGATGGCTAAAGCCCCCCCGCCTACTAAGCCTGTACCTTGTACGACATTCCCATCGAAGTCATTGCCGTAGATAATGTCAACAAATGCCTCGAGGTCATGACCATGAGAAGCTGTTGTAGAAGTGGAGTAAGGGTTATTACTCATCAGTGACAATGCCCCCCCATAAGCCTGCATTGCTTTTTCGCTAGAATCTAGATTGACATAGGCCTGTAAAAGATTCTTTGTAAATGTATTTCTGAAAATACCTTGAACTTCTGTATCCGCACCATAGTATTGCCCTACGACACAGTCCGCTATGGACACCGCGCCCCCAGAGACAATAGAAGTTCGAGAACCTTTCGCAAAATATTGATTGCCTTCAAACCTACTGTTTCTGATATTATCGAAATAATAACTGACCACACCATATTTTGGTGTTATCGCTATATTCAAATTAATAGCAGCTCCGCCGAATGATCTGAGAGAGCCATAATTGGTAAAGCTTGTATCAGTTGCAATTATAAAGTCAGAAAAGAGCTTGTCATGAATCTCCCCCCAATAACCATCATTGGGATGAGGTTCCCAACCGATAGTATAAACAGGCCAGAGTCTATCTTTCACTTCATCTAATTCTGCATGGGAAAATGATGATATGAAGAGCGTATAGCTAGGTATTACTGTTATTACCGCGAGAAGGGCATGACGAAGAAATGATGGTAGACGAGTTTTCATAATGTAGTAGCAAAGCGATTAGTATTTGCGTGAGAGGCGATAATTTCCTAGAGAATTTATATTAACATTTTGCCACGAGATAGCAAGTTATTTTGAAAGTAGATAAATCACAGAAGTTGTCGCAATAGAAATAACAGGGCAGAGGATAATAATCCTGCCCTGTTATCGTATCAATTCGTAGAATATTTGATTATTAAGATTCTTCTGCGAGGGTGAGGTAATCCTTGTTTTCTATCCAGCCTCGCACGCCGTTTTCGCATTCTACGTAGCTCCATGTGGGGCGTTTGGCGATGATGCGCACAGGGGTAGAGGCTGGTAGGCGTATGAGAGAGCTTCCCTCCTCGTCAGCGGCACTGCGTGCGTTGGTGGCATTGATGATGTAGGCTATTTCTTTGGGCTCTAGCATGCTGGCGTGGGGGACTTCCTTGGTGTAGTAGTAAATCCAGTTGGCAGAGCAAGCGAGGGTCAAGATGATACTCAGCACGAGAATGGTCTTGATGCTGTATTGGGGACGACTCTTGATGAGGAGAAGCAGGGCGATGCAGGTGAGCAGCACTGCTGTTGCAATCACGCTGAGCAGGCAGAGGCTCTGCGCGGAGAAGTAGGTGAAGATATCATCCTGTGTCTTGTTGTCGGCAAGGAGAGCTCCCTGCTTTCTCTGGATGAAGGAAATGTTGGCCTGTGCCTCGTTGAGGGAGGGATTTTCCTTCAGTGAAAGAGCATAAGCATGCGCCGCCTTGCCCGGCTGCCCCAGTCTGTAGTAGCTATTGCCTAGGTGGTAGTAGAGGCGTGCTTTGCTGCTGTTGCCTTGGGCTTCGGGGGCTTTGTCTAGTAATGCTATGCCTTTTTGGAGTTCGGCTACGGAGGCGGAGTACTCGCCCTTTTTGTAGAGTTGTTCTGCCTGCTCATCATAGTCGCTTGCGCTGTTGGCCTTCAACTGGGGCAGGAGGAGGAGGGTGAGGAGTAGCAGGAGGCTGCTTTTGCTGACTTGCTTGAGCACGCGACCAATGTGGCTGAGTATGTCTTTTTTCTCCGCATCGCTGATATCAGGCTTGGCATCGGGGCGGAATGTCTCTTCATCGCGTCGCTTGATGCTCTGGCGCAGGGTGTCGTCCTGTTTGTCGCGTGGGATGTGGCTTTCAATAAAGGCTGCTGTCTGGCGCAAGAAGTCGAGGTTGTTTTGCAGTCCGCCAAGGCGACGCAGTTCCTTTTCCGTTGCGCGGGTGTCTGCGCTTGCTGCGCGTTTTCTAATCATCCAGCAGATGAATAGGTAGAGAAGAATGATGACACATGGGGCATAAAAGAGGTAGTAACTCCACGTGGGCAGTGATTTGAAGCTGATTTGACCATCTATCTCTGCAGGGAGAAAGCCGTAGATATCCACCATCTCGGCAACAGGCACAGTGCCAGCAGGGGGGGCTTCGCTGAGGCCGGTAACGAGGCCAGAGCCTGTTTCTTCATTCTGCTGCCAAGGCAGGGGAATGGGGCTGCTCTGGGTGGTGGCGTATTCCTGCTTGCTGGGGCTAAAGTAGCTCATCGCAAAGGATGGGATGGCTCCTACCTCACGTATGGGGCGTATCATCTGGTTGTAGGTGACGGCTGTGACCTGACCGCTGACATCGGTTTCCAGCTCCATCTTGGCGGGCAAGACCTTCCAGTCATCGGGCGTGGAGAGCTGGGGACAGGGGACTGCTTGCAGATTGCCTGTGCCGCTGATGCGTATGCTGACATCAATGGGCTCATTGATGGCGAGGTACTTGGCATCGCTGGTGGCGGTGATGCTGTAGTCGCCTACCTCATTTTCAAAGCTAGCGGGTGCGCCCAAGGGCAGGGGAAAGGCATTGAGGGTGAGGGCAGGGATGGGCAGTTCTTCACGCTGTATGGTCAGCGGAGAGCGAGACCATGCGACGCCTATCTTGCCTGTGGCACTACTCTTGCCAGAGCGGGTGGGTGTGACGAGGCTTTGGAGGTCATAGGCCTGCCAGAAGTTGTCGCGGGATTTGACCACAGCGCGATTGATTGCACTCTGCTGGAATTGCGACATATCACCGCGCAGTGATAGGTTGAAGGGGGTGCTGAGTAGGCCTTCGGCTTGGATGGGGGGGATGCCTTCCAAGCTCACGCCACGGGGGAGCAAAATCTTTAGATGAACCTTAACAGATTCATTGACATAGGGGTCATCTTTCTCAATGTACCACAGCGCGCCGTAGGGAATGGGGTTTTCATACCACTTGATGGAGGAGAAGGGGAGGACGCGCAGCGGGGGGATGGCTAGGCTGATTTTTTCTCCTGTCTTGCTGTTGGTCAGAGAGATATTATCTATCTTGACCTCTCCAGAGCTACTGGGGGTGACGATGATGGGGAGGACCAGCAGCGGTTCTTGACGCGGGTTGGTGTAGGGGGTGATATTGCGAAAGTTCTCTAGCTCTATGGAGGCATTTTTGGCAACGGGGTACTTCTCAATTTCAAAGGGGGTTGTGCGCCCCTGCGGGCTGACAATGTAGAGCGTGACAGGCTCCCCCGGTAGGGCAACACGGGTTGACCATACGGGGGTGATTTCTGCCGCCATGAGACTGCTGACTAGCAGTAAAAAGCAGAGGGCAAGGGATAAGAAGGGGGTGAGGATGGGGTGCTTTTTCATATCAAAAAATGGAAAAGGGAAATAATGGGGTGGGTGGTTGTATTAATAATCTTTTTCAACAGGGCGGTTGCGGCGCAGGTTGGCAGGAAGACCGTCCTCTTCATCGAGGCTCATTTCAAGAATGCTGCGGGCGCGATGGGCGGCTTTTTCTTCTTCGCTGCGTTCATCTTGTTCAGC
>CAYJON010000080.1:0-11387 GCA_964371795.1 uncultured Akkermansia sp. | reverse complement strand
GACTAATCACATCAAATAGAAAGCCCGCATAGCGTGAATTGCTATGCGGGCTTTTTCGTTTTGTATGTATCCTCTATTTAAACTTTCTGAGAGCGACGGCGGCGTGCCAAGAAGCCCGCAAGTGCTAACAGGCTAAGGGTAGCAGTGCTAGGCTCTGGAACAATGGGTGACGGAGGAAGGGTATGATCAAGCCCACGTGAAAGAGCGAGGGTGTAATCACTGCCTTGCAAATCCAGAGTGAGTCCACCTACTGTGTAGTCATACTTTTCACCATTCAGCCATACATCCACCGTATCAAGATCGCCGACAAGATCCAAGTCCTCCAAGTGTAGGGTGAAGGAAGTTGGCTCATCACTAGTGATCATGCCATCAATCAGCACGACTGTAAAAATATCCTGATTCAGCAAATCTGCGCTCAGGCTCACATTGATTTCCGTGAGGCTGGAAAGATTAACGTTATGGTCAGGCGCAAGGGCTATCTGAGAGTGAGATGATTCCGAGTTCACATGGAAACTCAGCTTCGCTGTATCTACGAATCTTGTGCTATCATTGAGATTAATCTGTGTCGTGCTGCGAGTCGCCTTGTTGCCCAAGCCCACTTCGCTGACAAACCAAGAGGCAGAGCTCACATCGTACTCACCATTTTCAAAGGTCAGCTTGCCAGAGCTGCGGATGAACTCATTAGCACCCGATATATCACCTGTCACATAAATCTTTGCCGTATCAGAACTAGCCTTGATATTGAGAGAACCTGTGTTGAAGTAGAGAGCATCACCGTAGCTCTCTGCATTATCACCCACTGTGGCAGATAGATTCAAGCCATCCGCGAAATTTAGTGTGGCTTCTCGCGCATAAGCAAAGCGTGATTGGTCTACAACGCGAAGTGCGGCTGTGGATTTGTAGTGAAGCGATTCTTCTGCAGCGGCAGCTTGATTCATCATATGAACTGTGTCCTGCGTGTGCACGGTGATGTTACCACCTATAGAGCCGCTTTCAACGGCAGGGTTGGGGTCTTGGGCATGGATAGAGAGGCTCAAACCAACACCTGCTGTCGTTCCCTCTACATCGATGGAATTATCACTCGTGATGCTACCAAATCCGCTGAGACGTAGATCCACACCCGTCGCAAAAGTCGTACCAGAATAGTCGGACGTGTAATTGCTATTCAGCGTTATCTGAGAAGAGAGAGTGCCGATGTAATTCTTTTCACTATATCCCAAGGGATTGCTGCGTATACCGTATGTAGAAGCAGAATTACCTGTCACTTGAATAACAGAGCTGATTGTACCCACCTCACTGTTGACAAGGCTGATACCAGTCATGGATTTGTCGCCTGCGGGAATGAGGGAGTTATTGAGCGTGATGTTTGTAGAAATCGTACTAGAGGTCAGAGAACTGCCCTCAATATTGAGACCTGTTGTATCTGATGACAATCCAGTATTCTCTATAATGATGGTACCAGCAATATTGCTGGGCTGCGCGCTATCATTAGCAGATTGCAACGCGATACCGTACACATTGGCTTTACTTGTGCCCATGTCAGCTACGATATCAATCGTGCCAGCAAAGCTCTCTATATTCTGTGCGCGTATACCAAATACGCTGCCACTGATAGCACCGTTGTCATCACGGGTTGAGATATCGATACGACTTGCGCTATCAAAGGAATTGATTGTAGCATTCTGCGCATTGATACCGTAGATACCCTCTGCGCCTGTATTGGGATAGCCAGCTGTGGAAACAATGTCATCCTTGATGGTGATTTGAGTGTTACGAATATCACCCATATCCTCAGTGCCATTATACTGGATGCCCACAACTGTTTGAGCCGCGCTGGAGGAGTGAGTCCCCGCGGAAGTAATGAAAACGTTCAGATTATCTATCGTGTACTGCGCATTGGCTGCATTTTCTGCCAGATTTAAACCAAAAAGACTTTCATAGGCATTATAATCATCGGGTTGAGTGGAGTTAAGGTTATCCACATTAATCGTCCCAGAAAGCGCACGATCCAGCAGTGTACTAGATTCCACGATCACGCCAGACAAAGAAGTCCCCGCAGCAACGGTAGCATCAACATTAAAATCGACAAGCGCATTATCTTGATCGAATATGAGAGTCTCACTGCCTAGTGAAACACTGTGCAGAGAAAGGATAGCAGCAAGTGCGGCAAGTGAATTCCGTATCGTTTTTGACGTAATTTTCATTTAATTTTGGGATAGTTAGGTACGCACGATTAAGGCGTCGCCAGATACTACACTAAATCAATAGGAAAACAACAAAAAAATAATTTATTTTGTCATACACAATACTACCACGATAGTAGTCAATTCACTAGATGATAAAAAATCTAGTACGAAGAGCCTTTCTCTAACTAATCGTACTCACACGCAAACTATAGAGCCAATCAAAAAGTATGCCATCCTCATCGAGAATAGGGTTGAATGCATCGCGTTGCAGCATGGGTGCATATTGGGCGAGGATACATTCATAGAGAGTACAGTTAAGCGCCTGTTCAAATCTCAGATTGTGTAACTCTATTCCTTCATCGGTATGGAGCGGCACGTCGATGGGTCGCATGGCTTCGTCATAGTGCTGCGTAGCGAGCTTCGCATAGTGCTCTGCTGGCTGTTGCGGTGTGGTGTTAGCTCTGAGGTAGCTGAGAAGCTCTCCGAGCAATTCTCCATTGATAAATAAATCCTCTTTGTTCCTTTCCAGATATTGTAGATATTAGATAGCTACTGGGATTCTACCTAGGCGGATATTGACGTAGGCAAGGAGTAGGTGATTTTCTATCTCGCCCATAGCCGTGCATCGTGATAGCAAGTGGCTGCATTCTTCCCATCGCCGTGCTTGAAGGCTCTGGCAGGCCTGCTTCCACTCTTGCAGCTTTTTATCTGTCTGACGCTTGTAATAAATAACAATAACAGTAACGACAAGAATAACTGCAATGATGGCGATGGCAGGTTGCATAAAAAATCCTATTCAGCCGCGACGGCACTGGGTGATGCCAAGAGCGCCTTCTTGGGGCAATTGATGCCCAACTTCGCCAAAAATGCTCTTTGCTCGCTCTCCCCTCCTGCGAAACTCTGCGAGGCAAGTAATGGAAGATAGTACATCCTAGGTCCAACATTGCGTTCTTCCGCCTTTCCAATCTCCTTTCTCCAACCATGAATAGGATCATTTGTAACCACTATCCATGGATTCGCCTTGCTTTTTATCGTCATGCGAAAGAGTGCAAGGTAGCTGACGCTGCCATCCTTGCACTGCAATTCTAAGACCTCGTTCTTCATCAGATCCCAGTCATCGAAGTCGCAGGAGTCAGAACATTCCGTCACCCTACCGCTCAGTACATAGGCAAGACGCCCACTGGAGTTAAGAGAAACACAGGAAGGCAAAAAGAAAGCGATAAAGAGCAGTGCAATAAGCTTCGCTGAGCTTTTCTTGGAAAAAGACGGCATAGTCACAAAGTTAAAGTATCACATTAGCTGTGTCAAGCACACATTTCATATTATGCGCTTGACATGGGGCATTACGGGGTGTAAACTCACGCGTGTAATAGGGAACGATTTTATACCTTCTTGCATCTAATTATCTCTATCTTATTAAAACTCAATTCCCTTGAAACGGATGAGCAGGTGGAGGTTCTTGGAGTGCATCCTATTACTTAACTATAACCTTTTTTACAAAATGTTTCGATTATTCAAAAAACTCAGTGCTTGGCTTTCCTGCGATATAGGGATAGACTTAGGCACAGCTAATACCCTCATCTATATCAAGAATGAGGGTATCGTGCTCCGCGAGTCCTCCGTTGTTGCCATCAAGGGCAATGCCGTGAAGGCTGTAGGAGAAGAGGCCAAGCGCATGGTGGGGCGTACCCCCGGTAGCGTTGTAGCCATACGCCCCCTCAAGGAAGGGGTTATCGCTGACTTTGAAGTGGCAGAGCAAATGATCCGCCACTTTATCAAGAAGGCAACTCAACATCGTCGTCTGCGTGGACCACGCATTCTCATCGCCCATCCCAGTGGCATCACAGAGGTAGAACGCCGCGCCATTGAGGAATCTGCCTACAATGCAGGTGCTAGCAAGGTTCAACTGATAGAGGAGCCCATGGCTGCTGCTATAGGTGTGGGACTTCCTATATCCGAGCCTGTTGGTAACATGATTGTGGATATTGGCGGCGGAACAACAGAGGTAGCCATCATTTCACTTTCTGGCATTGTTTACAGTCAATCAGAAAAGTGCGGTGGCGATGCCCTCGACGACACCATTATCCGTCATATGCTCCAAGGGCATAATCTTCATATTGGCCCCCGTACGGCCGAGGATATCAAGATTAACATAGGCTCTGCTCACCCCCTTCCGCAGGAGTTGAGCATGGAGGTGAAGGGGCGTGACCGTGGAACGGGCTTGCCCAAGACGGTGACAGTTCATTCTCAAGAGATTCGTGAGGCTCTGCTCGACAAGCTTGACATCATTGTCAATGCGGTTCGTCAGACCTTGGACCATTGCCCGCCAGAACTGGCTAGTGACCTCTACGACAGGGGTATCACGGTTGCTGGTGGTGGGGCTCTGCTGCGTGGTCTCAGCGATCTATTGCATGAGCAGACAGGACTTCCTATCTTCATCGCCGATGACCCATTGGGTGCTGTCGCTGAAGGGACTGGAAAGTATCTGCAAGAATTTGAGGTTGTATTCAACGACTAGTACAGCTCTCTTTTAATTTAAAAAGTATGATTGATATTTCTCAAGCATGAGAGATAGCAAATCTTAACCTATTTACAACAATTTTGTCTTTTTTATCCAAAATGATTCATTCCGTGAAGCGCTTGTTTGGGTTTGGTCAATGCAACCCCATGCAAGGCACAACCATCGTCATTAACTCCGAAAAACTTGAACGCCGAGTAGCCACTCTCGAAAATGGTGTATTAGAAGAATACAGCATTGAACGCGAGGGCGAAAACAACATCGTCGGCGGTATTTTCAAGGGCAGGGTTAAAAATATTGAACCGGGTCTCAAGGCCATGTTCGTCGACATAGGCTACGACAAAAATGCCTTCCTCCACTTCTGGGATGCCCTCCCGCTGGCACTGGATTCTTCCCTAGAAGAAATCCACCGCGAAGGTCGCCCCAAAAAGAAGCAAAAGAAAATCACCAGCAAGGACATACCTGACATCTACCCCATTGGTTCCGAAATCATGGTACAGGTGACAAAGGGCTCTATCAGCTCCAAAGGTCCTCGCGTAACAACTAATATCTCCTTGGCGGGTCGCTACATTGTCTTGATGCCCTTTACCGATCAGTTCGGCATCTCGCGCAAGATTGATGACCCCAAAGAACGCCAACGCCTGCGCAAGATTGTGCAAAAGCTCAATGTCCCCGAGGGCATGGGTATTATTATGCGCACTGTGGCACAGGGTCAGAGATTCCGCCACTTTGTCCGCGATTTGGCCATGCTCTTGCAGCAATGGGAAGATGTAGAGGACAAGTGCAACGCAAAGCCCGCACCCATTGCCGTCTACAGAGAACCCGACCTCATCGAGCGCACGGCACGTGACTTCCTCACCGACAATGTGGATTACATCATCTGTGATAATCAGGAGACAACGCAGAAGATGCAGGAGATTGCTGGTAGTATTTCCCGACGTTCAAAGCGTTATATCCAGCACCTCGCAACGCGTGCGCCCATTTTTGAAGAACTGGGCGTGCAAAAGCAGATTAACGAGGCCTTCCAACGTCAGGTGATTCTCCCCTGCGGTGGCTATCTAGTGATTGATGAGACAGAGGCACTTATCTCCATCGACATCAACACGGGTCGCAATAAGGGCAACAAAGATTTGGACAAGACCATTCTGGAGACCAACATTGAGTCAGCGCGCGAGATTGCACGCCAGCTACGCCTGCGCAACATTGGTGGTCTGGTGGTTGTTGACTTCATCGACATGCGTCACAGAAAGGACCAACTCGCTGTGTACAAGACCATGAAGGAGGCTCTGCGACGCGATAAGGCAAAGACTCAGGTCATGCCCATTACCCCCATAGGTCTCATGGAGATGACGCGTCAGCGCATCAATGAATCCCTGCTCGACTACGTGAATGATAACTGCCCCTACTGCCACGGCAGCGGCCGTATCAAGAGCGTGATGACCATGAGTGTGGAAATCCAACGACAGATTAAGGCCATGATTATGAAGCACCGCGAGAATGTTGGTGACATGATTGTTGTGGTGAACAGCGATGTGCTCTCCCGCTTCAAGAATGAGGACAGCAAGTTGCTCATGGAACTGGAGCGTCAGTGCACGGGTCGTCTGATATTCCGCTCTGACCCCTCCATACACCGCGAGGCCTTTGCTATTCTCAATCCAGAGAATAATAAGCCCTTCTATCAGTTGAACATGAACAACAACTAATCAATTTAACAACTAGCATAGGGGGGGGAGAAGAGAGCATCTTCTCTCCCCTTATTTATTGCAAAGATATTGGGTATGAAGAGCTTTTTTGTCCACTTTCGCGTTCAAATACTGCTTGCTTTGCTCCTCCTGCTTGTCTTGGGGCTGGCACTACTCTTCCCCTTTTACCTAAGCACACCTTGCCTCCCCCGTGAGGAATTGCCCACGACGGCTATTTATGATAGGCAGGGACAGTGGCTGACCTACCTGCCACAGGCAGATCACTACAGGCAAGAACCCTTGCCTACCGATGAGCCCATCCCACCCATGGTGCAGCGTGCGCTGCTGGCAAGCGAGGACAAGAGATTCCTCACCCATATAGGCGTGGATTTTCTTGCCATTGGCCGCGCTTTGTACCAGAACATGACAGGCTCTGCGCGCCGCAGTGGGGCTTCGACCATCACGATGCAGCTAGCCAAGATGTCGCTCTCTGCCCCTGAAAGAGGGCTCAAGACAAAGCTGCATGAAGCACTGCTTGCACGACGACTGGAGATGAGCTACAGCAAGGAAGAACTGCTGCGCGCCTACCTCAACCACGCGGACTTTGGCAACCTATGCCGTGGGATACAGACGGCTGCTCGCTATTATTTTAACAAGGATGCCCGCGATCTCAACGCGCCAGAGGCCGCTTTGCTCATTGCGCAGCTCCAATCCCCAACGCGTTACAACCCCTTCCGTCACCCCGATCGCGCCCGCGCTGCGCGGGATCGCATTCTCAATCTCCTCGGTGAGAGCATCCCCAGCGAACAGTCACTAGGACTCCAACGCCCCGTAGACAATCTGCCCCCGCACCTCAAAAAGACCACTGGTCGCCTTGCAATAGACCCCATTCTACAAAACTACGCCTACGAGGTGGTGCAGCAGGAGATATCTGCACTGCAAACACGCAATGTGCAGCAAGCTGCCCTCATTGTCATCGACAATGCAACAGGTGAGGTGATAGCCAGCATCGCCAGCGCAAACCCGCTTGACCCAAGGGGGGGACAGATGGATGGAACGCGTATCAGACGCTCTGCGGGCTCCACGCTAAAACCCTTTGTCTACCTGCTCGCCCTGCGCGCAGGAGAGCAACCTAGCAGCATCTACGCGGATATTCCCACCTCCTTCCCCGACTCCAGCGGCATTGAGGCACCCAGCAATTTTAACAATCTCTTCCTTGGCCCCATCTCCATGCGCACAGCACTGGCCTGCTCTCAGAATATCCCTGCCCTGCTTGCCCTCAATAATCACGGCGGGGAGAGCGCTCTCCTCCGCCTACTGGCAGAGCTGGGTTATGAGATAGAAGAGGATAAATACGGATTAGGCCTCGCCATTGGCAACGCCCATGTCAGCCTCAGAGAACAGGCTGCCGCCTTTAGCACACTGGCACGTGGAGGCTACGCGCTGCCACTACGCGATCATTTAGATGATAGCGAGCCCCAGCCACGCGCCCTGCTTGACCCACGCTATGTTTACCAAATCAGTGACATGCTTAGCGATAACGATGCGAGAATACCCAGCATGGGCAGGGCAGATAACCTGCGATTCAGCTTTCCCTGCGCGGTAAAGACAGGGACATCCTCTGACTTTCGCGACAACTGGTGCGTGGGCTACACACCGCTTTACACAGTGGCGGTCTGGGCGGGCAACTTTGACCAAAGCCCCATGAGGGACGTGAGTGGTCTGACGGGAGCAGGGCCTATTTTCCAACGCGTGATGTCCTTTTTGCATGAGAATGCCCCCATCACCCCCTTTGCTAGACCCGATGGATTGCAGGAACACAGCGTGGACAAGCGCACAGGAAAGCTTTGCGACAACCCCGACAATTACCTTGTAACAGAGTGGATGACAGAAGAGCAAGTCCCCGACATCTCCAACCCCGCGGACTATGATGAGGAAGGGCGAGCCCTACTCCCCATTGAGTACCTAGACTGGCTCAATCCACAGGGTAATGTGGCGAAAAAGATGTACGCTATAGACTACGACAGAGATCTCAACCGCGCGCCCAGAGTCCTCATGCCAGCAGATGGCACAGTCATCACCCTCTCAGGAAACGTGCAAGAGCCCCTACTCCTCCCCCTGCGTAGTACCATCAATCCGCATCACGCGCGCTGGTTTTGTCGCAGTATGCGATTAGAAAGACGCGGTGACGAATGGTTCGCCTTAGCCACTAAGGGAGAACACATCATCTACGTAGAGGATAGTCGATCGCAGCGTGGGTCGCATTGCAGAATTCTCATCAGGTAAAGTCACTAAACGCTTATTGTCAATCGCCCCATATGGCGATGTATTATCTTTACAATCAGTGTAAATCAAATACAAATGCAAGAGTCATGCTTATAATTACTTTTTCACGAATATTTGCATTATTCATTTTACATTTATAGTGAGCACTTAATATCATTTTCAAGCATAACTATTGGAGCACTTCTCTATTCTGTCAAGAAAAAAAATACTATCATCAATTTTTTTTAGTTAGAAAATTCGATTAGTATAACATTATTCATATCGCTTATATTAAAGCTTCAATAAGGCAAGTTGTATATAATTTGTTCTTTATTGAATTTTTTACCACGCATCACAAAGAATATTTTGTTACATAATCGACAATGTTATATATTTTTACGTCATTCGCAATTACTTACTGACTTTCAATAGATAATAAATATTTTTGCAATCCTTAACTCGGAGGGCGATTTGAGGTATCTTTTGAAAAATTATGACAATTCTGAAAAATGTCTCAAAATGCGTCAAAAGAGCTCTTTTTATGCAAATTTTGAACAAAAAACGTTCAAATTATGCAAATTTTGACAAAAAACTCAAAAAAGCGACTAGAAAAATATGATTGACAGCTATATTTCTCTCTGTTAACATATGCATCATTACCTCAACATAGAGAGTACTTATTATGAAAAAAACACCACGATTTGCTGCTTTAGCAGCGCTTTCAGCACTTGCATTCAGTTCTTGCTACTACTACCCCACGGTCGGAGGGTCTGTTTACACATCTTCAGCCTACGGAGTCCCAGTGGGCACACAAGTCAGTTATCAATCGAACGTGGCATGGACTAATGCTAGCTACGACGCAGCAGGTATTCCCATCTATGGATATTCCTATGGTCAACCAGTCTATGCTTACACAGCTGCTGGTGCAGCAATCTTTACAGCAGCAGCTATCACGGCAGCATGCATCGTACCTGACTGGGGTTATGCAGATTGGTACCGTGGCTCTTGGCGCTATCCAGTGCATGTGCATCATCACCATGCACCACCTCGTTATCCCAAGGGGCATAGGCCATCATACCGCCCCGCAGGCGGCAAGAATGCGGCCATCAATCGTCACCCTGCACAGCACTTTAAACCCAGCAAGGGTCCTAACAAGGTCGTAAACAACAACACGACAATTATCAACAACAACAAGAATGTTCACCGTAATACGCAAATAAATAATAATCATCGTGTACAGAACAACACGAAGATTAACAACAACCATCGCGTACAGAACAACACGAAGATTAACAACAACCATCGCACACAGAACAACACGAGGATTAACACCAATCATCGCACACAGAACAACACGAGGATTAACACCAATCATCGCACACAGAACAACACGAAGATCAACACCAATCATCGCACACAGAGCAACAGCCAACCACGTGTGCAAAACAACACCAAAATCAACAGCTCACCACGTCCCTCTACTCGCACTAACAGTAGCAACCATTCCTCTCGCGGAGGAAGAAGCGGCCGTCATTAAACCACGCGTTTAATCACCACACATTTCGAGCAGGGAGAAAATATTCTCCCTGCTCTTTTTTTTACGAAAACACTTTTTTGTTATTCACTTACCACATCTTCAATACTTCGAGCGACTGGATGCTGCGCAGCTTTGATATCGGGCAGGATGTTACTCTTCGTACCAGCAAAGATGTAATAAAAGGTGACAGGGGCGTAATTCACCTTGACCCCAGTCCAATGCCACAGCTCCATATCAAACTGGAGACTCTTGGTGAAGGGGATGGCATCTAAGGCACGGAAGCGGCTATTCACCGTATAACCGGGGGTGAGATTGCCCTCACCCGCTGGTTGAGCAATAAAGGGATGGTTGAAGCGCTCTGCCCTACACCACGCGTAGCCATAGTAATCCTCGCTACCTGTACCAAAGTGGGAAGGGAAACTCTCTCCATCCACATAGACTTTCTCATCCCCCTCGCCCCACCATGCCATATTACCAGCAGGAGCTGTGTTGTATACAGTAAGGGCATCGCCCACATAAACACCTTTCCCTTGTAGGGTCACAAAATTGATATCCTGCGGCTTATTGAAATCTCCATTCATATTGCGCGCACCCTCACCAGTAGAAATACCACTGAGCTGAAACCATGAAGCCCCAAAATACATGCTGCGCTCCTTGTCCCACAGATAGGGCGTAGTCGCCACAGCCGCCTTTATACGAACATCCTGCTCTCCCAAGTTGATAAAGCTAATGCGGCATTCCTCCTGATAAGGCATTACCCAGTTGCAGCTCATCATCTTGGTGGTAGGATTAATTCGAGTTCTCCACGTCTTGGTCTCATTGAGATGATAACCCGCCGTGAAGAAATCACCAATCGGCACCCAAACCGTATTTTGCCCATCAAAGCTCATGCTAATAATGGTGGAGCGCAGAGCCTGTGGTACATCTTTCGCATCCACACTCAGCGTAATACCAGCAATGGCACTGTCTCTCTCGGAGAATGTAAAGCTCTCTTCCTTCTCTGGCGCAAGATTAATATCATGCTTTAGCTCCCTTTGAAACGAATCTTGGGCGAGAAGCGCGCTATTCGTACTCTTGATAAAGTCTTGGAGCAGATGAGGCGTTTCCTTAGTAAAGCTTTCCACCTTTGTGTCGGGCTGGTAGCTACGGTAATTGATGTTGTAATAAAAATTGCCGCCAATTTTCTCTTTTCCAAAAGC
>CAYJON010000079.1:0-11617 GCA_964371795.1 uncultured Akkermansia sp. | reverse complement strand
CACCCGCCCAAGAACTGAGTTCTTGGGGATCTCCTCGAACGCAAAGCGCAGGAAGACGCTGCCCTTATCGCGCAAACAGCTCCCTCTGCCAGTTCATGAGCTCTCCCATGCCCTGCTCCTCATCCAAGGCTATCGCCTCTACCTGATTGCGCGTCGCAAGAAGCGATACCTCAATATCCAATTCCTCACATATCGCATTGCGCTTCTCCAACCAGCTCTCCACTCTCGTCTCAAACTGATCATCTATTCTACGCATCACGCGCTTGGGTCGCTTCGGATAGTCCTCCTCGTCCATCGCATGAAATTGGTCTATGACCTTATAAAATCTCTGGCTGCGCTGCTGATGAAAGTTGCGCTTCGCTCCCACTGTTCGGAATTGCTGCAGGGCGTTACTCCACTCCAACAGGTCGTTGTTAGAGCAAACCATGAAGGAGGGCTTGTCCCAAGCCGCTGCCTCTCTGTCACGCCATGTCCAAAGGGCTCGCAATGCCGCAAGTCCTCGCCCATTAAGTCGTCCAGAGCCCTTGATTCTCCATGGCTCTGTATCAGGGTTTGCATGACGCTGGCGTGCTTTTTCCATGAGGCTTTCACAGCACTCCATAAACCAGCCATGACGTCCCTTTTCCTGCAAGGCGGCAACAAAGATGTCTGCCATGGGTAACATGTGTATCACGTCGCTCTTGGCATATTCCTCCATGGAGGGGGAGATGGGGCGTTTTCCCCAGTCGGCTTTCTGATTTTTCTTGCTCAGTACCACTCCAAAAAGTTGTTCTACTAGCCCTGCAAGTCCAAATTGCTTGTAACCCAAGAGTCGGGCTGCTACCTGTGTGTCTAGTATCATTGCAGGCAATGCCCCGTAACTCTGTAAGAGTAGGCTCATGTCATAGTCTGCACCATGCATCCATATCTGTGTCTCCTCCATCCAGAGGACAAAGGGTCGCATGTCCTCTATGCACAGAGGGTCGATGAGCTCCACACCATCAACATCAGCGTACTGTATGAGACAGAGTCGCTCTGAGTGACGATGTAGGCTATCTGCCTCCAGGTCAAGAACTGTGCGGGTTGCAGGCTGCTGCATTGCGCGTTTTCTCCACGCGGAGAGGGATTTATGGTCGACTATCATGATAAAAAATTGCTCTTTGCGACACGACGGCAACGCCTGCAGCAAAAAATAAAAGACCCTTCATATGTGCCTAGTATATCAGACACAAAGTCATCTGTCCATGCTAAGAGTTGCATGCGTGTGATTTTTTGCTGCAAGAGTGACGCAACAATATAAGATTCGGCATTAACCGAGCCATTCAATAAAGGGCTTAAGAACCTTGCTCAGCTCTTCGAACTTTTCGCTAGCTTGTGTGATTTGCAATACGCCCCAACCCATCTTCTGTTCTAGCTTGATTCCTTCTTCGCTTTTCTCGAATTCTGCTGCCTTTTTGCGAAATTCATCAATGATTCCCTCTTTTTCCGCAATCTGCCTCATGTTTTCGGTTTTTTCGATTTCTTTAAATAATTTATCTATAACTGGTTTAATTTTCTCTACAGCTTGCTCCTCACTTATCTTGGTATCCAATGCCTCTTGGCAAATCTCACCCACCTCAATAACAAGATTAGCTGCGCGCGTTGCACTATCTGCCATTTCTTGAAAATCAACAGCAAAAGCACTTTGCGATATCGCTGCAAGGCCTACAGTAACATATAAAAAATTTTTCATACATGCCTAGTATATCAGGCACAAAAACCTCTGTCCATAAGAAGAGTTGCACGCGCGCAATTTTTTCTCTTGCTAGTCGCGTTCCTCTATCTATAATAGAGCCATGAAACGTCTTGAAGGCAAAACTGCCATTGTAACAGGTGCTGGCCGCGGTATTGGCCAAGCAGTCGCGGAGCGATTCGCGCAAGAGGGTGCAAAAGTCATCCTCATCTCCCGCAACCCCGACAGCTGCGGTCAGGCCGCAGAATCAATCAATGCCACTTATCCCGACTCCTGCGTCGCCTACCCCTGCGACGTAGCTGATGCAGCAGCTGTTGACAGCTGCGTCAAAGACATCCTCAGCAGCTACCCCAGCATTGACATCTTGGTCAACAACGCGGGTATCACCAAGGATGGACTCCTCATGCGCATGAAGGAAAGCGACTGGGATGCTGTCATGGACACCAATCTCAAGAGCGTTTTCCTCTTTGTCAAAGCCCTCATGCGTACCCTCATGAAGAGCCCCGCAGGGCGCATCATCAACATGGGTTCTGTTGTTGGCATCACTGGCAATTTTGGTCAATCCAACTACGCTGCCTCCAAGGCAGGTCTCATCGGCTTTAGCAAGTCCATGGCACTGGAGCTCGCCTCCCGTCAGGTCACCTGCAATGTCATCGCCCCTGGCTTTATCGCCACAGAGATGACAGATGCCATCCCCGAAGCCGCCAAGGAAGCCATCCTTTCCCGCATCCCTATGAAGGACATGGGCAAGCCCGAAGACATTGCCAACTGCGCCCTCTACCTTGCCTCTGACGAGGCTCGTTACATGACTGGTCAGGTGCTTGTCTGTGACGGCGGTATGACCATGTAATAAAAGCTTCAAGCTACAATTGAGATATGGAAAATTTCTCATTTTGCAATCCGACCAAACTCATTTTTGGGAAAGGTCAGATTGCTAGCCTTGCGAAAGAAATCAGCAAGGACAAAAAAATCCTCCTGACCTACGGCGGTGGCAGCATCATGAAAAATGGTGTCTACGCCCAGGTCAAAGAAGCCCTTGCAGGCTATCAGGTCACAGAGTTTGGCGGCATAGAACCCAACCCACAATACAGCACGCTGATGAAGGCGGTTGATATTGTTAGGGAGCAAGGTATAGACATGCTACTAGCAGTAGGCGGTGGTTCTGTCATTGATGGCACCAAGTTCATCGCGACAGCCGCAGGTTACACTGAAACCGCAGATCCATGGGACTTTATGGAGGATAGCTCACTCTACGCCAACACGACCTCCCTGCCCTTGGCTACGGTGCTCACGCTGCCTGCCACAGGCTCTGAGATGAACTGCGGTGCTGTCGTATCACGCGCGGACAGGGACGCAAAGCGCGCCTTCTTGAACCCGAAGAATTACCCCCAGTTCTCCATCCTTGATCCCGAGGTATGCTACAGCATCCCCCTCAACCAGCGCGCCAATGGTGTAGCTGACACCTACTGCCACACTCTGGAGCAGTACCTCACCTACCCCAGCGAAAGCCGTCTTCAAGACCGCTTCGCCGAAGGCATCCTGCACACCCTGCAAGAAAAAGCCGCTGACATCCTCAACATGGACACAGAGGACTACGACAGCATGGCTAACTTCATGTACTGTGCGACCTTTGGGCTCAACGGCATCATTGGCATGGGCGTGCCACAGGACTGGGCTACCCACATGATTGGGCATGAGCTCACTGCCCTGCACGGACTTGACCACGGTGTGACCCTGTCCATTGTTGGCCCAGCCATGCTCAGCGTCATGCGCGAGGAGAAAAAAGAAAGACTCATCCAATACGGTGAGCGTCTTTGGAATATCACCGAGGGAACAGAAGAAGAACGTGTGGATGCCAGCATCGCTGCCCTGCGCGCCTTCTATGAAAGTCTCGGCATCAAAACACACCTATCCGACTACGGCATAGGTGATGAGAGTTTTGCTACCATAGTAGATCGCTTCCGCGACCGTGGTTGGAATCTCGGAGAACGTGGGCTAGTTACGCCTGAAAAAGTGTTAGAAATTCTTAAACTCTGCATCTAATCCACCATGCACGAAGCCCTATTCACTCTCTGCGGTGCAACGGGTATCCTGCTTCTCAGCCAGCTTAGCCCTGGACCTGATGTGGTGCTAGTCTTTCGAGCTGCGCTAACGCGCGGATGGAAAGCCGGCTCTTTGTTAGGGATGGGCACTGCTGCAGCAGCTGCGACCTTTGCAACTATCTTTTGTATCTGGGGTAGCTGGATACTAGAGCAATCATGGAGTCCCCTCATCCTCGTTATTGGGGGCTGCTACATGCTCTACCTGACCTACCAGATTGTCAGAGAAATCCTCATCCGTCGCCAACCCGCCATGGATGATATAGAGCGTCCTGATCACACGCTCACACACAAGCCACTGACATTTTTTATACAGGGCTATGTGACCAATATCACTAATGTGAAGTTCATGCTCTTTTTCTGTGGCATCACCGCCATTGGATTGGAAAAATACGGAACATCCATCTCTTGGTACAAGCCCAGTCTCGTCATCGCATGCTCCCTCATCAATGTCTTTGGATGGACATTGTGGAGTATTCTGCTGCAATGGCGTCCGCTGAGGCAACTTTATCAAAACAACCTTACCAGAATAGAATCCGTTGTAGCTGTAGCACTTAGCCTACTCGGCGGCTGGATGATTGTTGATGGAATGGGACAATATGTGACTTAAGTAATATTTTTTTCAAAAAAAAGCTTGCCACATTATGTCTCTATCTGTATAATCCTGCCACACACACCAGGCAGCTTCGCCGCTGTAGCTCAGGGGTAGAGCAACGCATTCGTAATGCGTGGGTCGCCAGTTCAAATCTGGCCAGCGGCTCTTCTACACTCAGAGGTAAGTTAATTGTGCTAACCATAGGAACGCCTCCTTAGCTCAGTTGGTTAGAGCAGCTGACTCTTAATCAGTTTGTCCGCGGTTCGAGTCCGCGAGGGGGTACTAAAAAAGCCTTGAAGTTTTAAAACTTCAAGGCTTTTTTCTTGTTTTGGCAGGGAGCTTCTGCTAAATTGTAGTATATGAAAGCCTACGCCATTACCACCCTCCTCCTCGCCCTCCCCTTCCTTTCAGCAAAGGATGATGAGCTCTCCGCCGCCATATCCCAAAAACTTGCAGAACTTGACCCCAAAGCCGATGAAAAAAAGTTCGCCTCGTTGAAAAAATCAGCAGAGGCAGGGGACGTGACCGCCCAATACAATCTTGCCAGCCTCTATAACGAGGGCAAGGGCGTAGCGCGCAATCTCAAGCTAGCAGCACTGTGGTATGAAAAAGCCGCCAAGCAGGGCATGGCTAGCGCACAATACAACCTAGGCAACTGTTACCTACATGGACATGGAGTAGAAAAGAATCCCAAGCTTGCCCTTGAATGGTGGAAAAAAGCCGCAGAGCAAAACCACATTGCTGCGCTCTGCAACATAGGCATGGCGCATATCCTTGGTGATGGAGTTGAGCCGAGCCCAGAAAAGGCCATCCCTTACCTCAAACGAGCGGCTGAGGGAGGTCACGTCTACGCACAAACAGCACTTGCCGATTGTTACAAAACAGGGCATGGGCTGCAACGTGATGTAGAGAAGGCTGTCTACTGGTTCACCAAAGCAGCAGAAAAAGGTGATTCTGAGGCTCAGTTTGAGCTAGGACAATACTATTCTTGGAAAGAACAGGCAGAAGAAGCAGCTAAGTGGTACAAAAAAGCGGCAGCACAGGGTCACGGCGGCGCCATCATGGCATTGGAAGAGGCGGCAGCTGACAAAAAATAGCCGAGGCTACATATCCAAATCAACGCAGGGCGCAACTATCCTCTCATCGTTGAGCATATCTTGCAGAGAGATAGAGCCAAAGTAATTTTTTGTCACCTCGTAAAAGCCCTCCCACATGGGGAGAGTTGCACAGGTGTTTGCTATGGCGCAGCTATTAACGGCCTTTGCCATACAGCTAACAGGGACTAGAGCACCCTCCACGCATTCTATGATTTCCAACATTGTGTAATCCTGAGTGGGCTTGGCGAGTCGGTAACCACCATCCTTGCCGCGGAAGCTCTTCAAGAGAGATTTCTTAATGAGAGGAGAGACGACAATTTCCAAATAACGAATCGTAATAGCTTGACGTTTAGAAACATCCCGCAAGGACACATAGCCCTCGGAGTCATGCAGCGCGATATCCATCATCAATCGCACCGCGTACCTGCCCTTTGTCGATATTCGCATCATAATACTAGGAAATCTTCTACTTGTGCATACAATATCATACAGCTGGAAGCAAGTCAACAAAAAAAGATAGGAAATGACAAAATTAGATGATAAATATACATTTTAGGTAACGTATAGTGGGGTTCTATGGAGAAAAGCGTGACTGACGAATTTCAACATTGCTATAATATCAAGCTTATGATAACATTTCGCGTAACAACAGCTTTTAATACTCTTTCCCATGGCAAGACCAAAAAAATCCAGACGCCAACAACAAGCGGCCGAGACACCAAAACCTGCTGCCGCTGCGCGTCAGGCGACGAGAGCCACTGCACGCCCTAGCGCGCAAACGGACTATCTTTATTACCTCGTCCCTCCCGTGCTGCTTGCTGCTATTTTCTTGTTCATCGCGAGCAACCAGACCGACAAAGCCAACATCACAGCCGCAGCTACGCCAACAGCAAAAAGCAGCAGCTCTGCCCCGGTCCAAAGCACTGTTGCCGAACCGCCAGCCAATGTGATCGTCATCCCAGCAGATGTCAACAATGACCACGCTCCCTACAGCATCCCTGCGGGCTCTAGTAACATCCTCACCAGCGATGCAAGAGCATCCCAAAGTGGCTACAATAAGAGCTATCCTGCGCAGCGCGCCATTGACGGCTCCCTCGCCAACGATGATCAAATGTCCATAGCCAACTACTCCAACAACAATCCCGCGTGGTGGCAAGCCGACATATCCAGCACGAGCAGCATCTCCACCATCGTCGTCTACGGTGGCGGTTCTGCCAGCACAGGTGGCAAGCTAGTAGGAGGCTTTCGCATTGACATAGAAGGCGCAGACGGTCAAAGAATCAGCCGCAGCTTTAATGAAATGGGCTTCGCGCTGGAAGGTTACGAGGCGTGGAAGCTAGACCAACCCATCGTCATCAGCAATATACGCATCACCTCCCTCAACCCATCCAGCAGCCTTGTTCTCCGCGAAGTCCAAGCCCTGACTGCCGCGCCCTAAACAGAACAGGCGCAGCTCACTGGGAACTTCTAAATTCTCGTCATTCAAAATAAGCAAATGAACAAAATCACTTCACGAGCCATCTTTTGAGTGCTTTTCGGCTGGATTTGCCCCGAATTTTCGTCTCAGAGGACACTCTGAGCCATCAATTCGTGAAAAATCCATCTCGAAAATCATCTCAAAATCTCGCCTCGCGAGAAATTAGAAATCCCCACTCTGTAATTTTATGAATACCCCCTCCTCCATCAGCATGACATCACAGGGACTCTCTGTCCCCTCGCATCCCATCATTCCCTTTATCATTGGTGACGGCTCTGGCCCTGACATCTGGGCAGCCGCCTCCCGCGTTGTAGACAGCGCGGTCAAAGCCGCCTATGGAGACAGCCGTGCCATCGTTTGGAAAGAAGTCCTCGCTGGTCAAAAGGCCTTTGATGAGCTGGGCACATGGCTGCCCGATGAGACAGTAGAAGCCTTCCGCGACCATCTAGTGGGCATCAAGGGGCCTCTCACCACACCCGTTGGTGGTGGCATACGCTCCCTCAATGTCGCCCTGCGTCAGGGATTGGATCTCTACTGCTGCGTACGCCCCGTCTGCTACTTTGACGGCATCGAGACCCCTGTAAAGCATCCCGAGAAGGTGGACATGGTCATTTTCCGCGAAAACACAGAGGACATCTACGCTGGTATTGAGTTTGAAAGCATGGGCGAAGAAGCCGCAGAGTTCTACAACTGGCTGCAAAGCACGCACCCCGAGAGAGCCAAGAAGGTGCGCTTCCCCGACAGCTGCGCCTACGGCATCAAGCCCGTCTCCCGCGAGGGCACAGAACGCCTCGTGCGCTCTGCCATCCAATACGCCATTGACAACAAGCGACCCTTCCTCACCCTTGTCCACAAGGGCAATATCATGAAGTTCACCGAAGGCGGCTTCCGTGACTGGGGTTACGAGCTGGCAGACAAGGAATTTGGCGCAAAGCCCATAGGTAATGGTCCTTGGAGAGAGCTTCCCTGCGGTCTCATCATCAAAGACTGCATCTGCGATGCCTTCTTGCAAGAAATCCTCCTCCACCCCGAGGAACACTCTGTCGTCGCCACCCTCAACCTCAATGGCGACTACTGCTCTGACGCACTTGCGGCACAGGTGGGCGGCATAGGCATAGCCCCCGGTGGCAACATCAACTACAGCAGCGGACATGCCGTCTTTGAAGCCACACACGGCACTGCCCCCAACCTAGCAGGAAAGAACATTGCCAATCCCTCCTCCGTCATCCTCTCTTCCGAGATGATGCTACGCTACATGGGCTGGACAGAGGCAGCTGACAGCATCTTGCGCGCGCTCGCCGCTGTCATCACCAAGAAGACAGTCACAGCCGACCTTGCCGAGATGATTAGCAATAGCCATTGCCTGTCCACCTCAGAATTTGGCGATGCTCTCGTCGCTGAGCTTCAATAAACAAAAACTATTATGCAGGACCCTGCCTTTGTCCACAGCGCGTTTAGCTCCATAGCATCGCGCTACGTCACAGCCAATCATCTCCTCTCCATGGGGATAGACATCAGCTGGCGCGCACGCGTCGTGGACATCGTTGCAGAGTGGAAAGCTGAAAAACTGCTTGACCTCGCAACAGGCACAGGCGACCTCGCATTGACGCTCAGCAAGGCACTGCCAGAGCTACACATACTGGGCAGTGACTTCTGCCGCCCCATGCTGGAGATCGCACAGAAAAGAGGTCTGCGCCATGTTCTGGAGGCAGACGCGATGAATCTCCCCCTGCCTGATGAAAGCTACGATGTCGTCACTGTCGCCTTTGGACTGCGCAACATGGCAGACTATGCTGGCGCGTTAAGAGAGTTTCGCCGCGTGCTCAAGAAAGGTGGGCATCTGCTGATTTTGGACTTCAGCCTGCCAAGTGTACCCTTCATTGCGCGTCCCTATGATTTTTACCTCAACCATATTGTGCCCCTTGTCGGGGGATTTATCACAAGAAGGCGCGAGGCCTACAGCTATCTAGGCGATAGCATCAGGCAATTCCCACAGGGCGAGGCCATGAAAGACCTCATCCGTAGCTGTGGCTACGAGATGGTGACGGCCAAACCCCTAAGCCTCGGGATAGCAACCATTTACACAGCAGAGAAAGCTTGAGGGGACTGCACTCAACGCACTTTCTTCCATGGGAAAAGCGGTAATTCTCCCTCCACGCTGACCAAATTGGGCTCTGCATAGCTATTGTAGATGTAGCGTATCTCTGCCCCCTGTTGAGGCTGCTCTGGCAGGTCGAGAAGAATGCTCTTTCCATCATCTGCCAATTTCCCTTGCAATGGAGCGAAACTCTTCTTATCAGCAAAGAGATAGACAAAGCCCCTCATTTCCTTTCCATCATTGCACTTGATAGCTGCACTGAGGGTGAGCTTTGCGGACTTGCCCTCCCACTCTACTGCCGTGATGCGTGGTGACACACCGCGTGCCTTGGCCTCCTGCTTGCCATAGCTATGGTAGAGTGCCAATGCGCTGAGACGCCTGCCGACAGGACCTTTGGGAGAAGGGTGAATATCGGCATTAGTCATGCCCAAATCGAAGGCGCAGATGAGCTCCACTCCCTCCATCTCATCCGCCACGCGCTGCTGCACCTCACGAAACTGCGCCCAGAAGGCATGCTGAGCCGATTTGCTATTAAAGCGTGGCAGCTGTACCATGTAGAAGGGCAGCTTATCGTTACCGTAGGCCTTGCGCCATGAGGAAATAAGACTTTGCAGCAAGAGCGCGTTTTGCTCTTGGTTATTTACTTGGGCATTGCTTTCACCCTGATACCAGATAACCCCCTTAATGGGAAAAGGCAGTATAGGCACGAGGGAATAATCATAAATAAAGGAAGGTTTGAAGGGGTGCTTGACATTGCTGCGTTCTTTGAGCAGGATTTGCAGCTCTGCCTTCGCCCAATTTTGAATTCCAGAAGGAGAGAGTTGATTAGCCTCTAGCCAAGCATCACCACGCAAATGGGCAAAGCGAGGCTCTTTTTCTATCAAGTCTGCTGGCAAGAATGCCTCCATGGGCGCACCACCTATTGCATTGCATATCACAGCTACAGGAACCTTGAGTTCCTCCTGCAAGGAGCGAGCAAAGTAAGAAGCCGTCGCGGAAAAAGTTTTGACATTGTCGGGATTGCATAACTTCCAGCTCATCTTGACAAAACCTGCCTTCTCCGCGGCATCGTAGTCCGCCAACTGATAGGGCACGCCATTCATGGGCTGCAATAAGTCCATGGACATCAGACGCAGCGACTTGTTATCAAAGCCCACATAGTCCTTGCTACCGTCAGTGAATTTGTGCATGGGCCACTCCATATTAGACTGCCCACTGGCTAGCCAGACATCACCTATGAGGATGTTGGACAGGCTGGTTGTCGCGCTCTCATCTTTGAGGGTGAGCGTGGAGGGATTGCTATTGGCAGGGCTAGCGGGGAAGCTCACGCGCCATGTCCCAGAGGCATCTGCCTTGATGGTCTTTGTTTTACCCTGCCAGCTAATGCTTAGTGATTCATGGGGCTTTGCCTTCCCCCAGATGGGAAGTGTAACATCGCGCTGCACAACCATATTCTCTTGGAAAATGGGGGCAAAGCTAGCCGCAAGGGCAGCACCAGAGGAAAGGAGGCAGAACAGAGCCAAGCATTTTTTCATGCCTATCAATATAACAAAATAGGCGATGGCAGTCAAACAGCTAATTTTGCACCCCTACATGCACCCCCTACTTTTCGAGTAGTTTTTTCTCCTCCTCTTCCAGTTGCTTTTGCGCGGCAGCACGGGCTTTCGCGGCATCTTCCAGACGCTGGAGTTCTTCTAGCTCGGGGGTGACGTTGGCGGGCTTCGCTGGTTTAACTGGTTTAGCTGGCTTGGCAGGCTCTGCTACTTTGGGGGCTGCTTTCACAGCGGGCTTAGGTGGAGAGGGTGGCGCAGCGGCGGCTGCCTTTGCAGCCGCGAGGCGGCGTTTATGAGCAGCGGCAGTTTCAAAGTGAGCCATCTGTATCGTCCACATCTTATTGCCATTATCGCGTATCATACCCCAGTCACCATTGATAGAACCCACGTAGATGAGAGAGCCCGCCGCAATTTTCTTCTGTCGGCGGCTTCTATCGTAACGATAAGCAACCGTATCTTGTTTTGCATAATATTGCCCCCCTCCCCTATACTGCGCCACAGCTGGACTAGGCATCACAGCCAGCAAGCCCATGACGAGCAAAAAGAGCGAACACGCACTAATCATCACCTGTTTCATATCAAAAAAGACTCCTACGAGGAACAATATCTATCTTAAAACATTTTTTCAGCTAGGTCAACACAGCTCTTTGTCTTACGAAAATTGACTTACCATACTACCATCATCTGTTAAGCTAGATGTAGATTCATCAGGGCATCGTAATGATAGACTATAGAAAATATCAGCAATCACTGCAGCATCTCTCTGCGCAAGTAGAAAATAGGCGCACACTAGATGCTACCCTACCATGCTTCATTCAAGAGGCTGTGGCAGAATCTGTCATTCAACGCTTCAAAGTTTGCTATGGTTGCCTATGGACGATTCTCAAACGATTTTTGAGCGAAGAACTAGGCGTACCCAAAGCCCCCAATAGCCCAAAACTCATTTTTCGGCTAGCACATGAAAATGACTTGCTCCCTTCTAACATA
>CAYJON010000078.1:0-11652 GCA_964371795.1 uncultured Akkermansia sp. | reverse complement strand
GCAAAACAACGCTGGAGGCTCTTGCCCTCTGCCGCCCTGTCGCAGGTTACGCACATGGTGGTGTGGGAGAGCAGCTTGACATTTTCCTTCCAGAGGGTAAAATTAAACTAGGAGACAGCAATGGCATGGCACAGCTTCTCGCGCAGTGGTACCACAAAGCACCTCAAATGCAAGACAGCGTGCCTGCCCCCTATCGCAGGGAAGACATGATTTCCTCACACCTCAGCCTTTACCACATACTCATCAAACATGAAAAAGCTACACATCCTGCACAGCTGCCGTGATTTGAATAGCAGCAGCATGGGGCATCTTGCCATAGAGCTAGCCTGCGCCCTACAGGCGCGAGGACATCAGAATTATATTGTCTGCCCACCCCATGACATGCTAGGACGCATCAAAGAATCGGGAGTCAGGCATATCCCAATGATCAAGCAATCTGTTTTCAGAAATCCTTTCCGCTACCAACGCATCAAAAAAATCTACCCAGACTTTCAGGTAGACATCATCCAGCAATACTATCCTAGCGACGCGTGGCACACCTTTATCCCCACGCTTTTCTTGCCGAGGGATGTGCCCAAGCCCAAATTACTAGCCCTTTATAACTCTTTCATTCCCAAAAATAAGCTTCCCTTCATCCTACGACATTTCGATGCAGCCATCGCGGAATCAAAAATCGTCAGAGAGCACGTCCAGACAATAGATTGCGACAATAAGTCTGCGCCCTTTTGGGTGATACCGCGCGGCATCAATGAGCGCTTTTGCCACCCTGGATACCATCCCAGCGAGGATTGGACACGTCAATGGCAGCGAAAGTACCCCCAAAGCACAGTGGCCTACAATATACTACTGCCCTGCAATATCAGCCCCCTGCATGGATTAGAAGACATCCCCACCCTCATTCTTCACCTACTGGAAAAAAACGTCCCTGTTCACCTTTTCATTGCAGGCGACACTCAATCAGCCAACAAAAATTACCTCAATCAGCTGAGACAAAGCTTTTTGAACAACCAAGTCTCAGAACACATCTCTTGGATAGGAGAGAGGCGCGATCTCCGCGATGTCATCGCCAGCTGTCATGTTACCCTGTCCTTGACACAGCAGCCACCTGCCAGCAGTCAAGCCGTCCTTGAGGCTCTCTGCCTCGGTCGCCCTGTAGCAGGCTATGACCATGGAGCAGTGGGTGAGATGCTGCAAATTTTCCTACCCGAGGGCAGAATAGCCCCACAGGATACACTAGGGATGGCAGAATTACTAAGCAATTGGCATCATCACCCTCCTCTGAGCACAAAAGAACTACACTATCCCTACCGCTTTCAAGATACGGTCGAAAACTTCCTCCGCCTCTACGAAACAGTCATCTCAGAAGGCGAGTAAGCAAGAACTCCCCTTAAGGCGCAAGTACGGCTGATTCTCCCGCCATACCGTAGGCGGTGACTGGGCAGACAGCTATGCGGTTAGCACCTGCAAGCATCTTGACAGGTAGAGCAACTCGGCTCTGCCCACCGGGGAGGATGCATATACCGCGCCACTGATTGCCAAAGCGGGCTTGGATGACCCATTTTCTAGCTGTTTTGTCAGCGGCCTGCCATGCTATTCTCATATAATTACCCTGTGTACTGGCACTGGCGGATAGGGGACGTGCGGGGCGTTTGCTGCTAAGCCATGGCATGGCTGGTGGGATAGCACAGCTGCTGTAGCGTGCGGCGAGCTCTCTTTGCACGCCACCGCGATTTTGCTTTAAGGATGTCCAACTCCAGAAGAGCTGACCCGCGCTTTGCCTTGCTAGGCTGCGGGAGTAGTCCACCTGTCTACCTATCTCCGACGCGGGTCTACCGGGGTCAGTGTCGCTATTGATGCGCACGCTGGCTATACCGGGCCAGATGGGACGTTGTGGGTTGATGGCACTCCACCACTGCATGAGGGAGGTGTAGCTCTGGTCTCCTGCTATGCGCCAGTAGAGTTGGGGGGAAAGGTAGTCTACCCAGCCCTTGCGCAGCCATGTGACGGCATCGCAAGCGAGGTGGTGGTAGGCGTTGACACCTGCCTTCACGCCCTTGGGGTAACCTGGTTGCCATATGCCAAAGGGACTAATACCCACGCGCACCCATGGCTTCACGTCCTTGATTTCATCGTAGAGTTCTTCTACAAAGTCGTTGATATAATCACGTCTCTGGGCGGGGCTTTTGCCGTCGGCTACATTGTGATTGGGTGGATAGGGGTAAAAGTAGTCATCCAGATGCACGCCGTCAATATTGTAGCGTTTCACCACATCAAGGATGACATCGAGCACATGGTCGCGCACGGTGGAGCTAGCGGGATTGAGCATGGTTGTCGTGCCCGCCCTAAGCACGTGCTTGGAGAGTGTTTGGCTGACATGCCCGCGTCCTACGGCCTTGCCACTGATGGTGCAGCGGAAGGGGTTGAACCATGCGTGTACTTCTATGCCACGCTTGTGCGCCTCTGCCACAGCAAAGGCTAGAGGATCGTAACCAGGGTTGACACCAGCACCGCTGAGCCACACACTCCAAGGTTCTTTAGAAGAACGGTAGAGTGCGTCAGAGTTGGGACGCACCTGCAGGATGATGGCGTTGAGGCGCATTTGCGCAGCCTTGTTCAGGATGTCGATAAGCTCTTTTTGCTGCGCGGCAGCACTGAGCCCAGCGCGTGATGGCCAATCAAGGTTATAAACGGAAGCCACCCACGCAGCACGGAATTCCTGCACGGGTTGGGGCGCGCGCTCATTGACCATGCGCCAAGCAAAGACCTGCCCACCCAACATCCCACAAAACAGCAGGAGGAGGAGCATCAAACAGCGCGCTGAACGAATCATATCAGGAGTTTTCTAAATCAGATTCCAAATCTTCTTCACGATAGATTTCCGCGCCCAGCATGATGAGCTTCTCATCCAGCAGCTCATAACCACGGTCAATGTGGTAGAGGCGGCGAATTTCCGTTGTACCCTCGGCAGCGAGGGCTGCCAGCACGAGGGCTGCCGATGCACGCAAATCGCTGGCCATGACAGGAGCACCAGAAAGAGCCTCCACGCCTGAAATAACAGCCGTACCAGCGTCTACCTTTATCTGCGCACCCATGCGCTTCAATTCTGCGCAGTGCATGAATCGTTGGGGGAAGATGGTATCCTTGACCACACTGAGACCGGGGGTCAGGGCAAAGAGTGCTGTCATCTGCGCCTGCATGTCAGTGGGATAGCCAGAGTAAGGTGCGGTGACGATGTTGCCACCAACAGGGTTTTCACCAGGGCGTACCCAGACGGTATTGCCTTGCTCGTTAAATTCTACATGATGACCGCATTCCACCAGAAGCTTGCTGATGGCCTCCATGTGTTCCTTATTAACGCGATTGAGGCGTACACCTTCTTTGACATCACCCATGAGGGCACCAGCAACCATGAAGGTACCAGCCTCAATACGGTCGGGGATGACAGTGTGATGGCAGCCATGAAGTCGGGGCACACCTTCGATGATGATGCGGCGAGTGCCAGCGCCTTCAATTTTTGCGCCCATGGCATTGAGGCAGTTAGCGAGGTCGATGACCTCTGGCTCTCTGGCGGCAGATTCGATGATGGTTGTGCCTTCTGCAAGGACAGCTGCCATCATGAGATTGTCAGTACCGAGAACGGTAGGGCCGTTCTCACCACGCATATCAACTGTCGTGCCCACGAGGCCATTGGGGGCTTCGATAAGGAGGTTGCCGCCTTTCACGCGCACACGTGCGCCCAGTGCCTGTATGGCACGGAGGTGGAGATCCACAGGTCTATCACCTATCACGCAGCCACCGGGTAGGGGCAGTGTGCAGCGGTGCATACGTGCCATCATGGGGCCTAGTAGACAGATGGATGCTCTCATCTTGCGCACCTGCTCATAGGAAGCACTGGAGCTAATACCACTGCGAGAGGAAATACGCACTGTGCCACTAGAACGCTCTACAGATGCACCCAATTGGCTGAGAATCTGTAGCATGTAATTGGTATCAGACACGTCAGGGACGCGTGTGATGCACATGGGTTCATCCGTTAACAAACTAGCAGCAAGAATAGGGAGGGAGGCATTCTTTGAACCACTGATATTGACCGCACCTTTGAGGCGGTGCCCGCCTTTGACGATAAGCTTGTCCATGATAGAAAATGAAATAAAAAGGGAAACGATGGCAATACACACTCTTTGCCTGCGCAATACTAAACGAAAACAGCACTTTATTCAAGCGAGAAGTCTTTTCTTGCATTTTTTTTCAAAAAAATGCAACTAGATGATAGATTATTGTTTTTTGTGACGTATTATTAGTAGATCGACACTGAGTGTTTGGTCTATTGAACAGGCAACTGTTTTTTCATAGAGTAGGTGTAAGTAAGAGCAGGGCGGCCGTTCATGACGTGCCGCCCTGATTTTTTCCCTTGCATGCGGTGTCTTTAGGGTATAACATTAGGGTTATGAAAGAAGAGCTTCAGTCACTCATCATCCAGTCTCAGCACTACATCAAATCTCTAAGACAGCTTCGCAACCCCTCCCCCATGCTGCAACTGTGCAGCAGTACTGCCCAGCGAGAAATATCGCGCAGCATTGCGAGATTTGACTCAAAGCTCATCCTCATGGCGACCATTGGTTCGGTAAAAAGTGGCAAATCCACCCTCACCAACTGTCTCAGCCGTCGCAATCTCTGCGCCACACAACTGGGTATAGAGACAACACGCCTGCCCCTCATCATCCTTGCTAGTACAGATGGAACAGAGCGCATGGAGCTCTACAGCCCCAAGGCCACTTACCAGCTAGGCGAAAAGGAGCTTTTCTCCCACGTTGTTGACCACCTCAGAGGCTTGGAGACAGAAGAATTTGAAAGAAAAGTCAGTCTTGATAGACGCGCCCTCACCGCAGAAAATCTTTCCGCGTGGGCAGAAGGCCGCACGCAGGCGCGCTGCGCCAGCATCTATCTAGTTGAACCCGATGCGGCCTTGCTCAATGCGGGTGTTGCTATCATTGACATGCCCGGTATGGATGGTCTGCAATCCAACTGGCAGGAAGAACATCTGCATGCGTGGATGAACCAAAATGCAGATTACTTCCTCCTTGTCCAAAGCAGCTTTGCCGCCATCACGCCTGACACACGCCTCTACCTGAAGGAGGCGATGCAGCAGTCCCCTCGCCCCATACGCGTTGTTCAAAACCGCATCGAAGCCCAATTCTGGAAGGGCGAAGAGGGGCAGAGCACGCAACAACTGGAGCAACAGAAGAACACCCAAAAAATCCTCAGCGAGATGCTGGAAAGAATCATCCCCAGCAGCAGCCTCAACGTTGGACACAGCTGGTGGAATATAGAGCAAAAGAAGCGAGGAGAATCCATCACCCACGCTGAGAAAGATCAGTTACGCCCCCTAGAAGAGGATATCCTCAACGACCTGAGCGATGGGGAGGCCATTCTGGAAAGCAATTCCCTAGACCACCTGCACAAGAGACTGGAAAGCACGGATGCCCAACTCAAAGAAAACAGGCAGCAGGCGGAAGATCACCTTTCACGTCTCCATGAATTGGAGAATAGTATCAAGAAACTCATGGACCGATCCGAGCTGCGCGATGCCATAGAAAACAAGAATCTGCATGAGGGACGCATGCGCTGCAAGTACTTAGCCGATGAAGCCAAAGAGCGTCTCTATCAACGCCTCGACCAGATACTGGACATCACAATAAGAGGTTACCTGCCCGAGGATTGGCCACAGCGCGCCTACACGGGAGAAGAACTCAACCTCGTCCGACAGAAAATAGAGGCAGACCTAGGAGAACTGCTCAGCGAGCAGGAGACCGATGTGCTCTCCCCTGACAAGTACTGCGAGCTAACCAACCTAGAGCAGGAAAAAATATCCAGCTGCGCAGATATTCTCCAACGCCGTGATATGCAGGCCATGGAGCAGGATTTCCAAAAAGCCATACTCGATGCTTGGAAGAATACCCCGCTCGACTGCTCTCCTGTCGATCTTTCGGAATTGGTGGAAAATAGGTTTTTCGGCATGATGACCTGCCGTTATGAGTACAATGAGCTCGCCCCCCGCTGGCGTAGCGAAGCCCGCGATATCATCGCTATACGCTTTAACAGATGGTGCAGCATTGTTGGAGAAAATCTCGATGCCTTCATCAACCAGCGTATTGACTCACTGGGTCAATGCCTCACCCTCGAATGGGCTCACTACCAAAAATCAGAGCAAATAGGTCGCACGAAAGCCCAGTCCAAGCATGACATAGAGGTCATTGATGCGCTGCGCGAGGAGCTGGTACCCATCCTCCATTTGGCACGCCAGCTAGTCGCCAGCAAGTAATGTTTGATAGATGCAGAGCTTTCTGATACTATTAGCCCGTGAACATTGATAGCAACACCACGCAAGAACAACTTATCCATCTAACAGAAGCCGCCATGAAGCGCAGGCTCACCCGTGCTCTCCCCTTCAACAAAGAAGGAATACGCGGCATGCTGCTCTTCATCCTCTTTCCCGCGATGGTCTTGGGCTTTCGCGTGGGGCTCTTGTTTACAGCGGCGGTTGCTGGCGTGATGGCTGCCTTTCTTCTCTTTGGCAGGGAGGGCGTAGCAACGGTCATGGTGCAGTATTACCTCATCCTCGGTGGGGTGGTTAGTGTAGCCATTGCCGTCATGGTCTTTCTCAAGGAAAAAAAGCGCATCAAGGAGCTACGCAGCTACGCAAAACCTGACAGCGCACTGGGACTGCGCGTAGGCTACGCCACCCCTGTGCATCATAGCATGAAGCTCAAGGCGCAGAATGATGCCTCCTACCTCGCCAGCTTTGATCTCTCCCTTGATAACAAGGGGGTCTATGCCTTTCTTATCGAGTTGAGCAACTACGGCTGGGCGACAAAGGTGGTCACCAGCAAGGGGCAAGAAGCCTGTCTCTTTTCTTGGGGAGAGGGACAAAAACCCTCTCAGGCAATTTGTCTCTTCCGCCTTGCGGCAGGGGTGCATCGCTTGCAGATGCGCATCAGCCAGCAAAAGAAGTCTGCTGACAAAAAAATGCCTGTTGTGAAAATCACACAAATCAACCAGCGCAAGAGCTCCTAAGACGTGACACTTTGTCACCCTTGCTGCGACATTTTGTCACCTAACTGCGACATTTTGTCACATGCAACAGAGGCAAAAAATCTCTAATTTATTGAATATAAACAAAATCACTAGTTGGCACGATATTTGCACAGTAGAAGGTAAGAGCACATCAGCTCTCATCCTTTTTAATCAACACAAATAACCAATAGAAAAAAACAATAAATTATGGCTAAAATACTCGGTATAGACTTAGGAACGACCAATTCCTGCATGTCCGTCATGGAAGGCGGTCAAGCAACTGTTTTAGAAAACAGCGAAGGCGCACGCACAACGCCCTCCGTCGTAGCTTTCACAAAATCTGGTGAGCGCGTCGTCGGTCAGGCGGCAAAGCGTCAGGCTGTCACCAACCCCCGTAACACGGTATTCTCCGCAAAGCGTCTCATCGGACGCAAGTTTGCAGAACTCACCGAAGACGACAAAAAAGTCCCTTACGAAATCGTCGCCGCTGCAAACGGTGATGCCCACATCAAGGTAGAAGTAGGTGGCGAAGAAAAAGTATTCTCCCCACAGGAAGTCAGCGCGATGATTCTCAGCAAGCTCAAGGCCGATGCTGAAGACAAGCTTGGCGAAACAATCAGCGAAGCCGTCATCACTGTGCCTGCTTACTTCAACGATGCACAGCGTAATGCCACCAAGGCAGCTGGCGAAATCGCTGGTCTCAAGGTACGTCGTATCATCAATGAGCCCACCGCAGCCGCCCTCGCCTACGGTCTGGACAAGAAGAGCAATGAAAAGATTGCCGTCTACGACTTGGGTGGTGGTACATTCGACATCTCCGTTCTCGAAATCGGTGACGGTGTCTTTGAAGTGAAGGCATCAGATGGTGACACACACCTCGGCGGTGACGACTGGGACAACGCAATCATCAACTGGATTCTCGCAGAGTTCAAGTCCAATGAAGGCATGGACATCTCCAAGCAGATGGACGCCCTCCAGCGTATCAAGGAAGAAGCAGAAAAGGCAAAGATTGCCCTCAGCTCCACACAGAGCTACGACATCTCCCTGCCCTTCATCACCATGGATGCAACAGGTCCCAAGCACATCATGCTCAACCTCACTCGCTCCAAGCTAGAGCAGCTCACCAGCGCATTGTTGGAACGCACAGCACGCCCCGTACGTGAGTGCATCGACGCAGCTGGCATCAGCTCCAGCGAGGTGAATGAACTCGTCCTCGTCGGTGGTATGACCCGTATGCCTGCCGTGCAGGACATGGCAAAGCGTCTTGCTGGCAAAGAACCCCACAAGGGTGTGAACCCTGATGAGGTGGTTGCCATCGGTGCAGCTATTCAGGGTGGTGTTCTCATGGGCGATGTCAATGACGTTCTCCTCCTTGACGTGACACCTCTGACGCTCTCCATCGAGACAATGGGCGGTATCGCTACCCCCATGATTGACCGCAACACAACCATCCCTGTGCGCAAGAGTCAGGTATTCTCCACAGCTGCTGACAACCAGCCAGCCGTAGACATCCAAATCTGCCAAGGTGAGCGCAAGATGTTCTCCGATAACAAGCCTCTGGGCAACTTCAAGTTGGACGGCATTCAGGCAGCACCTCGCGGTGTCCCTCAGATTGAGGTGACATTCGACATCGACGCTAACGGTATTCTCCAAGTGACAGCCAAGGACAAGAACACAGGCAAGGAGCAAAACATCTCCATCCAAGGTTCCTCCGGTCTCTCACAAGATGAAATCGAACGCGCCAAGAAGGACGCAGAAGCCCACGCCGAAGAAGACCGCAAGCGCGCAGAAGACATCGAAGTCATCAACAAGGGCGACTCCCTTGCACACAATGTCGAACGCCAGCTCAGCGAGCAGGGCGAGCAAGTTCCCGCTGAAATCAAGCAACCCATTGAGGAAAAAATCACTGCCCTCAAGGCTGCTGTAGAAGCCAAGGACATCGAAAAGACCAAATCCCTCACCACAGAACTGGAAAGCCTCCTTTCCAGCCTCAACCAAGCTGCGCAGCAAGCTGCACAACAGCAAGGTGGTGACGCAGGTCCTGCTCCCGAAGCAGAAGGAGACGGTCCTCGCAAGGCAAAGGGCAAGGTCGTTGACGCAGAAGTCGTCGATTAATAAAAAATCACCATCAACTTATAGGTAGCTCTAGCAAACTAGAGCTACCCTTACCAACAATCAACCAACAACATCAATAAAATATCATGATTAAACCCATAGGACAACGCGTACTCCTCGAGCGAGTAGAAGCCGAAACCAGAACAGCTAGCGGACTTTTCCTGCCTGATTCAGCACAGGAAAAACCACAAGAAGCCATCGTCCGTGCCATTGGCACAGGTGGACGTGACAAGGACGGCGTAGAAATCGCCTTCAGCGTCAAGGTCAATGACCGCGTCATCATCACCAAGTACGGCGGCACAGAAGTCTCCGTCAACGGCATCAACTACCTCATCATGAATGAGAGTGACATCCTCGGCATCGTAGAAGCCTAATCCTAACCCAACCCTTTAACATATAATCATATTATGGCAAAACAACTAGAATTTGAAGAAAGCGCACGCCAGAACCTCCTCAACGGTGTGACAAAAATCGCTAAGGCAGTCAAGAGCACCCTCGGCCCTGCTGGTCGCAACGTCGTCATCGACAAAAAGTTTGGCTCCCCCACCATCACCAAGGACGGTGTAACAGTGGCCAAGGAAATTGAGCTTGAAAACCCCTATGAAAACATGGGTGCCCAGCTCGTCCGCGAAGTCTCCAGCAAGACAAACGACATCGCAGGTGACGGTACAACAACAGCAACCGTACTTGCCGAAGCCATCTACCGCGAAGGTCTCCGCAACGTCACAGCTGGTGCTAACCCCATCATGCTTCAACGCGGTATCAACAAGGCCGCTGCTGCCATCGTAGCAGAGCTCAAGAACATCGCCAAGCAAGTAGACTCCTCCAAGGAAATCGCACAGGTCGCCACTGTCTCCGCTAACTGGGACGAAGAAATCGGCACCATCATCGCTGATGCCATGGACAAGGTAGGCAAGGACGGCACCATCACGGTTGAAGAAGCAAAGGGTATCGACACCAGCCTCGACGTCGTAGAAGGTATGCAGTTCGACAAGGGCTACCTTTCCCCCTACTTTGTCACCAACGCTGACTCCATGGAAGCAGTGCTGGAAAGCCCCTACATCCTTATTTTTGAAAAGAAGATCAGCAACCTCAAGGACCTGCTGCCCATCCTCGAAAAGGTAACAACTGCGCGCAAGCCCCTCCTCATCATTGCTGAGGACATCGAAGGCGAAGCCCTCGCAGCCCTCGTGCTCAACCGCCTCCGTGGCATGCTCAACGTCTGCGCTGTCAAGGCACCTGGCTTTGGCGATCGCCGCAAGGCCATGTTGGAAGACATCGCTGTCCTCACAGGTGGTCAGTGCATCACAGAAGACCTCGGTCTGAAGCTCGAGAACGTCGAACTCAGCCAACTGGGTCAGACAACACGCGTTGTCGTCAGCAAGGACAACACCGTCATCATCGAAGGTGCTGGTGCATCCGCTGACATCACGGCACGTGTCAACCAGATTCGCAAGCAAATCGAAGACACAACCAGCGACTACGACCGCGAAAAGCTCCAAGAGCGTCTCGCCAAGCTCGCAGGCGGTGTTGCCGTCATCAAGGTAGGTGCTGCGACCGAAACCGAGATGAAGGAAAAGAAAGACCGCGTTGACGATGCCCTGCACGCCACACGCGCTGCTGTAGAAGAAGGTATCGTACCAGGTGGTGGTGTTGCCCTCATCCGCGCACAGAAGGCCACAGCTACACTCAGCCTCCCCGGTGATGAGCAAACAGGCGTTGACATCGTCACACGTGCTGTAGAAGCCCCCCTTCGCCAGCTTGTTGCTAACGCAGGCCGCGAAGCAGCCCTCATCGTTGAAAAGGTCAAGGGTCTCTCCTCCCCCACAGAAGGTTACAACGTTGTTACTGATGCCTACGAAGACCTCCTCGTCTCTGGTGTTGTTGACCCAACAAAGGTCACACGCTCTGCCCTGCAGAACGCAGCATCCATTGCTGGTCTCATGCTCACCACAGAATGCCTTGTCACAGACATCGCAGAACCCAAGGGCTGCGGATGCGGCGCTGGCGGTGGTGACCCCATGGGTGGCATGGGCGGAATGGGCGGCATGATGTAAGCCCCCCTCACCCATCATCAATCAATTCTCCCGCCCTCAGTCAATCTGAGGGCGGGAGCTTTTTTAAGGGGATTTTTTAGAGTTTTTCCTCTAAATGGACATCGCGTAGGCAGGGATATTTCGCACGCAGCCATGTGCTGGCGTCATCATACTCACTCTGCTGTTGATACTCCTCCATCTCCCAATGCAAGAGCCAGGCCATTTCCATTGTCGCACTATCTTGAGCACGCATGATGTTCATATAATCAACGACAACTGCTTTCTGCTCTTCATTAAAGAGCGAGAACCTCTCGGCATAAATTTCTAACATATCCTCGCTAGCCGATAGGCAAATGACCATATCTACTATCAGATGGGAATGCAACTCCGCGCAGATGAAGGCGGGAACAAGATAACGATAGCCTAC
>CAYJON010000077.1:0-11755 GCA_964371795.1 uncultured Akkermansia sp. | reverse complement strand
CTCTTTAATCAAAGGAGATATCCTTTTCCGACTGTCCCTGTTTGCGGTCGTTCTTCTTCTTCTCGCTCTCGCGCTCTCTCGCCGCTTTCCTATCTTCTGATGTCTTGCGAGGATGTTTCATGCTGGGCCATAGTTTGACGATATGCGGCATGGTCTTTCCATAAAAGCTTTCTTCATCAATTTTCAGATTGCGGTTAATCTGTGCTCTAAATCGCGCTCCTGTCACGGCATCGCGTCGCATGGCCCCCAGATAGAGGTTGTACGCTGCCTGTCTGTCCATGGTGCGCAGTGTCTCATCCTCCACTATCTCCATACAGGCGTCTTTTATCTTGTTAACGTCCTCAATAAAGTCAGGTGGCAAGAATCCATCTGTTGTCTCCAGCTGCTCATACATGAAGTCCAGTGCCTTGTAGTTAACGCGGCGTTGCATGGCCTTGCTTTCCTCGTCATCTGCCTCTTGTAGCTTGCTCGCGACATCACTGGGGACGGCTATGCCAAGTTCTGAAACCTCTACAAGCAGTTTGGAGCGTTCTGCCCCAGCGGGCATTTCCTCTATCTGCAACATGAGTTGCTGTTGCTTGCGGAGGAGTTCTAGGTTTTTCTTGATGTTGGCTATGCCTAGGTCTCCTAGCTCATCACCCAATGCGTCTGTGCCCGATAGGGTGGCATAGAGGCGACCCGAGGAGTCAAACATCATGACGGTGGGGCAGATTTGAAAGGGTGGTGCCTGCATGCGTCCACGTATCACATTGGGCGGGTATTTCACGTCCTTGAGGTCTTCCTCTGTGGGTGGGGTTTGGTAAAAGGGGACGGAGAGCAGTATAGCATCGCCTGCGGCATCTTGCAGTTCTGGGCGTTCCCAAAAGGATTTGAGCATGCGCACGCTGCGGCGGTTCCAGTCTGGACCATAGCAGAATACTATCACGCCATCGTCACCCGCCTTTCCCATTGCTTCCTCGTAGGTGATGGCGTACTCCGCAGCAGAAAGAGTCTGCGGCACAAGTCCCACAAAAGCTAAGCCAAGGGGGAGGATGAGTTTACTTAGATTTGCTATTGTCATAAATAAGAAGTGCTTTGAAGTCTATGCCTTTGTTTTGATCCTTACCAGAGTCGATGCGGATATACTTTGCCATGGGGATATTGCGGTTGAGGATGACGCGTAGGACTGATTTGTCGTAGGAGTCAGGTAGCTCGATGAGTCTTTCCCATGTCTTGCCATCGCGGGAGATGTCAATATGCCATTGTAGGTAAGATCCAAATCCGCCATTGGGGACGATGACGATGCCACCGATGCGCTTGGCGCGTTCTAGCTCAATAGTGACGGTTTGGTGCTTGCCGCCTAGGCTCTTGATAGAACCACCATTTTCTGTGAGTGCGGAGGCATGGAAGGCGACGCTCTTTTTGTCGTCTGGGTGGTAGTCGCTCAGCTTGACCAAGAGGCCTTCTGTGATGAGTTCCCCATCGGGTTGGACGAAGGGAGGCAATGTGGTTGTTTCCTTGATATAGGGGGCACTGTACTGGGCAAATCGCTCTCTGTCGCCCACTTCCTCCATGGCGCGAATGATGGCAGCATCAATGGTCACAAGGTCCTTGCTGGTTTCCCTCTGGGTGTCTATGTACTCGATGAGTTCATTGTACACGGGCTTGCTATCATGGTAGGCGGTGCGCAGTGCCCAAGTAATCATCAGGGAGAATTGGGGCTTCTCACAGGCGGTGTCCACCACGGTGCGGAAGTACTTCATGCGTGCAGGTCCCTTGGGTAGAGGGGCGTACTGCATGTCGAGCAGTCCGTCCATGTCCCATATGGATTCTTCCTGCTTGTCCAGATTAGCAAAGAAGGTGTTGTAGGCCTTTATCTTCATGTCGGCTTGGCGGAATGCTGTCAACATGGTGGGGTAAATGGTATCACGCAGGTAATTGGCGCAGGATTCTGGGCTCTTGGGTGCGAGGGCTTCGCAGAGGAAGGTATTGACTGCCATCCATGCCGCAGGATTGCGGTGCAGTGTGGTGCTGGCTGTCTGCACATAAGATTCCCAAACAGGTTGGAAGAGAGGCTGCGTGGTGATGGCGTACTCATACACACTCAGCGCGAGGCGTGGGTTGCCCTTTGCTTTGACGCTGAGCAAATTGCCCAAGGTCGCCAGCAATTGCGCGGTGCGTGTCACCTCACCATTCTCATACATGTCGGCATAGGCCTGTAGGCGGCTCCATGAGCTCTTGCCCCATATGGGCCAGTGGGGGCTACGCTCTTTGGAAAGGGAGTAGCCAGCATGCCAGGTGTTATCATGGTAGACAGCAAAGGAACAGTGCCCTGGTTCTCCCATGGTGATGGCGGGTATACCATTAGAATTAGCCGATGAGGCGCAGAAATGCGAGATACCCCCACAGACAGCTCCTATGTCTCTGACCATTTTGTTGAGATTATCAGGGTAAAGATGCTCAAAGGGTTGATAATAGAAAGCCCCGTGGATGGAGTCACCAAAGATATTGGTGGGTCGGTAGGCAACCTGTCCTGATACGCCCATGAAGGACTCTGCGGGGACGGAGTTATTATCACGCAGCCAGCGCATCGTGGTTGGAGTACCATGGGGGGAATTGCCCTTCCAGCCGCAGACAAAGCGCAGCTGCCAATTGGGCAGGACAAAGAAATCACTATTGAGCAGGCGTTGTTCCGCACTCTCAGCAAAGAACTGATAGCGTTCTCGTGCTAGCTGATAGACATCCTCCTTGCCCTTGCGGCCGCCTGCGGTGCGGGGCATGGGTATGCCGTCGCGCTTCATGATGCGGATTTCTTCGGCCGAAAGCTCCTTGCCAGCACCATACCAGCTTTGGCGCGCAAACTCTGCGGCAATAGCACCAGCTATGCGACGCTTAATCGTTGGGGCGGGGTGCGCGCTGTCGTCCTGCTCGCTCATCTCTATCATATCCATATTAGGATCTACCTTGCGCAGGTGGTAGAGAATACCAAGAGCGACATCGGTGCGCTCTAATTCACCATCAAAAACAAATCCTGCCATCCATGGCAAATCATTGAGCAGGGGCTCCAAGATACGTGCAGCATCATCACTGCGCAGCAACTTGCTGAGGGCATCTATATCGCCATTGTGTAGCATCTGCCACTGCGCCAGCATGAGGCGGTTTTCGGGCTTTTGGATAAAGGCCTCCAACTCTGCCCCATCATCGCTGCGTATCTGGGCGCGTATAGCTGTTTCGAGGCGTGCTTTGAGAGCCTTGGGGTTGGTCCATGCGCTGACAGAAAGATCCCCTGTGTAGCTTTCCTCAATAGCGGGTTGAGCGGCCTTCCCCTTCGTTCGTACGAAGCTACGGAGTTTTTTGATCTCGCCTACATCATCACCACCAGCAATATCCACATCATCCGTGTCTGTATCAATATCAATATCTACATCAGTATCATCATCTTCATCCGTTCCGCCACCGGCTAGCAAGGAATCGACATCCACTGTTTTCTTCGTTCCTCGTTTTTTGCCAGGCTCTTCCTTTTCACCGGTAGTCGTTGTTGTCTCTTTAGCAAGGTCTGATGTAGATGCGGGATCAGATGCAACAGTAATGGAACGTAGGCTAGGCTCTAAAAAATAACCTAGTAAAATCCCACCCAGTGCTGAACCTGCAAAAAATAAAGTACGTTTAAGCTTCATTGCTCTCTCAGTCTAGCTGAAAAACCGCGTAAGGTCAAGCAGTCATTTGTCATGAAAAAAGCTTTGAAAAAAGCTTTTCATGTAGCACACACTTTTCACTTGTCCATAACATGAGAGCGTGATAGACTCGCCCTCACATGTTATGAGTGTTGGCGAAGGTAGAGATGGCAAGCTAAGAGTTGCCATGGCAAAGAGCAGTCTGAGTGGAAAATTATCGGGCAAAAGCCTACCACGTCAGATTATGATGATTGCCCTCTGGCCCTTGCTAGAGCAGATACTCAGCTTTTTGTGTACCTCTATATCATACCGCCTCGCAGGTCACCTCAAGGGGCTGGAAGAATACTCTGCTGACGTGCTATCTGCCATTGGTGTGACGGGCTTTGTGATGTGGATGGGCTTTCTCGTCCAATCGGGCGCGGCAACGGGGGCAACGGCTCTGGTGAGCCGCCTCACAGGGGCGCGACGCTTTGAAGATGCCACTGTCGCCGCCAACCAAGCCGCCATTCTCGGTGCGCTATCGGGTGCGCTAGCTACCACCATGATGTTAGGGCTCTCCCCCTTCCTGCTAGGAGACATACTCAACCTCAGCGACAAGGCCTATTTCTTTGCCATGGAGTTCATGAATGTGGCGGCGTGGCTGGCACTTTTTTCTGGTGCTGTTTTTTCCATGAACGCGGCTTTGCGTGGCTCTGGCGACACGAAGACACCCTTCTTTATCATGCTGCTCATAGATGGCTTGGCTATCTTTTTCAGCTATTTCCTCGCCGTCACTCTGGGGTGGAACGTGGCAGGTCTGGCATGGGGACTACTCATCCCATGGATAATTGGAGCGGTCACGCTCTTCATCATCATGTTCATGCGCCAAAAGAAGGTGCTGCGCACCATTGGCAATCAGAGCCTAGATGAATATGCCAAACAGCAGGGCTCTAGCTTTGCACCCCAGCTTTATTTAAACCTCTCCTTCCTACGCCCGCAGTGGAGCTACCTGAAGAGAATCATCAACGTAGGTCTCCCCCAAGCCATGGAGATGAGCGGCATCTGGATGATACAGTTCTATGGGCTAAAGCTCATCACCTCCCTAGGCACAGTGGCAACGGGGGCGCACTCTGTCGCCATACGCGTGGAGTCCATGAGCTTCTTACCTGGCTTTGCCATAGGTATATCGGCCTCTGCCCTAGTCGGTCAGTACATAGGCAGCGGCAACTCGCGACTCGCGCTGGAGACCATGAGACGCTGCGCCCTCTATGCCGTCATCCTGATGGGAACGATGGGGGTGCTATTTGCTAGCTTTGCAGAGCCCTTTGTTGGCTTCTTCTCGGGGAACTCTACGGACATCTTGCAGGCGGCAATTCCGCTGATGTACATCTTCCTCATTGGGGAACCCATATTGGCACTTGTGATGATTTTCCGTATGAGCTTGCGCGGTGCTGGCGACACAAGGCGCGTGATGATGGTGACCTTCTCCTGCATGGGATTCTTCCGCGTCGGCGTGCTCTTCTTGTGGCATAGCTACTGGCCAGAAAGCATGACCCTCTTTGGCGTGTGGTGCTTGTACACCTTTGACCTCTTCGTGCAGGGCATCGTACTCTCTCGCCTAGTATCGGGATTGAAGTGGATACGCACAAAGGTATAATATAGAACAATTATATGAGCACAGAACCCCTCACATTGCGCCGCCTGAGTAAAGATGACATCCCCTTCTTAGATACCTTCTTTGAAAGGCTCATCCCCAAGGCCTATCGTGACAACGAAGTCGATGCACGCTGGGATGATGAGATGCAAGATGAGCTAGCCAAGAAAAAAAGCTGCATACGCGAAGACGCAGCCACTCAGGGAGAAAAGCGTTGCTTTCTACTAGCCATCAACCCCGAAGGACGCATCGTTGGCACAATCAGCTACGGGGAAGCCAATGAGCTCATGAATGAGTGCTCCGAAGGTGCGACAGTGGGCATGCTAGAGCTAGCAGGTCTGATGGTAGAGCCAGAATACCGACTCCATGGTACAGCCATGATACTCTTTGAAGGCATTTTGAGACTTCTTGACCAAAAATCCGTGCAGCACATAGGGCTGGACTGTGGCTACAAGCACGCCCAGCGTATGTGGCTCAAAAAGCTGGGTGAGCCGCATTATTGCTTTGAGAATTACTGGGATGACAATGGCGGGCACAACATGGTCTGGATACTCTCTGTCAAAGAGACGCTAGCAAGGCTCTTTCCAGAAGAGGCATAAAGGGCGTAAAAAACGATTTGCCTGAGGCTAATAAAATGTTATATTGAGGCTTTGCATAGAAAGCAAAGCCCAACTCATGCCCCAATCACCCCAATCTCCGCAACGTCGCCAGTTCATCCAAAAGGCTGGTATTCTAACAGGCTCTTTTTTTGCATCCTCTCTCGCTCTGGGGGATGAGGAAAAGCCATCACGCCCTGCGCTGATGCGCACCATGCCCTTTCTGCAAAATCCCACCCATGGCGGTATCACTGTTACTTGGCTAACCAACGCGCCCGCGTACAGCTATGTTGAATACGGAGAGGACAAGGACAATTTGCAAAAAGTCGCCAGCATGGTCGATGGGCAAATCATAGCGGGCAACACCATACACCGCATCAGACTCAATAACATAGAAGCAGGCAAGCACTATTACTACCGAGTTGTATCCCAAGAGATGCTCATCAATCAGGCCTACAGAAAGAAGTTTGGCCCTGCGGTCATATCCGATTTTTTCCAATTCTGCATCCCCACGGAAGGGAGCGATTACCGCGCTGTGGTCTTCAATGACCTACATAGGCGCAATGGAACAACAGAACATCTCGTCAAATTGATTGACAAAGAGCCCTATCACCTCGCGCTTTTTAATGGTGACTGCATTGATGACCCCCAAAGCGAGGAGGATGTTGTGGCATTTTTGGAGCACACTGCCCGCGTGGTGGGCAGGGGCTGCGTTCCGCTGATTTTCATTAGAGGGAATCATGAAATACGCGGTGCTTACTCTATCTTCCTGCGCGACTACATAGAATACTCCACCCCGCAAAGCTACGGGGCACTCAACTGGGGAAGCACGCGCTTCGTCATACTGGACTGCGGTGAGGACAAGCCAGATGATCATCAGGTCTACTACGGGCTCAATGATTTTGCTGGCTTTAGGCGTGATCAAGTAGGCTTTTTGGAGCAGGAGCTAGCGTCCTCAGACTTCCTGAATGCCAAAGAACGCATCCTCATACACCATATCCCCATCTACCTGCCAAAATCCAGCATAGACTACAATCCCTGTTACGAGCTATGGGCACCGCTGTTGAAGGATGCGCCTTTCAATGCGGCTATCAACGGGCACACCCACCGCTTCTCCTTTCATGAAAAGGGGGAATTCGACAACAATTTCCCCATCATTGTCGGGGGTGGCCCCGCCATCAAAGAGGCAGGTCTCGTGCTCATTGACAAAAAGGCAAAGGATTTCACCGTAACCTACATAGGTTCAGATGGTGAGATAAAAGCGCAAGTCCTCCCAGATGCTACCAGTTAAAACCATCCTATCATCTTGAAAAAAGACGCCCTGCCAGACTCGCTTCGTGAGGCGGCTATTACCTGCTTGAATGAAACGGAAAAGCAATTTAATCCCATCCAAAACACCAAGCCCTTTAGGGGAGTTCTCGCAATTCGCAAGGAGTGCTCGTGGGAGGATTTTCGTCAGATTTTTGCGCATTCGCGCCAGAGCATATTGTCATATGTAATAAGCGAAGGTGCAAAAAGATACGAAAAGACACCGCGAGCACCCTTGTCTAGTGCATTCTTTGCTAAGTCAAGCAGAAAACGAATTGCGAGAACTTCCCTTTAGGGGAGTTCTCGCAATTCGCAAGGAGAGCGCGTCCATGCCTTCAGCTATGGGAATGACTGGTTATGATACAAGATATTCTACAAGATTTGCTACAGGGAATTTTCTATGAGAGCGTGTTTGACGGCAAGGCGCGTCGTAACAAGAAGCTCGATAAAGAAAAGGAGAGCATGCCCACATCAGAAAAACTGGCATCCCATATCGTGTACTATGCGAGTGGCATCAGTCTGCTCATCATCTTTGTCGTCCTACCTCTCCTCTACCAGCTGCAAGGCACGCAATTAGCCAATTTTTGGAAATGGGGATTTTTCGTGCATTTTTTATTCATAGAACTCTGCATATTAATTGCTCGCGCCGTGAAGAAAGGCTCTCCGCGTAGTTTGAGGCAAATCTTCTTCATACGCATGCGCATCCGTCCCTTTGTCATGCATGCAACACGTTGGCTGCCCTTGCTCATCTCTCTAGCTATCCTGAGCTACCAACAATTTCTTGCAAAATAACTTATCCGAAGATATTTTCGTTGACAAAGCATGACTTTCATGCGACTATCTGCGTCCACCTTGGTTTCGCTAACCTTGGTGCGCGAACACTGGCGGGTGATAAAAGAGCTTCACCGACGTCAGATTAACTCCAAACAAACTTCAATTTCAACATATTATATAAATATAGAAAAATATTATTATGGCAAAGCCCACACTCAAAGTCACCAAGCGTGAAACAACAGGTACAGGCAAGCTCAACGCCCTGCGTGCACAGGATATGATTCCTGGCGTCATCTACGGCAAGCTTGTAGAAGAAAACATCAACATCCAAATCGCCAAGGCTGATCTCCGTGTTGTTCTTAATGCACAAAACATCGACAGCTTCATCCTTGATCTCGACCTTGATGGCACCATCATCACCGCTCTGGTAAAGGACATTCAACGCAACTTCCTTACCGATGGCACAACACACCTTGACTTCCTCGCAGTCAACGACGAGAGCATTGTTAAGACACGTGTTCCCCTCATCCTCACTGGCACAGCTGCAGGTGTAGGCATGGGTGGTGTTGTACACCAAATCGTTCACGAAATCCCCGTCAAGTGCGCGGTAAAGAACATCCCTTGCTGCATCAAGGCTGACATCACACCTGTTGGCATGAAGGAATCCCTGCGTCTCCGTGAGGTCACCCTCCCCGAGAACATCAGCACTCCTTACAACGGCACAGTCGTTCTTGCATCTGTTATCAAGCCATAATCGGCTGGATAACACGACAAATCACAAGGGCATCTCTTTTAGAAGAGATGCCCTTATTGTTTTTGTACAGCCTTGCCTATTTTTTCATTTCCTGCGCCCAGCGTTCCTTAAAGATGGGCGAAAGGCGTGCCTGCATCTGCTTATGCCCCAAATCATCGTTAGGGACATCTTCGCCTAATTCCTCTGTCAGGATAGAACAATAGAGATAGAAACATTCTGCTAGCTTGCTAGCAAGGGGGTGTTTTTCATCCAATTGCCCCATCCTCTCCATCACAGCCGCATCAAACTCCTCATCCGATTCAATGAGGGCAAGTTGCGCTAGTGCCTCCTGACGCTCTTTCCAGTACGCTCTCCATTCTGGAGGGGTAGAGTCGTCGTTAAAGTAGCTCTTCTTAATTTCTGCCATCAGTGCCATCACCGCCTGCTGGTCATCGGGCTTCGTTTTCATCAACTCGATGGTCTTAATAGCCAGCTCTTCATAAAAATCAAAATAATGCGGGAAAATCAGATTGAGCAGCTCCTTTTCCTTAGCTGAAAGCAGCTTGGGAGAAGCATCCGTTGCGTCCTCTTCCTCCATGGGGGCGGGAATCTTCATCTTCTCGAGGCGTTTCAATATAATAGCGTAGGAGCGGCTGAGACTCTTGTCATCAATGGTCTCGCCTCGGGCGGTACGGTCGGATATCTCAAGAAGGAACTGGTAATCTTCCTCTCCAAAATTACCATCATTGATCGAATAATGAAATATCTGCAAGAGATCCAAAAAGAGAATATCGGGGTACTTGCTTTCAAATGTAGTGTAGAAGCGGTCGTGGAATTCATGACTTGCTGACATATCTGAGATACCCGCTTTCTTCATCTCGGCAAATAGGGGGGGATAAAGCTCTATATAGGCCTGCCAGAGTTTTTTCATCGCAGGCGTGGACGCTTCCTGCGCCACCTTTTTGACTTCTTCAAATTCCTTTTCAGCAACCTCAATGTAATCAACTGGCTTGCCAGCGTCTAAAAATGCCTTATGCGCAGCCATGCTGACGGCATAAATACGTGCATACTGTGGGATAAAGTCATTACTCTCCCTATTGAGTCGCTTTTCATTGGGGTCTTCCTGAGCATAAATCTGATCAATAAAGACATTGTGAATCTCCGTTACCTCATCTTCCGTCAAAGCAGAAAGCGGGCAAAGGGTTGAAAAAAAGAGTATAGTAGAAATAGATTTGAACATTGTTGTAATATAGCAAATCAAAAATTGAAATCAAGTAGAAAATAAAAAAGCCTCGCTTCTCTTGAAAAGAAACGAGGCTCTTGAAAAGTGCGCACAGGGCGAAGCCCATTACAGCTTGCGCCTTCTGCGGGCGAGGAGACCTGCTAGTGCAAGGAGACTCAGCGTAGCGGTGCTGGGCTCTGGGATGATGCTAAACTGCATACCGCCACCAGCTGTGACTCCTATTGCTTTGGCATAGTAGCTTTCTCCATTGATGGAGGCGTAGTTTAGCGTGTTCTGTAATTCCATGCTCTCTATCCCCTCTATCGTGAAGAAGATGCTTTGACCATTCCCATAGGCTAGGTTAAAGGCAGCAAACTCCTCCGTGGACATTGTCACATTGATAGAAAGCGCACCTGTCACCCCTATCACGCCTGCACTAATACCCTGTAGGGTGTAGTTGACTGGGCTTTCTGCGCCTGTCAGGCTCATGGTGCTGCTCGCTGCCACATTGTCGTAGCTGAGGGCAAGATGCGCTACATTGAGAGGGGTACTCTGTCCCATCGTGACGGATTTTAAGGATAGCGTGGTATTGGCTTCGGAGTTGATGGTAACATTAGAGAGCACCACATTCTCCATACTCAGGTGGCTGTTCGCCGCGATGGTGATGCTACCACCATTGATACTGCTACCTGATGCCAACCCTTTGATAGAGCTAGCCCTGCCAGTCTTGCCCGCAGTGCTTGTAAAGATGGCAGATGCACTATCTAGCGTTAATTCTCCATCCACGCTGACAAGTGCCCCTGCATTGATGGTGATGCTGCTATTCTCCAGCGCAGCCTGTGCGGCTGGAATATCGTTGTCTAGCCCCTCATTATCCATGCCAGCAAACTTGCCTAGGCGCAACTCTCCCGCATGTACTGTGATGCTTTGGTCACGCACAGTGTTATTAAAGATAACGCGTGAGAAAGTACCAGTGATGTCCGCTGCGTCTGCCTCGAGAGATTCCTTTGCCCCTGCATTGATGTTGATGATTTGAGTGTTTCTAGAACTATCAAGACCATCAATCGTATCGTTGACGATAATTTCATTCCCATCATAGGCATTGAAGTTCACCATGCCACTGTCATAATTAAAAATAGCATTATATTCCTTTGTACCACTAACGTAATTACCAGTAAAGTGCATACTATCAACCTTTGCAAGGAAGCTTATGATGCCGCCACCTGAGTTATAAACCGCGCCTCCATCGTTGGCAGCAGAATTACCCACAAAATCACCCGTGACTGCTCCCATATCGCCAGAGTTGAGAATCGCCCCACCTTGGACAGCAGAATTACCCACAAAATCACCCGTGATTGCTTCCATCATGCTATTGACGCTGTTATTAATCGCCCCACCTAGAGAAGCAAGGTTCGCGATAAAATCACCCGTAACGGCTCCCATATCGCCAAAGTTGAGAATCGCTCCGCCCCTGAATCTAGTCCTGTTCTCAATGAAATCACCCACGATGGCTCCCATATCGTTAACGTTGTAAATCGCCCCACCGCTGTCGCTAGCCGAGTTCGCGATGAAATCACCCGTGATGGCTCCCATATCACCAGAGTTGCGAATCGCTCCGCCGTAGCTAGTAGCCGAGTTTGCGATGAAATCACCCGTAATGGCTCCTATTTCGCCAATGTTACGAATAGCCCCACCTTCGTCGCTAGCCGAGTTCGCGATGAAGTGCCCCGTGACATCTCCTATTTGCATAGTAGAGGCATTATAGATAGCTCCACCTTCGACACTTTCGAGACCGATGAAGCTGTGCGTAATGTCCGTACGATTTGCATCGCCCTC
>CAYJON010000076.1:0-11842 GCA_964371795.1 uncultured Akkermansia sp. | reverse complement strand
AAATCCACTCAAAAATCACCTCGCGATTTCGAGCTGCTAATTAATAGAGGTGCCCAATAGGTCATAAAAAAAATCGCATTTATAGCACATTTTGTGGATTCCATGCTTGCCAGACTATAAGCGAGGTGCTAGACTGACTCCATTAAAAATAATTTACTTTTAAAATCCCATCATCATGTCTCTCGATACATTCTTTAGCCCCAAAAGCATCGCTGTAGTCGGCGTTTCCGATAAGATCCAAAAACTCGGCGCGGTAGTCTTTAACAACATCATTGAATCTGGCTACGCTGGCCCTCTGTATGGGGTCAACCCAAAATTAGCTGGAACAACAGTTTACGGCAAAGAGTGCTACGAGAGCATTGAGACCCTCCCTCAAGTGGTGGACTTGGTCATCATCCTCGTTCCCGCCCGCTTTACAGAAGCAGTTGTTGATCAATGCATCACAGCAGGCATCAAAAACATCTCCATCATCACTGCTGGCTTCAGCGAAGTGGGTGAAAAGGAACTTGAATCCCGCATTGCTGATAAGTGCATTGAGAACGGCATCAACGTCCTTGGCCCCAACTGCATGGGTCACATCTCCACCTTTGACAAGCTGAACGCAACATTTGCGGATTGCTTCCCCCTGCGCGGTAATGTAGCCTTTGTCTCCCAATCTGGCGCATACTGCTCTGCCATGATGGACTGGGCAGCTGGCAAGAAGATTGGCTTCTCCCACTTCATCTCCATTGGTAACAAGGCAGTTCTCGGCGAAGACGGTCTCTTAGAGGCTCTCAAGCATGATGAGAACACCAACGCCTTTGTCTTCTACTTGGAGTCTCTCAAGAATGGTAAAAAGTTCCTCTCCACACTCAAGGACGTCACCAAGACAAAGCCCTGTGTTATCATGGAACCTGGTCGCAGCCAAAAGGCACAAGCCGCCTCCCTTTCCCACACAGGCTCACTGGCACCTAACTACAGCGTCTTGGAGCTTGCACTCAAGACCTCTGGCGCTATCCAAGCCTACAATGACCGTGAACTCTTTGGTCTCTTGGAAATACTGCAATATGCTAACCACATGGAGTTTGACGGCCAACTCGCCGTACTCACCAATGCTGGTGGCGTAGGTGTTCTCACCTCTGACCTCTGCGAAGAGCACGGACTCGACCTCGCACGCCCTAGCGAGATGACCATCTCCAAGCTACGCGCTGTCCTCACAGCCGAAGCCTCCTTGGGCAACCCCATCGACGTCGTAGGTGACGCAGGTGCAGATCGTTATGAACACGCCCTTCGCATACTCTGCGAATGCGGTGAGTACAAAAACATCGTCGTCCTCCTCACTCCCCAACGCGTCACAGACAGCATGGGCACAGCACAGGCTGTCATCAAGCTGTCCAAGGAATTCCCCAAAGTCAACATCTTCTGCTCCTTCCTCGGTGATGCCTCTGTCACGGAAGCCCGCAAAACACTGGCTGAAGCACACATCATCAACTGGGAATACCCTGTTGACGGCATACGCGTCCTCGGCCTCCTCAAGGCACAGATGGCCTACCGCGGCGTAGAAGAAATCACCGTAGAAACACAGGAAGTACCTGCTGACATCCGCGCAGCCGTCAAGGCCGCAAAGGATGCTGACCTCGCCTCCCTGCCACAGGACACGGTCAACATGATCATGCAGCACTACGGCATAGACTTCCCCAAATCGGGCAACTTCACCGACAAGGACTCCGCCATGGAATTCTGCCAATCCGTGTTCCCCAATCCCGTAGTACTCAAACTCTCTGCCCCCGATGCACTGCACAAGACAGAGATGAAGGGTATCTACCTGAACATCTCCGATGAACTCAACTTCAACAAGTCATGGGCAGGACTCTGGGAAAGCATCACCACCCACAACCTCAAGGGTGCATCCATCCTCATCCAAGAGATGATTACAGGTGCAACAGAAACCATCGTTGGCGTCAACAAGGACGAAAACTTTGGACATGTCCTTGTCTTTGGTACAGGTGGTGTCTACACAGAAGTCATGCGTGACACATCCATGCGCATCCTTCCCGCAGCTGACTTTACAGAGATGATAGCAGAGACCAAGGTAGGAACCATCCTCAATGGCGTACGTGGTCAAGCACCTAAGGCTGTAGGTCCCTTGGCAGATACCTTGAAGAAGGTACAGCAACTCGTCTTGGAAATACCAGAAATCACATCTATTGATGGCAACCCCGTCTTGGTCACACAGGACAGAGCAGTTGTCGTTGACTTCAAGATGATTTTGAAGTAATCATTCGCCACCAGCGAAGCAATAATTTGACATGCCTAAGAGTCACACTCTTAGGCATGTTCTCTTGTTACGCAGTCTCGCGATAAAGCGATCCGCAAGTCACGCTAAAGGGGAGTGCTAGTTCCCAAGTCAATATGTCATAAAAATATCAATTTTTTCTTTACCACGCAGGGGGGTTTTTGTTATGGTGACTACAAGCATATAACATATGAAAACCTCTAATATCCCCCTTGCAGTATTATCCCTCGCTTTGACGAGCACAGCTATTTTTGCACAAGACACAGCGCAACCCGCAGATGTCCCAGCCAAGCCAGCTGAAGCCGCAGCACAGCCAGCAGAATCAGCACCCCTTGACAAGGCATCCGCAGCAGCATTTACCAACAGTGCTATTGAAACCATGCAAAAGGCCTATCTCCAAGTCTTTGGCGAAGAGTGGGACAAGCGTTTGCTCACCAGCGGCGAGTACAAAATGCCCTTCTTCTACAGTGTGCATGGTGCAAAACCAGCTGACGGACGTGCCCTCTACATCGCCATGCACGGCGGTGGTGGTGCACCCGCACACGTTAATAATCAGCAGTGGGAAAACCACAAACGCCTCTACACCCCACAAGAGGGTATCTACTTTGTTCCCCGCGCCCCAACAGACACTTGGAATCTGTGGCATCAAGCACATATTGATCAGTTCATCGAAAAAATCATTGCCCTCGCCATCATCAAAGAAGGCGTCAACCCCAATAAGGTTTACATCATGGGCTACTCCGCTGGTGGCGATGGTACCTACCAGCTAGCACCCCGTATGGCAGACCGCTGGGCAGCCGCAGCCATGAGCGCAGGACACCCTGGCGACGCACAAATAGAAAACCTCTACAACCTCCCCTTCGGACTCTACATGGGTGGACGTGACGCAGCATACAAGCGCAACACCATCGCCGCAGAATGGAAGGTCAAGTTGGCCGACCTCGCCAAGGCTAACCCCGGCGCCTACATCAATGACGTGCAAATCTACCCCGAAATGGGTCACTGGATGGGCTTGAAGGATGCCTCCACCATGAAGTGGATGCCCAAGTTCAAGCGCAACCCCATCCCCAAGAAAATTGTCTGGAAGCAGGACGACGTGCTGCGCTCCAGCTTCTACTGGGTAGAAGTCGCAGACATGAGTCAGGCAAAGCAGGGCGATACTGTTATCGCCACTTACGATGGCAACACTGTCACCATAGAAGAAGGCAGCGTGCCCAAGCTCATTGTCGGCTTGAACGACGCCATGATGGACTTGGACCAGCCTGTTACCATCAAGCGTGGCGACAAGGTCCTCTTCACCGGAATACTTCCTCGCTATGGAGAGAATATCATCTCCGATGTGATGAGAGGCAAGGACAAGCACCTCGTCTTCCCCGTCAAGGTGATGGTGGATGGCGATACAGTGTCCTCTCTGAAGGCCGAAATCAAGTAAGCGCGTAGCTTAGAGTTTTTTAAAGAGCAAAAGCTCGCAGGGTGCAAGGTGCCCTGCGGGCTTTTTTTATCCCCCTGCTCTACCCCCTCACGCCCGAGAAAAATACTTTGCCTGCGCACCTTGCCAGTTACCTTTGCCTTTATCAAGGCAACTCGATTCTGCGTAATCCTAGTGTAAATATAGGAAAAACATTGCTCCACAATTGTTATTCACATTCTCATAAAGCATCCATTTTAAGTGGATAAGAAAAACGATACTAGCAAATTTTTTATATTCTTGTTTAACACAAATACACAATTTTTGAGCGCGTAAAAATTCGAAATCCTATTTGTTAGAAGGTGATTTATAATCTCAACATAAAGAAGGACTGATTGATATACAAAATGCATTATCGTATAACATTATATGTTTGTTTGTCACATAAAACTTTTGATGCAACGCCATAATCTTAACAATATTAAAGTGATTTAAAAATCGCTAAAAACACAATTTTTTCATTGACTTTACTTTTTAAAGGTATAAAATTGAGTCGCCCTCTCTCTCTCCAACTTTACCCATGAAAACCAAAATACCAACAACCCCAATGTTGCTCCTTCTCTCGGGCCTTAGTGTCAGTCTAGCGAGCACTTCCTGCGCCAGTAGGCCTCCTCACATGGCGAAATCAAAAGTCATGCGAGTCCAGCTCTCTCTCCCATCGGAGATAGCACAGCGACAAGTAGATAGTTCCAGCAATCCTAGAAGTTAGTATCTGCTAGACTCGACGACAAAACAACTTACCCCCCCTTTATTCAAATTAAGAGAGATCGCCAAAGGCTGTCTCTCTTAATTTCATTTTCAACAATGCTGAACATGAAAAAATCGCCTATCAGCTCGCCTCGCTAAGACAAAATTCTCACGCTTATTTTTAAAAAATTGATAGCTACGGCATCATAACTATTGAAAAATCGACAAATTTCTCAAAAAAAATTTAATTTTTATTTATAGCCAAAGCCATATAATACAGTTAATTTATAGGATTTAAAATTTTTATTTCCTATTTGTTAGATGGTGATTATATAACACTAATAAAAACAAAGAACAATAGAAAAAATAATCAAAGCATAAGTAATATACTATATATATTACTGCAAATCCACAACACAATACAATATCATAATCATCATATAGTTATAGGAATATCAAAAGCAAAAAAATTGTCGTTTTCTCGTTGACATCTAACTAAAAAGTGATACTCTCCACGCATCCCAATTCCCCCCAATTTACCCATGTCAATCCACAACACAACCACCCGCGTCATCCTGTTCGTAATCGGTCTTAGCAGCTGCCTTATCACTGCATCTTGCGCCAGCAGACCTCCTCATATGGCCAAGTCAAAAATTATCAAAATTAAGCGTTTCCATAATCCCGAAATTGCGCACACCAATACCACCAATACAGTTCAGCAATTGCAGGAACTTCCCAGCAAGTCAAAGGGCTAGACTTCTGCGTGTGCGTCATGCGAGCAGCGCACAAGCAGAAAAAGTATTGCATTTTGCTCATGACCTGCTATATTTGTTGTCACCGCTCATAGGAGCGCAACATTAGCCGAAATGAGCCTTTTTCCCTTCGCGAAACAACGCCAGCAACGAAAACAAAAAATACTCATCGAGAATGAGTTAAAACGCGTTCGTGAACTGATAGACCAGCAGATAAATGAGTTTGACCCACACGTCAAACCCTATGTGGAGGAAATCTGTAATAACCCAGGGAAGATGCTACGCCCTGCGCTGGCACTGCTCACCGCCCAAGCAACAGGTGGTATCAAGCCAGATCACATCACCTTTGCCGCCCTCTTAGAGATGACGCACATGGCCTCTCTCATCCATGACGATGTTCTGGACAAGGCGGACATGCGCCGAGAACATCCCACGGCCAACGCCCTCTGGGGTAATAATCTAGCCGTCCTTTTGGGTGATGTCCTACTCTCCCAAGCCCTGATGACAGGCAGCCAGATAGGCGATCAAGAATTTTGTCAACACATGGCGCGCACCGTCAGAGACCTCTGTCAGGGCGAAGTGGAGCAAAGCACACGCCTCTGGGATGCAGAGATGCCACGCGAAGAGTACTTTGAGCTCATACGCAAAAAGACAGCCACCCTCTTTTCCGCTGCGACAAAGGGCGTTGCCATGCTCCAAGGCCTAGCCCCCGAAAGCATAGAGCAGCTCGACCGCATCGGCACACAGCTGGGCATATGCTACCAGATATACGACGACATCTTAGACCTAACAGGCAAGGACAAGGCCGCTGGCAAGACCCTAGGCACAGATGCTACCAAGGGAAAACTGACACTCCCCTTCTTCTACATGCTAGAATCTGATGATCCAGAGCTAGTCAGCTACCTCAAAGACTGCGTTGCAAAGAAAGAGGAAATCCAGCTAGACCAGCTGCGTAGCAGCAGATGTTACAAGGAAGCCATCATCGCCTCCATAGCAGAAGGCAAAGCACGCAATGCCGAAGTGCGCGAACTACTCGACCAGCTAGAAGACACAGAGGCGCGTCAAGCACTCTACGACTTCAGTCATCACCTAGATGACATGATGGACAACTGCAACCGCTAGTCACCCATGGACACTAGAGCCTACAGAGCAGAGCACATGCTGCCCCCTGCTGGGCAGCAGGCACAGACAGCTTGGGCACAGCTACAAAAAGACAACCAAGGTATTTACGATGAAGAGACCATCCTGCAAAGCATGCTCGATGACATCATCTGCCAGCGTAGCAGCCTCCAAGAAGCCATCGCCGTACGCCTCGCGAGAAAACTCTCCCGTCGCGACATGAAACGCGAAGAACTCCAACCCCTCTTCCTCGACATCCTCAGCCAGAGTCCAGAGCTCATCACCACATTGGCCATAGACCTCCAAAGCTACATGGACAGAGATGCCGCCTGCCGCAACCTCCTAGACCCACTGCTCTTCTACAAAGGCTTTCACGGCATATCCATCTACCGCGTCGCCCATGAACTCTGGAAACGCGGCCGCCGCAGCCTAGCCCTCATGCTACAAAGCATCAGCAGCGAAATACTCAACATCGACATACACCCAGCAGCCCGCCTCGGATGCGGCATCATGCTAGACCACGGAACAGGCTGCGTCATAGGTGAAACCGCCATCGTCGAAAACGACGTCTCCATCCTCCATGCCGTCACACTGGGCGGCACAGGCAAAGACAAGGGCGACGCGCGCCACCCCATCATACGCAGCGGCGTACTACTGGGCGCAGGCGCAAAAGTACTAGGACGCATCACCGTCGGAGAATGCGCCAAAGTCGCCGCCTCCTCCGTCGTCCTCAGCGACGTCCCCGCGCACAAAACCGTTGCTGGCATACCAGCAGTCATCGTCGCCGACACCCAATGTGACTCCCCCGCGCAGAGCATGAAACACCAACTTGACGCCTAAGCCCATGATAGAAAGCATCACCATCGCCTTGGAGCTCAAAAAAGCCCATCTCGAAGCCGCCCGCATCAAAACCGCAGCAGCCCAGCTAGGCATATCGCCCAAGCGCATCACAGGCACCCGACTCCTCAAGCAAAGCATAGACGCACGCCGTCGCCCCCTGCGCCTGCAACTGCGCCTCCTCATCGCCATAGATGAGCCCCTCCCCCCAGCAGAAGCCATCACCTGGTCACCCCCTGCGCTGCCAGCGGGCGCCCCCAGCATCCTCATCGTAGGCAGTGGTCCCGCAGGACTCTTTGCCGCATTGGAATGCATCAAACAGGGCAAAAAGCCCATCATCCTAGAACGCGGAGCCCCCGTAGAAGAAAGACATCAAGACATCACCCCGCTCCATAGAGGAGAAAGCGTCAACGAAGAATCCAACTACTGCTTTGGCGAAGGCGGCGCAGGCACCTTCTCCGATGGCAAACTCTACACCCGCGCCACAAAGCGAGGCCCCGTCAGCGACATCTATGAAACCCTAGTCGCCCATGGAGCAAAGCCCGACATCCTCACCGACGCCCACCCCCACATAGGATCGGATAAGCTACCCCTCATCATCAAAGCCATCAGACAAAGCATACTCCAAGCAGGTGGCGAAATACACTTTCACACACGCGTAGACGGACTACTGAGCAGCACAGCAGGCAACAGCCGACGCATCAGAGGACTACGCAGTGCAGACGGCAAAGAACACCTAGCAGATAGCGTCATCCTAGCCACGGGACACAGCGCACGCGACATCTACCACCTCCTCCACAGCGAAGGCCTGCAGCTAGAGCAAAAAAGCTTTGCTGTGGGTGTGCGAATAGAACACCCGCAGGCCCTCATCGACAGAGTACAGTACCACCTACGCGATGGAGAAGCACGCCCTGCGCAGCTAGGCGCAGCGCGGTACACCCTTGCCACAAAAATCAGAGACAGAGGCGTACACTCCTTCTGCATGTGCCCTGGTGGACACATCGTCCCAGCCGCGACAGAAGCGGGAGGACTACTCGTCAACGGCATGTCCTACTCTGGTAGAGACTCCGCCTTTGCCAACGCGGGCTTCGTCGTCACCGTCACAGCAGAAGACACCCAGAGAGAGCATGGGCAACATGGCATCTTTGCGGGGCTTGCCTACCAGAAAGCCCTAGAAATCGCCACAGCAGAGGCAGGTGGAGGCAGGCAGCAAGCACCGGCGCAGCTCGTTAGCGACTTTTTGAAACATAGAGCCTCGGGACAACTGCGTGAGACCAGCTATGAACCGGGAATACGCGCATGGGATCTACGGCAGCTACTGGGAGAAAGCATCAGTAGTCGCATGGAAGAAGGGCTGTATTATTTTGACCGCAAGATGCGGGGATTTGCGGGAGAGGAAGCGCAGCTGATAGGCTGCGAGACAAGAACCAGCTCCCCCTTACGCATCGTGAGGGACGGGGTGAGCTTGCAGCATCCGCAGATGGAGGGATTGTATCCATGTGGAGAGGGAGCAGGGTATGCGGGAGGAATAGTCTCTGCGGCACTGGACGGAATACGTTGTGCCGTCGCCGCATGCCAATCACGGTAGTTTCTGCATTAGCTAGTCCCTGCGCGTTAGCGTTCAACGGATTCCCAAGGTCAACTGACCTTGGGCGGGTGCAGGGCAGAGCCCTGCCAGGTCAAGGACAGAGTCCTTGCGGGTTTGGGCAGAGCCCGAGGAAAGACCGAAGCGCGAAGCGCGAGGTGGCGACAGTCCCTTAAAAGAAAACATGCCCGCCTTGAACATGTTGCATGGTGAACCTGCCCCGCAACACTGTCGCCCCCCTTAGGATCGCCCGCAGGGCGACACTTTCCTGCCGTCGCTAACGCGATAGCGTATGGTTAGGCTTATCTCCACGCGAAGCGTTAGCCACCGCAGAAAAGAGTCGCGCTATCGCGCGAAGGATTAGGGGACGTCAGTCAGGATGCTGACACCTTGCAGGGTGTACCCCTCGGACATGAGAAATTTTCTTTTACCTGACTGACTGCCTCGCGCTAACGCGCTTCGGTCTTCCTGCGGGCTCTGCCCGCGCCCGCAAGGGACTGCGCCCTTGAGCGCACAAGGACTCTGTCCTTGACCTGCTCAAGAACTTCGTTCTTAAGAATCTAGTCAACGCTAGCGCGCAGGTTCACCGGTGTTTGTCTCTCCTCCTCCGTTAAATAACATCCGGGGTCAGATCCAAACCAATGCCCGTTCGCAAAGGCCGCTCTCGTCCTAAATCCTCCTCCACATAAGGCGAAATGCACGCAGCTCGCACAATGTCCCGTTAGCTTTTTCTGCCTCTCCTCCACATTCTCACTCCCGCGTATCATCCGCAGTTGCTCACTAGCTGCCCCCGCCTCCACTTCCCATATGCTGGAAAATCTCGATTCCTTCACGTTACCCAAGGTGACGCCTTGCCAAAATTGATCCGGATGCACTTTCCCCTGCGTGTCGATGTTCGCGATTCCTCGCCCAGAGCTGTTCGCACCTCCACCATTCCATTGCAGTAGTTTGAGGGTTTCCTCTGCCAAGGGGGATTGTTCTCTGATTTGACGTAGTAGTAGGTAGATGCCGTCCGCTGGCTGGGTGACGGTGAGGAGTTCTCTGTTCTCCCCTCTTTCTTTCCATCGCTCTACTCGGGCAATGAGGGTGTCCATGGCTCTGCGGGCTTCTTCAGGTGTGAGGCTGGCTACGTCTACGCCTCTTCCTGTGGGGACGAGGTGATAAAAGCAGACGCGTTTGATGTTTTCTCTTTCGATGAAGTCCAGTATCTCGTCCATACACTGGACGTTATGCCGTGTCAGGGTGAGTCGTAATCCTGTCTTTTGTCCCACTTCCTCGCAACGCTTGAAGCCTCGTATGGCTTTTTCAAAGGAGCCGACGGTTCCTCTAAAGTGGTCGTGGATTTCTCCTATGCCGTCTAGGGATATGCCGACGTAGGCTACTTCCAGTTGCTTAAAGAGTTTTGCTAGATCTGGTGTGATGAGGGTGCCGTTGGTGGAGATGGTCATTTTGAGCCCTTTCTCGCTGGCGCGGCTCAGGATGTCTTTGAATCGTGGGTGGGCTAGGGGCTCTCCTCCTGATAGGAGGAGGGCGCTTGCTCCATAGTCTGCTAGGTCGTCTATGACTTCACAACATTGGTTCCAGTCGAGTTCTCCTGTGTACATCTGGGGGTGGGAGTCGGCATAACAATGGATGCATCGCAGGTTGCAGGTGCGGGTGATGTTCCACACGACGATGGGTTTTCTCTGGCGGGAGGATTGGGGTAGGCAGTTGCTGGTGCTGCTGCCGTGCCCATGTCCATGGCCGTGCCCATGTCCATGCGTGTTTTGCTGTCCGTAGCGGAGGTGGTCGGCGGGCTGTGCCTCGCCTGTCCAAAGTCTTGTGATGTTAATCATGTTGGGAGAATTTTTTCGGGATGTAGCTGCAAAGGGGATCTGCAGCAAAGGGGTCGCCTGTCATGCCATAGGCACGGGCACGTGAGCCCCCACAGAGGCTGCGGTACTCACAGCATCCACATTTGCCACCCAGTGCGTTGTCGTCTCGGAGGGTGATAAAGAGCGGGTGCTCTCTGTAGATGCTGCCTAGGTTGTCTTCGCGGACGTTGCCCGCTGTCATGGGTAAGAAGCCGCTGGGCTGTATGTCCCCCCGGTAGGAGATGAAAAGTACTCCCTTGCCATCACGTGTGGGGATGGCATGGCGGGCGGGGCGGGCTCCACGTTCTTTGGCGGCCTGTAGGGCAACGCGGCGGTAGTGGTGCCCTTCTGTTGTTTTGACTCCAAAGTCCACGGACATACTCAGTTCCTCAATGCGCTTCCACACCTCCTCCACTTGCTCTGGGCTGGGTAGCTCATCCATGGAGGCACGTCCCGTGGGGACGAGGAGAAAGACGCTCCACATATCTGGGCGCATCTCTCGCATCAGTTCTGTAAAGCCATCCACCTCTCCCAGTGTGCTGCGGGTGATGGTGGTGTTAATCTGTACGTGCATGCCTGCTGCCTTTGCAAGGGCTGCCGCCTCTAGGGTGCGGGTGTAGGTATGCGGCACGCCTCGAAAGGCATCATGCGTCTGCTCTGTCGCCCCATCTAGGCTGAGACTGATACTCTGCACCCCCAGTTGACGGAGGTGGTCAAAGTCGCACTTGAGCAAGAGCGACGTGGCCGCTGGACTGAGGGCAACGCGTAGTCCCTTGGCATCGGCATAGCTAATCAGTTCCTCAATATCTGCTCTCAACATGGGGTCACCGCCTGTGAGTACCAGCATGGAGGGACGCAGCTCTGCTATCTGGTCAATGAGGGCAAGAGCCTCCTCGTGGTTGAGCTCATCTGGCAGGGGACGCTTTTGCGCCTCAGCACGGCAATGCTTGCAGGTGAGTGCACATGCCCTCGTCACCTCCCAAAAGAGGATAAAAGGGCGTTCTGCTAAATTGATATCAGTAAAACTTGGGCGACCACTCACAAGTTAAGACTAGCAAAAAAAATACAGGAATTCAACCCCCTTCTTTGTAAGTATTAAAAAGAGCTACTCCATCTAGGGGAGTTCTCGCAATTCGCAGCTTTGAATTTTGGCAGCAGTTTGGATGAGAAAGCCCAAAAAGCTGCAAATTATCGCCAAAATGCGCCAAAATGCATGCTGCAACGCTTGATTTCTACATCAACATTTTTCTCATACTAATTTTGCAA
>CAYJON010000075.1:0-12046 GCA_964371795.1 uncultured Akkermansia sp. | reverse complement strand
GTGAACTTTGAGGACTTCAGCGAAATCAACGTTGTGGCTACAAGTTCTGCGAGCATCAAGTTGAGCACAGAAAGCCTCACCAAAAAGGGCGCAGGCTCTCTCTCACTAACAACAGGACTTACTAATGCTGCTGTCAATGTAGACGCAGGCACGTTGAGTCTAGCAGCTACTAACAGCCTCACCACGCTGGAAGTCGCATCAGGTGCAACACTCAACCTAGCTGGTACAACAACATCTATTACGACATCCTTGCTGCTCAATACTGGCTCTAGCTTGAACATCGCTGAAGGCGATGCCTCCATAGCTATGGCTGCTGGTGCAACAGCAAGCATCACAGGTGCGCATCTTAACATTAATGGCTACACATTGGGTGATAACCTGAACCAAGAGCTCTTCGCCGATTTGACTTCCTTAGAGGGTGTAACTCTGGAGCTGCTGTTTACCAATGATTACGGCATCAAGGCCAACGAGGTCTTGAGCAGCATCAATGGAGAGGCCATCAGCGAGGACTTCTACCTTGTTGTACGTAATGGCGGCATTGAGCTCCTTAACACCTTGGTCGCCAAACTCACTTGGCAGGGTGGCGATGGTGATCTGAATGCAGACAATTGGCATGATGAAGCCAATAATGACACGCCATTTACCGAGTTTGCATCTGTCACCTTTAACGGTGGAACAGGCGACATCACAGTCCTTGACGCTGACGCTGATGAGCTAACCAGCATCATCGTTACAGGTGCAACAACTGATTACAACTTCGTAACAGGCACTGGTGCAACTCTGCTTGTCCAAAGCTCTATTGAGGTTCTTGATGGTGCAACAGCTAGCTTTGAAGTGCCATTGAATCTCTCTGAAGCGAATGTCACTGTAGCAGAAAACAGCACATTAAACATCAGCGGCACGGACGCGCTTGCGATGGCTAACATGACCAACAATGGCACTATCACCATCACGAACGCTACGACCACGCAGATCGAGGCACTCAGCGGCACTGGTACTCTAACAGTAGGTGGAACAGTCACCCTGACAGAAGGAACAACAAGCGGAGCGACTCTCAACGTAGTAAACCTCAACCTCGCGTATGACGAAAACAGCTTCGCGCAGCTAGTTGCTTCAGGTACAGTGAACAGCAGAAACATGCTGAATGTAGGTGGCACATCCAGCATTGACACACTTACAGGCAATGGTGGTCTTGGTATAGCTGCTGGTGGAACACTCACTCTGGCTAAGGGTACAAGCATCTTCGCACTGGAAAGCGAGGGTGCCCTCACCGTCACCACAGGCGACCTCAGCATAACAGGTAAAGTTGACGATGGCGGCGATGTTACCATCAGTGCTGGCAACCTCGTACTCTCGAACAATGCGGAGACCAACGCCAGCTTTGACAAGTTACTAGTCACAGGCAATATCACAGGCAATGCAGGTGTTCTCAGCCTCGGTGATGGCTCTATAATCACAGGCACAATTAACGGTGGAGCTCTCTCCACGACAGGAAATGTCAGCATAGGCGGCGATGGTGGAGGTTTCTCCACTCTGACCAATGGTACTGGCACACTCATCATAAATGATGGGCTTGTAGTAGGCACTAGCGGACTAAGCAATCTCGGAACAATACAGTTGGGCAGTGCCGATAGAACAGCACGCGAAGATGCTGAATTCTGGGCAGGCACGACCGCTGGTGGCACACTACTCGCCAATAATGTCACGCTTGGAGGCGATAGTGTATTCACTCGATTGGATGCAGCGGGCACAGTCACATTGAATGGTCTGCTCACCGTAGGCGATGGCTCTTACATGACAACAGTTGCTGCGGGTGACCAATTAGGTGGTCTGGCAGCCTCTGGAACTGTCACCATCGGTGCAGTCACAGGCACATTAGCCAGCCTCACAAACAGCGAAGTTGCATCTGCGCTGACCGTGGGCTCTAATGTCACCGTAGAGGGAGCATTCTCCAACGACGGCTCACTTAGCATGGTGAATTACGACCTTGTCGTTAATACAGCAACAGACAATGGCGGTGCAGTCACTGCAAAGAATGTCACCCTAAGCCAAACAGGCGACAATACCTTTGTCTCCATCACAGCAACGGAACACATTAGCGCAGAAGCACTGAGTGTTACAGCAAACAGCTCTGCCGCTAGCCTGAGTACAGGAATGACACTGGCTGTCGGTACAGGTGCTAGCTTCACCGTATCGGGTGGCACTGCCATAGAGTTAGCTTCCCTAACTGGTGCTGGTGACTTTAGCGCAACCCACATGGACGCAACTCTCAGCTTGGCTGACAATAGCTCCGCAAACAGCCTCAGCCTTGTTAGCGGTCAGCTCACCCTCGGTGGAGAGTTGACACTCACCAACGCGTTGAATCTCGCATCCGTCGCGCAGAGCACCATCGCACTGGACTTTGCCCTAGATGGAGCAGCGAGTGCTATCACAGCCTCTCAGCTTATGGCATCAACTAATGGCTTGAATATTGTCGTTACCGCTGCGCGTCTCGATGCGCTCACACTCGGTGATGGCGCAAGCTACATCGTTGCAGAGCTTGGTAGCGCATTCACTGGCGACCTGTTCCTCAACGGCAGCACAGAAAAGCTAGAAGGTGACACAGGCGTCTACGAATACGTACTAGGCACAGATACAGATGGCAACGTCATCATCACAGCCACCATTCAAGGTAACACCTGGGAAGGTACTTCTGGCAGCGTCTGGGACAGCACCACTGGTGGCAACTGGTCCGATGCCGTACCCTCCAGCAGCCTCGAAGCCCTATTCAAGGGAGATGACGGCATACGCGATGTCCAACTGGTCGGCAACAATCTTGTCGCACAAAGCGTCATCGTCAGTGCTGATGAAGATGGCACATACGACCCAGCAGTTGACTACTACAGCTTCTCTGGTGACGGATTAACCACAGGCACGCTTTCTGTAAGCAGCGGTCTACTCATCGTTGAGAACGACATTGAAATCACCAGTGACAGCAGCATCGTCGATAACGGCACAGGCTCTCTCGAACTCGGTGCTGGCACAGAGATTCAAATCAGTGCTACAGGCTCTATAGCTGCAGAAAAGGGCAACATCGGCTCTAACTCCGTAGTGAGTGTTGCAGAAGGTGGTGAACTCAGCGTCGATGCAGAACTCAATATGTCTGCATCCGCAAGCATTGAAAATGATGGTCAAGTCAACGTGGGTCAAGGCTCCGTACTGAGCACTGTTACCGGCGATGGTCACCTCAACCTCTGGAGCGCTGGTACAGTAGAAGCAGCGAGCATCACACAGGGCTCGGTAACCGTCGTCACTGGTGGAACACTGCGTGTGACTGGCACAGCTACAATCACAGGTCAGCTCTCCAATTACGGAAGCATTGATGCGACTGGTGCAACAGTTAATGTAACAAGTGCGGTAACAACTGGCGGTCATGTCATGGCGCAAACACTCAATGTCAGCGGACAGGGTGCTAGCTTTGGCTCTGTAGAGTTGGACTTCCTCAACCTGACAGGCGACTTCATCTCTGGAAGCACCGCCCTCGTCACCGTTGAGAGTCTGGCAGGTCTGACTGGCAGCACCGTCACCATGGGTATTGACCAACTTGACAGCAGCACAACAGGCAATGGCAGCTACATCATCGTAGGCAATGCCGCGGCCTCTGGCAGCCTCAGCTGGTCTGACATCGTGATGGACAGCGCAACACGTGATGAGATGAATGAAATCATCTACGCGGGTCATGACATCACCTACACCACAGAAGCAGACGGAAGCCTCAGCATGCTCATAGAAGATGCAACCGATCGTCGCTGGCTCATGTCCAACAACTTCGCCGTAACAGAAGGTTTGGAAAACAATGACCCAACGGTCAAGATTGAACCCATAGTCAACAATATGACTGGCGACATCACCACAGGCATCTCTGGAAATCTGAGCCGCTACGACATACTGGACTCCGTGCAGCGTGTTGTCATCGACACAGACTACAACCTGAACTTTGCTGATGTAACGTTACAGCCTGGTGATACACAGGGACTCCTCCTCAATAACCTCTCAGGACTTGCGGACAAGACCCTCACCCTCACAGGCAACGCCAGCGGTGACTCACTCGCTACAATGCGTAACGACACGAGCACCTCCTTTGACAGCCTAGTTGCTGACAACATGTCGCTACAGATTGAAGGCACTAATGATGCTGTACTCAGCATGAACGACATGGATGTCAATGGCAGCACCGTCACTGTGCAAAACAATGGTTCTCTATACGTTGCTGACGCTAACTTTGACGCAGCTTCTCAGCTTGTTGTTGGATCTGGTGCAGCAATGATGGATAGAGTCACCCTCGACTCCGGCAGCGCAGAAGTTGTATCTGGTGGTATCTACACCGTGACTGAAACGCTCACAATGCTCGGCGATGCGAACATGGAACTAAGCGGTACTGGTGAAGCCAACATCGCCTCCGCTGATCTGAGCAATGCTGCTCAAATCGACGTCACCACTGGTTCCCTCCTCGACATAGACAGCATCACGATGAAAGATGACAGCATCCTCAGCGTTGACTCCCAGAGCGAAGCCAATCTCGGCAACGTCACACTGGAAGGCAACGCCAAGCTGACTGGCGCTCTCAACGGAATCTTGACAGTCGAGGAAATCAGCAGTACCGAAACCAACACACTGGAAGGACATATCCAGCTGAAGGACGGTAGCTACACAGGTAGTTACGAAGCGGGCACCAACATCTACGTCGTCGCCAACACGGGTCTAGAGCTCGCCACAAGCGAGAATCTACACCTCCACGGCGCAGCAGATGCGAATGTACAGCTGAATCTGACTGACACCAGCAAGAGCATTGCATCTCTGCAAACAACAGGCAGCAACATTGTACTGGCAGGCGAAGGTTCTCTCACCCTCAGTGACAGCAGCGTCTCCTCCAGCATGACTGGTGGTAGCCTCAGCTTCAGCATGGATAGCAGCACACTGATTTCCTCCTTGGAAACAGGCTCTACAGTTGAAACGCAAAAGGTATTTGCCACAGGCAGCAATGTCACCCTCAGTGATGTAGAGCTCATCATCCAGCAGTCTGACAAGTCAACTGTATTGGATATATCCAATGTAGAAGGCAGCACAGGACTCGTACTGGCTGACGTCAACTCACAGACAGGCACTGATGGCAACAGCGTCACCCTCTCTGGCGTGGCACTGCAAAAGTACTTTGTCAACGCACGCTACGAGAACGGTCAGATAGTAGCCGACCTCAACGACGCGGCCTACAGCCCACTTGGCGTAACAGCTAATGGACGCACAGGCATCGCGCTGATTAACAATGCCTTCCTGAAGCTCAATCCGCAGCTACAGCAGGCAGGAGGAGAGCTCGCTAACCCAGACCTCGCAAAGGTACTCGACGTAATGGATGTCTACCTCAGCACAGGCAACACGCAAGACGCTGACAAGCTAGCCGCAGCTGTAGCAGGTGCATCCAGCACAGCCTTGGGTAGCGCACTAGCCGGCGACGTAAACCGCCAGCTGCGCAGCGTACGTAATCGCACCATGAGCATGGGCTCTAACCCCTACCTCAGCTACGACGATCCCATCCAAGCCAACGGTTGGATTGCAGCAGAAGGCGACTACAACAAACTCGACAACGACGGCACAGCATCTGGTCATGAGATCAACAACTGGGGTGGTACCATGGGCATAGACTGGGACATCAACCGCGAGTTCACCATCGGAGCAGCCCTCACCGGCATGTACAGCACCATTACCAGTAATGTAGCTGACAGCATGGAAGGCGACCTGAGCACCCAGTACCTCTCTCTATTCAGCAGAGTGAACGCTGGACGCTGGTCACATAGCTTCATCTTCACAGCAGGTATATCCGATGCATCCATCTCACGCACCGTCAACGTAGGCGACTACCAGTACAAGAGCAGCGGTGACACGGATGGCTACTCCCTCGGCTTCCTCTATGAAGTAGGCTACACCTTCGCGCTGAGCGAAGATAGCTCCACCGCATGGCAGCCATTGTTGAGCATCTCCTACCAGCAAAGTGAGCTTGGTGGCTACACGGAAACAGGCTCTGATGCCTCACTCACCGTGGGCGATCAAAGCGTCAGCTACTTCAGCATCGCCGCTGGTGCAAGACTGGAAACCATCATTGGTCAGAACGTCTACGATCGCGCCTCCGTACTCTCCTTCCGCGCCTTGGCCAAGGCCGACTTCGGTGACCTCTCCTCTGAGGCAGATGTCGCCTTTAGCAACAGCGCGGGTGCAAGCGGAGTCATCGAAGGAACAGAACGCGGAGCCTTTGGCTTCGAAGTGGGCGCAGGACTCGTGATCCCCATCTTGGATGAGCGCTCACAGATCTTCATGGATGCCAACATGGATATACGCGACAAGCAAACAACAATTAACGCAACAGTTGGTTACGGATTCAGCTTCTAAGCTGGATAGGCAAACCGTTTAACAACCCAAACAGGAGGGGCACAGCATCAAGCTGTGCCCCTTCTCGCGTTTTGACTGCGTAAAACGAAAGCATCTTGACTTCCTGCGTATATATGTTAGAGTAAAATGCAAGACTCCCCTTCCCCGAATGAAACGAAATAATCTAATCACATACCTATCCTGCCTCTTGATTGCGCTGAGTTGCTTCTTATCTAACCTTCAGGCGCAGCCCCATGCGGAAAAGACCATCAAAGAACTCATCGAGAGAGTCAGCCCCGGCTACTCTTCCCAATACAGCATAGAGTTGATAGAGCCGACGGCAAAGGGCGAAGACCACTTCGAGATTTCCACGCGGGATGGCAAAATCTTACTACGCGGCAATAACCCCGTCTCCCTAGCCAGCGCGTACTACTGGTATCTCAAGTACCATTGCAAAGTACAACTCTCATGGTTTGGGGATCAGTTGAACCTACCCAAATCACTGCCACGCCCCAAGACAAAGGAAAGTAGAATCATCAATGGTGAATACCGAGTCAATTTCAACTACTGCACCCTGTCCTACACCGCACCTTGGTGGGATTGGGAACGCTGGGAAAGGGAAATTGACTTCATGGCTATGAATGGCATCAATACCCCCCTTCAACCCATAGGACTAGACGCGGTCTGGTACTACACCCTCCTTGACATGGGCTTTAGTGATGAGGAGGCGAGATCTTTTCTTGTCCTGCCCGCCCACCAAGCATGGCAGTGGATGACAAATATTGAGAGCATAGGCGGGGGCTTGCCAAAAAGCTGGATTGACAGCCACGTAGAACTCGCTCGTAAGATTTACAAACGTCAGCTAGAGCTTGGCATGCAGCCTATTCAGCAGGCCTTCACAGGCTATGTGCCCAAATTGCTCAAGGAAAAATTCCCCGAAGCAAAAATCGCCCAACAACCAGAGTGGTACGGCTTTGAGGGCTCTTCTCAACTAGACCCCCTTGATCCCTTGTTCAAAAAGATGGGTGACTTGTTCATGAAAAATCAGAAAGAGCTCTTTGGCAATCACGGCATGTACGCAGCAGACCCATTTCATGAAAGCAGCCCACCGGATTCCTCCGCGGAATACTTGGGCAAGGTAGGGGCAGAGATACGCGATGTCATTTTGCGCTCTGACCCTGACGCAAAAATTGCCATGCAGTCATGGAGCATCAAAGAAGCCATTGCTACCCAGTTCCCCAAGGATAGGCTGCTCATCCTCTGCCTCAATGGCGCGCGTCACGACTTTTGGGGATACCGCTTTGTAGCAGGTAATCTGCATAATTTTGGCGGCAGAATCAACATGCATGGCGACTTGGCACTCGTCGCATCCAATCAGTACAAGAACATTCGCGCCAGAACAGATAAAATTGCTGGCTCTGGCCTATTCATGGAGTCTCTCATCCAAAATCCCGTCTACTATGCCATGGCCTATGAAATGCCCATGCACCAAGATGCCATCAACCCTTCGGAGTGGCTCAAAGGCTACGTAGAACGCGCCTACGGCGCACCCAGCGAGAATGCTCATCAGGCATGGCTAATCCTTCTCGAAACAGCCTATAGCGCAGGCACCAATGGCGTTGAGTGGAGCTCCATGATTGCCGCGCGACCCGCTGTTCATGTGAAAAAATCTGGACCTAACGCTGGTTTTCACATACCCTATGATGAGCAGAGACTTTTTGAAGCACAGCGACTCTTATTGAGCGATGCAGCGCGACTCGCCTCCTCTCCCATTTACAGGATGGATCTGCTGGATGTGCAGCGCCAGATTATGAGCAATCTAGCGCAGTCCATCAACAAGGCTCTCCGTGAGGCCTACCTAGCGGGTGACATGGAGCAATTTAAGCTGCATCGCGATAGGTTTTTGGAGCTCTTGTTGGATTTGGACAGCATGCTTGCGTCACGCCCAGAATGGAATTTCGACCAATGGATCAGCGATGCCAGACGCTGGGGCAAAACAGAAGAAGAAAAGAATCAGCTAGAAAAAGATGCCACAGAAATCGTCACTTATTGGGGCTTTACCCCAGGCTATACCTGCATACAGTTTGACTACTCTTGGAGAGAATGGGCTGGTCTCATCAGGCGATACTACCACCCACGATGGAAGATGCTCTTTGACAAGATGGAGCAGTCCCTCCTAGCAGGTCCTCCTTACTACGTAGATGATCAGGCTGCTCTCAATCATGGACGCGAAGGCTTTCGAGCCAATGAATTTTACGATGCCCTTGCCGACTGGGAAATCCAATTTGCTCACAGACCCAAAAGCGACATAGACCCCAGCCCCAAGGGGAACGAAGTGGACTTAGCAAAAAAAATGTTCACTAAGTATTCGACCATCAACAAGCTCTATCTCCCAGAGAATAAAAACAAAAGCATTAAAGATAGCGCCCAAAACTCTCAGCATGTGAAATAAGGGGGATAGCAAAGCCAAAAAATATTGGCCCCACGCTCTCCAGAAGAGAACGTGGGGCTATTCTGTTAGCAATTCATTAAAGAAAAGTCTAGCTTAGGCTGCCTTTTTGCAGCAGCCACCACCGGCAGCCTTCTTAGTTTTGCAGCAGCCTGTACCAGCTTTTTTGCTGCAGCCTGCTCCGTCCTTTTTGGACTTGCAGCAGCCTGCTCCATCTTTCTTGCTGCAGCCTGCTGTTGTAGCAGTGCATTCGCAAGGATTGCATTTGCAGGGATTACATTTGCAAGCAGCGGTAGGGGCTGCGGAACTCAGACCAATCATGCTGACGGCTATAAGTGCTATAAGTGATTTCATTATATTAATATGTTAGTTGAGATTAACTTTCATTACGAAAGACTGAGGCTATGGTATCACAATAATTCAGCAAGGCAAGAAAAAAAGTTAATCTTGTAAAACTCTTATATTTTTCTCTATCGAAAAATCTATTCTCTCTGAGAAAGAAAAGCATTAGTCCAGATGGCGATATAGAACAGAAACCGCCTCTGCAACTGTTAGGTCAGCAGAGATTGGGTTGCAAGAGAAAAGACTCTATCTCTTTGCGCTGGCGTTGGCTGGTTGGGCATTCTCTCTTTCTCGCGCTTAGAAGGCGGCTGCATTCCTGCATGCCGTGAAAGCGGTAATTATTCACACCAAGCTGATGCAACTGCTTGAGCTTTTGACGCAGTTGCGTGTAGAAAAAGAGCGGCAAGCTGCTCTCCTCCTCAGCAATCTCGCGCAGGCAGACATCCACTGGGGGCGTGCTGCGCTGCAAGTTCTCCGCCACAAGCGGTAAACCTAACTTGACCAAGGTCTCGCGCACTCGCTCCACAAGGTACTCTAAGGGAAGGCTGCGCAGTGGGCAGGCCTGATCCAAGTAGCTCATGATACCTCCCGCTATTTCTCGCGTAAAAGGGAGACTTACCCCTGCCCTGCTTGCTGCATCTTGCAAAAGAGAGCAAAGCCAATCCACATCGTAGTCTGAAAAGACACAATGACCTGACTGCAACAGGGGGCGGGTGAAGGGAAGACGCTTCATATCAGAGGGAAAACTTACGTTGTAAAGGGTCATTGGTGCTTCTGCGCTCCATACCACGTACTAGGTCGATGAACTCATCAACATCTTGGAACTGCTTGTACACAGAAACATAGCGTATGTAGGCAACTGGGTCGATACTCTGCAACTTGTCAATAACCATGCGCCCAATGATGGATGAGGGCACTTCGCGCTGGTGGTCACGGTGCAGCTCTGCCACAATCTCGTCAGCAGCGTGGTCGAGCTGCTCCATGCTCACGGGGCGTTTTTCGCAGGCCATAATCATGCCACGCAGGATTTTTTCCCTATTGAGGGATTCATGCAGGTTATCGCGCTTCACCACACGCAACTCCGTACGCTCTATCTGCTCATAGGTCGTGTAGCGGTAGTGACAGCGCAGGCATTCCCTACGTCGTCGTATACAGGAGGCATCTTTTGACATGCGGGAGTCTATCACCCTGTCATCTACATGTCCGCATTGCATACATCTCATGCAAGGATGATAGCACAATACCTAGTGTAGTCAAGAAAAATTCACTAGCTCATGGAGTGCTCATGGAGTGCTTTTATATAAAAGCACTACTTTTTCTTTGGCATCTGCGCCTTGCGTTCTCTCATCAACTTTTTCATTGTGGCCTTCATGGCAGCTAGTTGCTTGGGATTGCTCTCGGCAAGGTCATTGAGCTCTCCAATGTCTTCGGCGAGGTTGTAGAGTTCATACTTCTCATTAACATGGCGGAAGAGCAGCTTCCAATCGCCATCGACAAGGGCACTCATCGGTCCGTATGCGCCCTCTGCTCCCGAGCCTGCTATCCAGTTGTTGGGGACATGGAAGAGAAGCGGACGCACCTTCCCCTTTTCGCCCTTGAGTTGGGGGACAAAGGAGACAGCATCCTTGGTCTTGCCGCTTCCCATGGAGGCCATCTCTAGAATGGAGGGGTAAAAGTCCTCAATGATAACAGGTGTTTGGGACACGCTCTTGGGTTTTACCACATTAGGCCATTTGACAATCATGGGCACGCGCAAGCCGCCTTCGTAGCAAGAGCCCTTACCATAACGCAGGGGGTAGTTGCCATTCTTAATACGTTGGTCTAGGACATAGCCACCGTTATCAGACATGAAGATGATGATGGTGTTCTCATCTAGCTTATTTTCCTTTAGCCAGTTCATGAGGTCGCCCAAACTCTTATCCATGCCCTCAATGAGACCAGAGTAATTACGCTCATACTCTGACCAGCCATGACCGTCATTAGGGTTCTTGTAGTTGTTGACAAATCGCTTGTCAACCGCGCGTGCATCCAGAGGCACGTGGATGGCATAGTGCGCCATGTAGAGGTAGAAGGGCTTATTCTTTTCCTTGGGGTTTTCCTTGAGCTCATCAAGCAATTCCAAAGCTTTAATGGTCAGAGCTTCGGAAAGAAACACATCCTCATCATGAAAGCGATTTTCGTCCAGCCCGCGCACCTTGAAGCCACCAGAGCCACCGTACTTCTTAGAACCGCGATAGTCTGCGGGTCCACCTATTTCGCAGCCCGCGATGTTATAATCAAAGCCGAGGTTGAGGGGATTCGCACCTGGTGTGCCCTTTGTGCCCCAGTGAGCCTTACCCACGTGAATGGTCGTGTACTTCTTCTGCAAAATTTGTGGGAAAGTAGTGCTGGCAATGAAGGGACGCTTCATGTCATAAGTGACAGTATTGCCTGTAATAGCTTCCTTGGTGCGCCCCTTGGCCTTAGTGCCCTTGGGCTGGAGGCCATTGAGATTCCACTCTGGCATCGTCATGCTGGGGTGCGCGGCATCGACGCTCTTGTCAGGATTGAGCGTCCAGTTAGTGACACGGTGGCGCGCGGCATTCATCCCCGTCATCAGACTGGTACGTGTGGGAGAACTAATGGGGCAAGCATAGGCGCGCGAAAAGACCATCCCATCATTAGCCAGTGCCTCCATATTGGGAGTGCGATAGCGCTCATTAAGGAAGGTAGGCTTTGCCTTCCCCTCCGCATCATGCCACATGGGCACGCTGGTATCCTGCCAGCCCATGTCATCTACAATAAAGAGAATGATATTTGGTTGCTCTGGATCTGTTGATGCAGCATACAGAGGAACAGTCAAAGCCAAGGCTAGTA
>CAYJON010000074.1:0-12076 GCA_964371795.1 uncultured Akkermansia sp. | reverse complement strand
AGGAAAATCACTAAATGTAAAAAATGTAAGAGAATATTACCCTTCTTTTGGCGAGTCGGGTACTGTTCATTTAAATCGTACTATAACAGATGGTGGTCGTCCACGCTATGAGTTAATTAATATGATACAACTCTCTTTAGGTGAGTCTGTATCCAGCCTTTCTGGTAATATATCTATTCAAGCAGTCAATGAAGGGATTTCGCTGTCGAATAACTATGGTCAATACGTCGTTAAGCAAAGTGATTTTACTACGAAAAAGGAAGCTTTTCCTTATTATACTACCTTTGATGGCATTTACTTTTTCGAGTATTGCAGTACCGCTGCTATACAGTGGGGATCGATAAGAGGAGAAAAGTTTAAGGGTTTTAATGTTTTGCAATATTGGAAGAACGAAATAGGTATGATTAAAAGTGGCGTACTTTATTCTTGTATCAAAAGGTGATAGGACAACGAAGCGAGATGGTTAACATGGCTAGTTTTACGCTGACGCGCGGGGCGGGTGGTGTATCGTCACGCGTAGCGTTAGCCACCGCATTAAAGAGTCGCGCTATCGCGCGAGGGATTAAGGGGACGTCAGTCAGGATGCTGCTGCCTTGCGGGGTGTTCTTCTCGGGCGTGAGAAATTTTCTTTAACCTGACTGACTGCCTCGCGCTAGCGCGCTCGGTTTTCCTTTCGGGCTCTGCCCAAACCCGCAAGGGACGCTGTCCCTTGACCCTGCCCAAGGCATTGAATGCCTTGGGAATCCACATGAACGCAAGCGCAGGGCGGAGGTGATGGTGTTCGGGTTGTGACTGGCGTTGCCTCAACGGAACATGCGCTTGACAACCCCTACCGCGTCAGTGAAAAAGTAACTCTTCATATCACCCGCCGTATCTGTGGCGAATTTAATGCTGCGCTTTGCCAGTTCCTTGATGCTCAGATGCTCTGTGTTGCCCCAGACCAGCTCTTCTGCTATAAAACCAATGCGCGTGACGATGATGGCGTTGAAAAACCCATTCGCCGCCATCTTGCTGGTGTGTCCTATGAGGGGGACGCTTTCTAATGCCCCTCCCACCATGCTGCCCACTGTGCTCACTGCTGTGTCTGTTGCGCTATCTAGGTAGTAGGCATAGTATGAGGCGCGTAGCAATTTTGCATAGAGTGATATCATCTGCCGATAGGAGGGGCGTAGTCCCGAGCTGTCGGTGATTTCTCGTACCAGTTTGCCACATAGTGCCAGTATCATGAAGAAGTCTAAGAGGTCGTTGCGGGAGATGGCTGTGGCCAGCCCCGCTTGTACGGCATGGTTGCGTATGACGCGTCTGAGGTGCGGTTCTCTGCAACGACGTAGTTCCGCCAAGGCGAGGCGTAGGCTACCCTCGTCTGGCGCGTCTTGTAGTAGGGCGAGGGCGGCTTGCTCTGCCGCGGCGTTGCGTTCATGGAGTACGCCACGGGCTATTTGTCGCTTGGCGACTTGGCGTAGTTGTTCTTCGTTGCAGGCATCCAGTCTTGCTGGCCACGCGGGGTGGAGCAAGACGGGGAGGAGGAATTTTATCAGCAGGATGAGGAGTACTAGTAGGATGAGTCCGTAAAATGTCCACTCGGCTTCGACCCGCCAGCTTCTCAGGGAGCTGCCTATGCTCATGATAGAGGCGATGATGGGCAGCGCGAGTAGTATGGTGGCTGCGGCAAAGCCCCATTTGATGAGTCGAAGGGCGGTGGACATGGTGCTTTACTTTCTCATTTTGCCATGGCTGCTTCGATTTCCTCGACGGTGATGGGGACGAAGTCAAGTAGGTCTTCGAGGCCGTCTTCTCTGATGACGACGTCTGTTTCGATGCGTATGCCTATGCCTTCTTCTTTGATGTAGATGCCCGGTTCTATGGTCCAGACTTGCTGGGGTGCAAAGCTGATGTCGGCTGGGCAGACGTCATGTACGTCTATGCCTAGGGAGTGGCTGGTGCCATGCATGAAGTAGCGGCGTACGGCTGGTGGGTCAGCTGGGTTTTCGTCTATATCGGCTTGGGTGATGAGACCTAGTGAGAGTAGCTGCGTGGCCATGAAGGCGCGTACGCTGCGCTCGTAGTCCATTTTCTTAACACCGGGGAGCATGAGTTTCTTTGCCTCATTATGGGTGGCGAGGCAGGCTTCATAAACGGCTTTTTGTCGTGGGCTGTAGCGCCCATTGACGGGTATGGTGCGTGTCATGTCGCCTGCGTAGCCACCGTATTCTGCGCCTATGTCGAGGAGGAGGAGGTCTCCGTCCTGTGTGTGCTGGTGGTTGCTGATGTAGTGCAGGACGCAGGCGCTTGCTCCACTAGCGACTATGGGGGTGAATGAGAATTTTCTGGAGCGGCGGCGCATGAAGTTGCCACAGAGTTGTGCTTCTATTTCCCATTCGCCCATGTCGGCTTTGACCTGGGGGAGTAGTTCGGTGAAACCTTCTCCTGTGCTGCGGCAGGCGCGGCGGATTTGCTCTATTTCTTCTTCGCTTTTGACGAGGCGCATCTGGGCGAGCTTTTCGTAGAGGCTATTGAGTTTTGCGTCAGGGTAGTTGGCACGCAGGGCGGCGGCCATGCGTTCGTTGCGTGTTTCTACGTAGGTGAGGCGGCGGGGGTGGTTGTCGCGCTCTAGCCAGATTTCCTTGGATTGTGGTACCCATTCTGCCAGCAGGCTATTGTAGCTGTCTGTCCAGCGTACGTCGGCTATGCCGCAGAGTTGGCTTGCTTCTTCTTTTTCCAGTCGCGCGCCTTCCCAGATGGCGATATGTTCATTGGTTTCGCGTAGCAGTAGGGTGTCTTCGTGGCTGCCGTCTTTGCCTATGCGCATGAGGAGGACGCTTTCTTCTTGGTCTATGCCTGTGAGGTAGAAGAGGTTCGCATTTTGGTGAAAGCCCATTGTTCCATCCGCGTTGGTGGGCAAGACGTCGTTGGAGTGGATAATCACCAGACTCCCTGCGGGGAGTAGGGCGGCGAGTTCATCGCGCTTTTGGAGGTAAAATTCTGCACGAATGGGCGTGTAGCGTAGCGTAATCATGGTATTGAAGGGGTGGGGGAGGGGTTAAACTTCTTTTTCCACGCGTATTTCTAGTGAGCGTCCGTGGGCATCAAGGCCTTCTATTTCTGCAAAGGTCTGCACGAAGGGTAGGCTGCGCTGTGCGGCGGCTTGGTTCATGCGTACGATGCTGGTGCGGCGTTGGAATTGGTCGGCACGTATGCCAGAAAATGATTTGCCAGAGCCTCCAGTGGGCAGGGTGTGGCTAGGGCCTGCGAGGAAGTCACCGCAGGCGACTGTGGAAAAGTTGCCCACGTAGATAGCACCTGCGCTGTGTATGCCGTCGAGGATTTCTGCCTCGATGTCTTCTTCTACAAAGAGTGAAAGGTGCTCTGGTGCAAAGTTGTTGGCGATGCTGACGCCCTGTTGAATATCCTCAACAAGGATGACATGGGTGTTTTTGTCCAGTACTTCTTGTAGGTAGCTGCTGCGGTTGAGGCTGGCGGCTTGGGTGGCGATTTCTTGCTCTACTTGGGTGATGAGTTCTTCGCTATTGCTGACAAAGCTAATGACGCTATCGCCGCCATGTTCTGCCTGTGCCAAGAGATCCGCTGCGATGAAGGAGGGGTAGGCAGAGCTATCTGCCAAGACCATAATCTCACTAGGACCAGGTAGCAAGTCTATGGCGACTGCGCCTACCAATTGACGTTTTGCCTCGACAACATAGCGGTTGCCAGGGCCAAAAATCTTTTCCACGGGCGCGATGCTTTCTGTGCCCAGTGCTAGGGCGGCAATGGATTGCGCTCCACCGACGCGGTAGATTTCTGTAGCACCTGCCTCAACAAGGGCAACGATGACAGCGGGATTCACCTTGCCATCTGGACCACAGGGGGTCATGGCGACTATTTCTGGCACGCCAGCGGCTAGGGCAAAGCCTCCTGTCATGAGGGCGGTTGAGACCAGCGGTGCTTTGCCACCGGGTATGTAGATGCCTACGCGGCGGTAGGGGGTGAAGCGTTCTCCTACCTCGCAGCCTTGGGCGTTGATGGCGCTCCAGTCCTTGCGGAGGCTGTTCTTGGAAAAATAGGCGATGTTATGCAGGGTTGCTGCGATGGCTTCCTTGACTGACTGGGGGACAGCAGCACGCGCTTCCTGTATTTCCTCTGGGGAGAGGCGCAATGCATCGGGGCTCAGTGTCACCTTGTCAAACTGCGCGGCATAGTCGCAGAGGGCGGCATCTCCTTCATGTTGCACACGGTGGATAATATCTCTGACGGTGCTCTCTACCCCCTGTTCGGGCTGGTAGCGGCGGTTCATGGATTGAAGAACATCGGAGTAATCGGCATCACTAGGGCGACTCATTTTCATCAGAGGCAGTGTAGCAATTTTGCTGCATCATGTCAATATTAGTGAATGCCACCTTTATTAAGCTATAATAGCATTGACATTTTATACCTAACTTGCTATGCTTTCAATTAGCAATATCACCGCACATACACATGAATAAGGTCGCGCTCATTTCAGGCATTACAGGTCAAGACGGTTCGTTTTTGGCAGAGTTTCTTCTTTCAAAAGGTTATGAGGTACACGGCATCATTCGTCGCTCTTCCTCATTCAATACAGAACGTATTGAGCACCTCTACCTCGATGAGTGGGTGCGTGATATGAAAAAGAGCCGCCTCATCAATCTCCACTACGGGGATATGACGGACTCCAGCTCCCTCATTCGCATCATTCAAGCTGTGCAACCAGATGAGATTTATAACCTCGCCGCGCAAAGCCATGTCAAGGTCTCCTTTGATGTGCCTGAATACACCGCAGAGTGTGATGCTGTGGGTACTCTGCGCATGCTCGAAGCGGTGCGCATTCTCGGTATGCAGGACAAGTGCCGCATCTACCAAGCCTCCACCTCGGAGCTCTTTGGTCTGGTGCAGGAAGTGCCCCAGCGCGAGACGACTCCCTTCTACCCCCGCTCTCCCTACGGTGTTGCAAAGCAGTACGGGTTCTGGATTACAAAGAACTACAGAGAGTCCTACGGCATGTACGCTGTCAATGGTATCCTCTTCAACCATGAGAGCGAACGCCGTGGCGAAAACTTTGTCACACGCAAAATCACCTTGGCTGCCAGCCGTATTGCCGCAGGTCTACAGGACAAGCTCTACATGGGCAATCTGGACGCACTGCGCGACTGGGGCTATGCCAAGGACTATGTGGAGTGCATGTGGCTGATGCTCCAACACGACACACCAGAGGATTTTGTGATTGCAACTGGCGAGATGCACACCGTGCGCGAGTTCTGCACCCTAGCCTTCTCCCATGCGGGTATAGAGCTAGAGTGGCAAGGCGAAGGCGTCAATGAAAAGGGCATTGACAAGGCCAGTGGCAAGATTCTTGTGGAGGTGGACGAAAAGTTCTTCCGCCCTGCGGAGGTGGAACAGCTGCTTGGTGACCCCACTAAGGCACGCACCCTGCTGGGATGGAACCCCACCAGCACCTCTTTCCCAGAGCTAGTGCGTATCATGATGGAGCACGACATGGCTAATGTGAAAAAAATCTGCGAAGAACGCATCAAGCACGCCTAATCACCTTCCTAGCATGGAAAAGGATAGCAAAATCTACATAGCAGGTCACCGTGGACTTGTCGGATCTGCCATTTGGCGCAACCTTGAGGCGCGGGGATTCACCCAGCTCATTGGTCGCAGCCATGCAGAGCTAGACCTCATGGATGGCGCAGCGGTCAAGGCATTTTTTGATGCAGAGCAACCAGAGTACGTGATACTGGCTGCTGCTCATGTGGGCGGTATTGTTGCAAACAATACCTACCGCGCGGATTTCATCTACAACAATTTGCAAATCCAGCAAAATGTCATAGGAGAGAGCTACCGCCACGGGGTCAAAAAGCTCCTCTTCCTCGGCAGCACCTGCATCTACCCCCGTGATGCCAAGCAACCCATAGCGGAAACTGAACTTCTCACCGCTCCCTTGGAGTACACCAATGAGCCCTACGCCATTGCCAAGATAGCGGGACTCAAGCTATGCGAAAGCTTTAACCTGCAATACGGCACTAACTTCATCGCTGTCATGCCCACCAATCTTTATGGGCCTTTTGACAACTTTGATTTGGTCAAGAGCCACGTCCTGCCCGCCATGGTACGCAAGATACATCTGGCAAAGTGCCTCATGGAACAGGACTGGGAGGCCATACGCCATGACCTGCGCCTGCTACCCATAGGTGAGGTCAATGACCAGAGCAGCAAGGAGTGCATAGAAAGCAGCCTCGCCAGCTACGGTGTGACCAGTAGCGGTGTGCAGCTATGGGGGACAGGCAAGCCGCTGAGAGAATTCCTCTGGAGCGAAGATATGGCCGCCGCCAGTATCTATATTTTGGAGAATGTTGACTTTGCCCAGATGTGCCCCGAAGGCACAGAGCAGCGCAACAGCCATATCAACATTGGCACAGGGAAGGAAATCAGCATTGCGGGATTGGCAACGCTCATCCAAGAGACTGTGGGTTATCAAGGGGAAATCAGCTTTGATGCCAGCAAGCCCGATGGCACGATGCGCAAGCTTACCGACGTGAGCAAGCTGCACGCACTGGGTTGGAAGCACGAGGTGGAAATAGCCGAGGGTGTACAAGGCATCTACAACTGGTATCTGAGTAGGGCATAGACTTAAAAAAAATCATGGGGCTACGTCGACTCATCAGAAATATCAAGTTGCTCTCCAAGGTGGAGTTATCTGAGTTTGGAAAGCATCTTCTCGCGCAGGAGGGCTTTCTCGACAGCCTCAGCTGCGAGTTGCACTACCTCTTCCAAGAGCTTCAGCTGCCCGAGGTTAAGGACTGCGAGGATACTATCACAGAGCTCATTGAGCAGCAGTCATCTATTGTGCGATTTGGCGATGGGGAGCTGCGCCTCATTTCTGGACACGGTATCCCCTTTCAGAATTACTCCGACGCCCTGCGAGAGCGTCTCATCGAGGTGCTGACCAGTCAGATTCCCTCCCTCATGGTCGCCATTCCCTATGTCTGCTACTCCAGCAAGAAGAATGTGACGCAGAATAATAAGGTTTTCTGGCTCAAGTACAGCCAGAGTTTCCGCACGCTCATCGAGGATTATCTCTGCAAGGGAAAGCAGTACTACGCTGCGGAGGTCACGCTGGCTCATACTTTTTATGAGGATTACGACCTTGCCAGCTACTTTGCCCGCATGCGTCAACTATGGGACAATCGCCCCCTCACTATCATCTGCGGGGAGAGCGTCTTTCAGCAGATGGAGCACAACCTATTCGATAACGCGGAGAGTGTGGAATACCAACACGCGCCCGCCCTGCATGCCTTTGAGCACTACGACAGCATCCTAGAAAGCGCGCTCCAGTTGGATAAGAATCGCCTCATCATCGCCATTCTGGGACCCTGCGCCAAGGTGCTTTGTTATGACCTGCACCGCGCTGGTTATCAGGCACTAGACCTCGGACACCTCGCAAAGTCCTATGACTGGTGGAAGCGCAACAAAAGCACGCGCAAGCAAAGCGATGCCATTGATTTCTTTAACCCCGATTAAATAGAAGTCCCCCTCGGGCATGAAAAAAGTATACGACATTATTTATTCTTTGGGAACAGATTGCTCCTGCGCTATTTATTTGACAAAGTGCTTCCTGCGCAGCAGTTCTGGGCCCTTTGACTGGCTCACCCATGCTAGCTTTGAGACTAGGGCTCAACTCATTGTCAATGGTTTTGAGGGCTTCTTGGACAAGGATCAACTAGTCCTCCTGCCCAAGGATGAGAATATCAGCAATGACGCACATTGTGACTACTACCACCACCTCAAAACGGACTTTTATCACTACCATGATTTCCGCGCGGGTGTTCCCTTGGAAGAGCAGTTGGCAGGTGTGCAGGAAAAGTACAATAGACGCATAGAGCGATTTTATGAGAGCCTCAAGGCGGCGGATAGCTCCTTGCTGGTTTACTTCTCGCACTATTCTCAGACCAGTGATGAGACGCTGATAGACTGGCACAAACGCATTTGCGAAAAGTTGGGCAAATCAGTGGACATGCTCATTGTGGAGCATGATGAGAGCATGCCATTGGGTAAGAAAAAAATCTCCCACCCACATCCCTGCATCACGCGTTATCACCTCTATACCATGAAGCTAGACAAGCAAGGCAACCCTACCACAACAGGCAGGGAGAAGGACTGTTTGTCCGTCTTGAAGCCCTATAGGCTGCGTTACCCCCTTGGCGAGAGAATCAAGAGAGCCATCCTGCGCCCCTTGCTTGCCCTCGTGCCCATGAAAAAACTACGCCGCCGACTGCGCAAAGAACACCTGTCTGGCAAAAACTACGTCATTGACAGATGAACTCAAGAAGTATAGCATAGTCATACATCCCTTTTTTTCCCTCACCCCCATTATACTTATGTACAATCCTGAATTTAAGCAACGCATCATCGCTAACCTTGATGCCCTCCAAGCCAACGGTCTCTTCAAGAATGAACGCTACATCGACACGCCCCAGTTTTCTGAGGTGCAGTTAGAAGGCGGTCAAGAGGTCATTAACATGTGCGCCAACAACTACCTTGGATTGGCCAACAGCCCAGTACTCCAAAAAACAGCCCAAGAAGCCATTGATCGCTGGGGCTACGGCATGGCCTCCGTGCGCTTTATCTGCGGCACTCAGACCCTGCACAGAGAGCTGGAAGAACGCCTCAGCAACTTCCTCGGCATGGAAGACACCATCCTCTTTGGCTCTTGCTATGATGCCAATGGCGGTCTCTTTGAAGGCCTGCTAGAAAAGGAAGACGCCATTGTCTCCGACTCCCTCAACCACGCCTCCATCATCGACGGTGTACGCCTTTGCAAGGCCGCTCGCTACCGTTATAATAACAACGATATGGTGGATCTGGAAGCCAAGCTCCAAGAGGCAAAGGCTAACGGTGCTCGCACCATTCTCATCTCCACAGATGGTGTGTTCTCCATGGACGGCATTGTCTGCCAGCTGGATGTTGTTCACCAACTTGCAGAAAAGTATGGTGCTCTCGTTCACTTTGACGACTCCCACGCAACAGGTGTCCTCGGTGCAACAGGTCGTGGTACACATGAGCATTGCGGACTGCTTGGCAAGAGCGACATCACCTCTGGTACCTTTGGTAAGGCAATGGGTGGTGCGTCTGGTGGTTACATCTCTGGCCCCAAGGAAGTCATCGCACAGCTGCGCCAGAAGGCACGCCCCTACCTCTTCTCCAACAGCATCATGCCCGCCATTGCTGCCACGACCATCAAGGTCATCGACATACTGGAGTCCTCCAATGAACTTGTCCAAAAGGTGCAGAGCAACGCTGTCTACTTCCGCAAGGGAATGGAGCAGTGCGGCTTCAAGCTGGCAGGGGCAGGTCACGCCATCGTTCCTGTGATGATAGGCGATGCAGCTCTCTCCCAACGCATGAGCGCGCGCCTGCTGGAACTGGGCGTCTACGCCATGGGCTTCTTCTTCCCTGTCGTACCCAGAGAGCAAGCACGCATCCGCACCCAGATGTCTGCTTCCCATAGCATAGAGCAACTGGATCGCGCCATTGAGGCCTTTGCCACAGCAGGTCGCGAGCTGGGACTCATCAGCTAAACCTAGCACGTACCAAAACCATGGAAATCGCCAGCGCGGAAAGCATACGAGAGGCGGAACAGCAATTGTTCCGTCGTGGAGGCATCAGCTCCCTAGAGCTCATGAACCTCGTCATCACTCGCATGTCCGCGGAGTGGAAGAAGTTGCGCCTCGGGCACAACTTTACCCATGTCCTCATATACGCGGGCTCGGGCAACAACGCTGGCGATGCCATTGGTTTTGCGGCAACACTGGGCTTGCCCATCACCCTGCGGCAGGTCTCGCGCCTCAGTCTGGAGTCCAAGGCGCAGCATGACCTACTACCAGCCGTACAAAGCGAAATCACCCCCGAGCTGCGCTACGAGCGACTGCTCATCATAGATGGTCTGCTGGGCACGGGGATGAAAGAGCCCCTCAACCCCATTTACTGCGACTACGTACGCGAAATCAACTCCATCAGGGAAAGTTATGCAGGCAGTTATGTCGTCTCCATGGACATCCCCTCGGGGCTCAACGCGGACACAGGCAAACCCTTCCCCTTGGCCGTCAAGGCAGATATGACCATGTGCATAGGCTGTGTCAAAACAGGCATGTTAGCCGACACAGCGCACAATTATGTGGGACGTATTCTCCCCATAGATTTGCCAGAAATAGACATCCCGCGCAACCCCAATTGCGTCCTAGACCGCAACATCATCCACACATGGTTGCCCCAACGCCCTTATAATAGCTACAAAAATATCATGGGGCATGTGGGCATCATCGCTGGCAGCGTAGGTTACTTGGGGGCGGCACAACTCTGCGCCGAGGCCGCTCTTGCAGCGGGGGCGGGATTGGTCACCCTCTACTGCTACGAAAAGTACTACAGTATCCTTGCTAGCCGCCTTGCTCCAGAAATCATCGTTCGCCCTATCAAGAGTTACCACGACGTGCGCAGTGAAAACCACGAAAGCATGGTCATAGGCCCTGGCATAGGTACTCCCTCATCAGATGAAGGCACTGCCCTCTATCGCATTGTTGCCCAGACAGAATGCCCCACCGTCCTTGACGCTGATGGCATCAATCTAGCAGCGGCAGAGAAATGGCAGCTCTCAGAGCACATCATCGCCACCCCTCATTTGGGCGAGATGCGTACCCTCATGGGCGAGGGAAACAGCATCACCTGCCGAGAGGATTGGATAGACCTCTTTCACCAAAGGCACCATGGAGTTGTTCTCTTCAAAGGAGAGCGCAGCATCATCGCCTCCAGCAACAGACGCTTTTATAACAGCACAGGCGGCCCCTACATGGCCAATGGAGGGCAGGGCGATGCCCTCTCTGGCTGCATAGCTGGACTCGCAGCCCAAGGCATGGTACCCCTTACAGCAGCCGCTGCTGGCAGCTGGCTTTGTGGGCTAGCGGCAGAGCGCGCCTATGCTGCACAACAACTTTCCCCTAGCATACGTGCTAGCCAGATGATAGCCCAACTTCCCAACACACTTGCAGAACTATGAACAATCAGACAGATCAAAAAAAGCTTCTCCTCATTGGAGCCACAGGTAAGACAGGAAGCATCATAGCGCGCTTGGCAGAGCAAGCTGGCTATCAAGCCATCTGCCCCAGTCACCAAGAACTCCCCTTAGAGGAACTGGAGCAACTCAGCGCCTACATCATTGCGCAAAAAGCAGATCTCCTCATCAACTGCGCCGCTATCAGCGATGTGGAGCAATGTGGGAAAGACCCCGTTTTGGCGCACAAGCTCAATGCCATGGCACCTGCTAGCATGGCCACGGCCTGTAGGCACACTGGCACACGCTTTATCCACCTCTCCACCGACTACGTCTTGGACGGGCGCAAAGCAGGCTTCAAGGATGAATCCAGCAAATGCGGACCCATCAACCTTTATGGTGCGAGCAAAGATGAAGGCGAAGCACAAATTCTCGATGCGTGGGAAGAGAGTATCATCTGCCGCGTCTCATGGGTCTGTGGCAACCCTGCCAAGTTAAGCTTTATAGAAGGCAATTGCGCGAAGGCCATGGCTGGTGAAAAGCTAGCAGCCGTCACGGACAAGTACTCCATGCCCACCCATGCGGAGGACATAGCGAGGATATGTTTTGCCTTGGCACAGAGAGAGGAAGCGCGTGGAATCGTGCACCTTTGTTCGCATGGAGAGCATCCTCTATCATGGTGGGACTGTGCAAAAATGGCGATGGAGGAGCTGGTGAAGCTAGGGGTATTGGAAACAATGCCCGAGATAGAGGAACAGCGATTTAAGGATTTTTCTATTGGACGTGACCCACGACCAGTGCATACAGCGATGGCGTGTAGGCGTTTGAGAGAATGGGGCATAGCGACAAGCAGCGCACGTGATAGCATCGCGCGTGCCGTGCGCAGTTACGTGGAGTACCTATCGTGATGGGGTGGTAATATGCGTAGGCGCAGAAAAGGGCACCGCGTCAGAAATGCATAGAGGGCATCTTGCAAAATTAGTTTACGGAAAGCAGCAAGGTTAAAAATGCTCATCA
>CAYJON010000073.1:2894-12243 GCA_964371795.1 uncultured Akkermansia sp. | reverse complement strand
CGCAAAAATCTGACGAAAATCCTCCCACGAGCACTCCTTGCGAATTGCGAGAACTTCCCTAAAGATTTTAAAAGAAATCAGCAAACAAAAAATCCACGCAAAAAACTATAAATAAGCATCTCTGTCACATATTCCTCAACTAAGTTCTTGTAAAGTTCTTGTAAAGTTCTTGTAAAGTTCTTGTAAAGTTCTTGTAAAGTTCTTGTAAAGCATCAATCACAGCTCACCCACTTTTTGCCCTTTGATACTTGGATTGCACCCGACTTTTTCAACTTACTAAGCAAATTCGTTATTTTATTCTCTTTCTGCACATCACTAAGAATTTCTGGAAGCTTACCCCACAAAAGTTGATTGATATTTTTTCGGGACAGCTCTTGATGCTGCTTGATGGCTTCTAGTATAAGCTGCATGTAGTAATTATCATCTAAGCCCTTGTTTTTGGTGTAGCTTGCCTCTTCTCCAATCTCTTTAGCTATACGTTGAGAAATAAAGATATTACTCCCCCTTCCTTCAACAAGGTTCATACGTTTAAGCTCTTGAACTTCACCTCCATCTAGCTTCTTCTTGAATTGCACACGATTAAGCATCTCTATCACACGCAAACTAATATCGCTGTTCTGAATCAAGATATTCGAAAAAGCCATATCAAGAATTTTCCCCATTATGGTGACCTTAACTGTGCATTTTTCGTTATCAATATCATAATCAGGCATAGGAAAACATCTTTTCTTCTGGATACGAAACATTTTCTGTATTCCACTGCCTATAGTATCAACCATTTTAAGCTCTCGCATGGCTTGTACCAGAAAGGGGTTACGGTAAGTTGATTCTGGTGCATCACTGACTAGAACCTCTTGAATACTACGAGGCAGAAATCGTCCAGCGTTACAGAAAATCAATCTATCGTCATACTCAATCAATTCAATACGAGATTGGTAATGATAATCATGATGAGCAATTGCGTTATGCAGAGCTTCTCGTATGACATAAGAATCGTAGGTATCAATCTCCTCGGGGAAAATGGTTTGCTCTGCGGGGTTAATATAGCGGTATTTCAATCGCCTCACTTTGCTAAAAACCTCATCGACGCTGAGAAGAAAGGGAACCGTGCCTATCCAATAATCCCGTGTTTCACCATCTGCGGTTTTCAATCTCCAGCAAATCTCTGGCATCCCGCCAAGCAAATGAGCACTTTGCGCTTTTCCTAACAACAAAAGAGCAGTGCGAGTAATTTCACCCTTTATGGTAACTTTTGCTCTATTGAGGAACTCAACAGTATTCCAACTCTGTACCTCATCATTGAGATCAGGATTTCTCTCTGCATACAGTTTTTTCGCCTTTGCTATTGCCCTTTCGTCCAAATCTTCTATGGATGCCCCTTTTACAATTTCAGCAGACAAATCCTGCTTTGAGGCATAGATATAGCGTTCCATTTCGGGGTAGTTATCTAATGATGTGAGACTAGAACCAATTCTAATGAAACGTTTCTTGGAAGAAGATGTTGGCATCCCTACAGCGGCAGGGATGGATATGATGACCACGCGTTTTCCTTCATATACTAGCTCATCAAACTGGTAGCTAATTTGAGGAAAAATTTTAAGAGCAAGAGATAACTCGAAGTTCTTTTGCTTTTCAGGTAACGCAGAAAGGCTAAAATTGGTTCCCTCAACCTTCCATGTCTTATCTCTGACACCCAAGACTAGATAAGCCTTGGATTTATTATGATAACACGCTGAATTGGACAAACCTGAAATATACTCTGACACTCTATCATAGCTAATACTCGCCCCTTGCCGATTGCCAGAGTCAGATATATTCATCTTAAATTCAAGCCAAGGGGTCTCATTCGATAACTTAGCCTCCTCGATGAGATCTGATAGTAATATCTCCTTTTCTTGAGTCGACAACATAGAAAAATCAGGTAAGTAAATTGTTATAAAATTTCACCCAGTATATCGCCCTGTCGCGCAAAGGTCTCATAACCAGCGGCTGTGTTATCTAATAGATCCTGGGCAATACGCACACGATTGGGCAAAAAGAATGTCATAACCGTCGAACCACCGAAGGCAAAGTAGCCTTGTTCATCACCTTTTTCGACCCTCGCACCTGCGGTGTAGGTCTCGTAGATTGCGCCGACGCCTGTGGCACCTATAGGGAGCAGTAGGACATCGCCCACATCTTCTGTGTGGAGGATGACGAGGTCGCGCTTGTTCACCCAAAGCCAGCTGAGTTTGTCGCGCAAACAGTAAGGTGAGACGCTGGCAAGTGCACCTTTGATGCGCTGCGCTGGTTCAGCAACACCAGCCAATGGAAAGTGAAAGCGATGATAATCCACAGGACACAGACGGGAGAGAACTACGCTGCCCTCGGCATAGCGTTCTGCTAATTCTGCACTACCCAGCAGGGCGGCAAGATCAAAGCTCTGCCCCTTGACAAAAACGCCCTCTATCTGTGAGGCGTTCTGCCATGCCTGATGACGGGCATCAGCGGGCAAGGCAACCTTGCCTTCTCCGCAAAGGGGGCGAGCATTGGGCTTGAGCTTCCTATAAAAAAAGTCATTGAAGTGAGCGAACTCGCCCACCTGTTTGATGCTTTCCTCCATATTGATGCCGTACTCTTCGACAAAGGGGGCTATGGTCTTCGCGCTGGAAGGGCGATTTTTTGACCAGCCAAGGAGGCGGGAGAAAATGCCTCTCTTGATGAGAAGATGCAGGCTGAGTTTTCCTAGCCCTGTTCCATAGACCCAGCGTAGTGCTCCTTCGCCGAGCACTTTTTCGCGCTCGACTTCGCCTGTGTAGCGGTTGATGTAGTTTATTGACATGTTGCTTTTTCTGAAAAAAACCGCTTCCGCGCAAGACGGAAGCGGTTGTTAGATTAACAGGTGCTCATTGATTAGTCATCAGAGCCGACGGAAATCGCATCATCGGGGGCAGAGCCATCTTCTTCTTCGTAACCGTAGGTGGCACGTGGGATGGGGATGGCGTCAGGCGCGGGTTCTACAACGATGTTGCGGTAGAGTCCAAAGCCAGTACCTGCGGGGATGAGGTGTCCGAGGATAACATTTTCCTTGAAGCCTTCCAGCGTATCTACCTTGCCGAGGGTGGCAGCTTCTGTCAAGACGCGTGTTGTGTCTTGGAAGGAAGCGGCGGAGATGAAGGAATCAGTCTTCAGGGATGCCTTGGTGATGCCGAGAAGGATGGGCTCACAATCAGCGGGGCGACCATTCTGTGCGATGGTTTCGCGGTTGATGCGGTTGTAAGTGGTGTTCTCGATTTCATCACCCCAAAGGAGGCCTGTATCACCGGGATCCTTGATGCGTACCTTGCGGAGCATCTGGGAAACGATGATTTCGACATGCTTGTCATTAATTTCCACGCCCTGTACACGGTAGACCTGCTGTACCTTGTTGACAAGGTGTTCTTGCAGGGCTTCCTTGCCGCTGATGCGAAGGATTTCGTCAGAGGCTTCTGCACCGTCGGAAAGAGGCTCACCAGCTCGGACAAAGTCGCCGTCATGGACGATGATATGGCGGTCTGTTGGGACAAGATGCTTGATGGAAAGCACACCCTCTTCTGCGTCGTTGCTCTTGCGCTTGCGACCACCGCGGGAGGCGGCTTCACGTGCTTCGGCATCGCGGTAGATGGTGACTACCTTCTTACCACGTATCATGAGGTCATCAATGGCGACAATACCGTCCATTTCTGCCAGTGTGCAGCAATCCTTAGGACGACGTGCTTCAAAGAGCTCTGCAACGCGGGGAAGACCACCAGTAATGTCGTTTGTCTTCTGCACCTTGCGTGGAGTCTTTGCCAGCTGTGTACCAGCATGGATTTCCTGACCTTCGCTGACTGCCAAGTAAGCACCAGTGGGGATGGAGTAGACGCGGGGTTTGTCATCCTTGCCCTTGCCTGTGTGAATAATCACGCGGGGGGCGAGGTCTTGACGGTGATCAATGACCACTGTTGTACCCTTACCTGCTTCTGTATTTTCGATGCGGCAGGTAATGCCTTCGATCATGTCTTGGAACTCAACTGTACCGCTTACTTCGGAGATGACAGGTATAGCGAATGGATCCCATTCTGCAACGGTTTGTCTTGCTTCTACAGTTTCACCATCCTTCACATTGAGGAGGGCACCCATGATGAGTTGGTAGGATTCTAGCTCCTTGCCATCTTCGTCATAGATCTTGACACTGCCGTTTTTGCAAAGAACAACCATCTTGCCATTCTCGTCTTCTACACAGCGATCACGCAGGTTTTCATCATAGATGACGCGACCAGCGGACTTGGCGATGTATTCAGGACGGTTAGCAGCAGCTGTAGCTGCACCACCAACGTGGAATGTACGCATTGTGAGCTGTGTACCAGGTTCACCGATGGATTGAGCCGCGATAACACCGACAGCTTCACCAATCTTCACGCTCTTACCAGTGGCGAGGTTGAGACCGTAGCACTTCGCACAGCAACCACGTGTGAGCTCGCAGGTGAGCACGGAACGGACGCGTACCTTTTCGATACCGACATTTTCCATGTGCTTGGCTGCTTCATCACTGATGATATCATTCTGCGCAACGATGACTTCCTTGGTGGTGGGATCCTTGATTTCCTCACAGGCAACACGTCCGTAGATGCGTGTGGCAAGAGAGGCTACCTCATCATCACCATCATAGATAGCGGTCATGAGAATACCAGAATCTGTTCCACAGCACTCATCACGTACGATAACGTCCTGAGCAACGTCCACGAGCTTACGTGTCATGTAACCAGAGTCAGCTGTCTTCAACGCTGTATCGGCCAGACCTTTACGTGCACCGTGGGTGGAGATGAAGTATTCCAACACGGAAAGACCTTCGCGGAAGTTAGAAGTAATAGGACGCTCAATAATACCACCTGATGGGTTAGCCATCAGACCACGCATACCAGAGAGCTGCTTAATCTGTGCCTTGTTACCACGAGCACCAGAGTCAACCATCATGTAAAGAGGACTTGCTACGTTAGAGCCTTCATTGTATTCCAGCTTGGTGTAGAGTTCTTTTTGGATGAGGTCGGTGGTGGATGACCAGATGTTAATCACCTTTTCATAGCGTTCGCCGTCGGTGATGAGACCTTCTTCATACTGTTCTGTCACCTTGGAGACTTCGTCGTATGCGCTGGCAATCATAGCGTTCTTCTTTTCAGGAACGACCATGTCAACGATACCGATGGAGCAACCAGAGCGTGTGGCTTCCTTGTAGCCCAGTCCCTTGAGTCCGTCGAGGGTTTCGACAGTCTTGGCCTGACCACAGATTTGATAGCAACGCCAGATGATTTCGCCCAACTGCTTCTTACCAACATTGCGGTTGATGTAGCCCATATCCTTAGGCCAGATTTCGTTAAAGCGGACACGACCTGCTGTTGTAACGATGGTCTTCTTGTCCACGTTTTCGCGGTTGAAAGAAAGCTTGTTGTATGCTTCGCCAGTCTTGCCGAAGTCGGGGTTCTTGAGGCGAATCCACTGATGGTACTCAATCTTGCGTGCAGCGATGGCAAACTCTACCTCAGAAATGGATTCAAAGAGGGGGAGCTCCATGGCCTTGTCCTGCATTTCCTTCACTTCCTTGGCGCGGGTGTGCGTCAGGTAGTAGGCACCCAAAATAATATCCTGTGTAGGAGTACTGATGGGCTTGCCAGAGGCAGGTGAGAAGATGTTGTTGGGAGCAAGCATGAGGAGGCGGGCCTCCAATTGTGCTTCCACACTGAGGGGGACGTGAACAGCCATCTGGTCACCGTCGAAGTCAGCGTTATAACCTGTACAGACGAGAGGGTGCAGACGAATAGCGGAACCTTCGATCAAGACAGGCTCAAATGCCTGAATGGAGAGACGGTGCAGCGTTGGGGCACGGTTGAGGAAGACGGGGTGACCCTTGGTCACTTCTTCCAAGATATCCCAAACGATTGCTTCCTTGCGGTCAATCATCTTCTTTGCAGAGCGGACGGTGTGTACGTAGCCCAGCTCCTTGAGGCGATGAATGATGAAGGGTTCAAACAGGGTGAGTGCCATCTTCTTAGGCAGACCGCACTGGTTCATCTTGAGATGGGGACCGATAACGATAACGGAACGGCCAGAGTAGTCAACACGCTTGCCGAGCAGGTTTTGACGGAAGCGACCGCCCTTACCCTTCAACATATCGGAGAGGGACTTGAGAGCGCGGTTGCCAGCACCTGTGACGTGACGGCCGTGACGTCCATTGTCAAAGAGAGCATCTACTGCTTCTTGGAGCATGCGCATTTCGTTACGCTTAATAACCTCTGGGGTCTGAAGAGCTGCGAGCTCGCGAAGACGGTTATTACGGTTGATGACACGACGGTAGAGGTCGTTGAGGTCACTGGTCGCAAAACGTCCACCAGGGAGGGGTACGAGAGGGCGCAGATCTGGGGGGATGACAGGTAGCTTTGTAAGCACCATCCACTCAGGCTTTGTCTCACTGTCGCGGAAGCCCTGTGCCAGTTGCAGACGCTTTGCAATCTTGCGCTTTGTCTGCTTGGAATTGGTCTTGTCAATGTCTTGACGCAGTTTGTCAATGAGAGCAGGAATGTCGATGGTGGCCAGCAGTCTTTGAATGGCCTCGGCACCCATTGCGGCATCGGGGGCTTCGTCACCGTAGTCGTCGACGAGGTTTTCATACTCATCTTCATTGAGAATCATACCGCGCTCTATGCCAGCAATACCCTTGCTGTCGATGACGATGTAATCTTCGTAGTAAATAATGCGCTCCAAGTCACGTGCCGTGAGATCCAGCATCAAGCCGATGCGGCTGGGCATGCACTTGTAGAACCAAATGTGTGTGACGGGTACGGCAAGCTCAATATGACCCATGCGCTCGCGGCGTACGCGAGAGCTGGTGACCTCTACACCGCAGCGGTCACATATCATGCCCTTGTTCTTGGCGCGCTTGTAGCGTCCGCAAGAGCACTCCATATCACGGGTGGGGCCAAAGATGCGCTCACAGAAGAGTCCACCTTTTTCTGGCTTGAAGGTACGGTAGTTAATGGTCTCTGGGTTTTTCACTTCGCCACTAGACCAGCTCTTGATATCCTCGGGGCTAGCGACGGTAATGCAAACCTGATCGAAGTTCTTAGGTGCTTCGTTATTATGATCGTTGAATGACATATCAGAAAATATTTTTGGGGTTAAATATGCCCCCTCGCCTCATTTGATTAAGGCGCAGGGAGCTGTTACAGGTTTACATTTCAGCGTTTTCTTCTTCTTCCTCTTCTTCATCTGTGGCAGGTGATGAGAAATCATCATCTTGCTCTTTGTCAGAAAAGTCATCATCGAAGAAGCCAGAGGAGAAGCTCTCATCTTCGTCCAATTCATCGTCTTCTGCAAGAAGGCTGAAGAAGTCATCAGCGGTCTGAGGCTTATTGTCGCGGTCGCGACGCTCTGTGGGCTCGACATTGAGGCAGAGTGCCTGCATTTCCTTAATGAGAACGTTGAAGGATTCGGGAGTTCCCGCCTCGAGTGAGGTGTCACCCTTCACGATCTTTTCGTAAATGCGTGTACGTCCTTGCACGTCGTCAGACTTGACAGTGAGAAGTTCTTGGAGGGTGTAGGCAGCACCATAGGCTTCCATCGCCCACACTTCCATCTCACCAAATCGCTGACCACCGTGCTGTGCTTTACCGCCAAGGGGTTGCTGCGTTACGAGGGAGTATGTACCAACGGCACGAGCGTGAACCTTATCGGCAACAAGGTGATTGAGCTTAAGCATGTAGGTGTAGCCAACAACCACTGGGTAGTGGAAGTACTCACCTGTCAAACCGTCAATGAGGCGGCTCTTACCAGCTGTGGTGCCGTCCTTGCCGTCACCGACCCAAGTGTAGCCATCAACCTTCTTTGCCTGACTCATGAAGTCCCAGATTTGCTCTTCGGGTATACCGTCAAACACGGGGGTAGCTACCTTGAAGCCAAGAGCCTTTGCGGCCACACCAAGGTGGGCTTCCAAAACCTGACCCACGTTCATACGGGAAGGAACGCCAAGGGGGTTGAGGATGATGTCAACGGGTGTACCGTCTTCGAGATAGGGCATGTCCTCAATGGGGAGCACGCGGGAGCAAACACCCTTGTTACCGTGACGACCAGCCATTTTGTCACCTACACCCAGCTTGCGCTTGGTGGCGATGTAGACCTTCACCTCGGTGACAACACCGGGATCCATCTCGGCACCAGCTTCGATGAGGTCTAGCTTGCGGTCACGCTCATTATCAAGTGCGCGGAAGCTGGACTCATAGCTGGAGATGATTTCAAAAATCTGATTGCGTACTGGGCTGGGCTCCATTTCGATTTGATCGTAGTGGAGAGCAAGCTTGCGCAGAAGGGTTTTAGTAATCTTGCGGTTGGAGGGGATGATGATATCATTTGTGCCAGAGCGGACGACCTCAAGAGGAATCTTCTCGCCAAGCAAACGGTCAGAAAGGCGACCTGTCAGTTGCTCAATAAGGGCATCCTTTTGCTTGTTGTATTCGGCATCCACCTTCTTGTGCTGCTTCTGTGCTTCCTTTTCCACGTCAACTGGTGCTTCACCAGGTGCGGAGGAGCGCACGATGCGCACGTCCATGACGACACCTGTTGTACCAGGTGGCACACGCATGGAGGTATCCTTCACGTCTGCTGCTTTTTCACCAAAGATGGCGCGCAGGAGGCGTTCTTCTGGGGCAAGTTCTGTTTCGCTCTTAGGCGTGATCTTACCAACAAGGATATCACCAGGCTTCACCTCTGCACCGATGCGGATAACACCGTCGCTACCGAGGTTCTTGAGGGCTTCATCACCGACATTGGGGATGTCGCGAGTGATTTCTTCGGGGCCAAGCTTTGTGTCACGAGCCTTTTCCTCAAACTCCTCAATGTGGATAGAGGTGTAGGCATCTTCTTGCACAAGGCGCTCGGAGATGATGATAGCATCTTCGTAGTTGTAACCGTACCATGACATGTAGGCAACAAGAACGTTGCGACCGAGAGCGAGCTCACCACCATCAGTACAAGGACCATCAGCCAGCACCTGACCAGCCTTCACCGTGTCACCACGAGAGACGATAGGCTTCTGGTTGATACAAGTAGAAGCGTTGGAGCGCATGAACTTGCGTAGCTGGTAGACGTAGATGCCCTTGGAGGGATCAGTCTGGAGGCACTCGGGCTCTGAAAGCCAGCGTTGGGAGGAGACAGGGAGAACACCATCTGCTGTGACCACAATATGCTCCGCAGTTGCCAACGCAACAATACCAGGGCCTTGGGAAACAACGACAGCGCAGCTGTCAACAGCACACTTTGCCTCAATACCAGTACCGACGAGCGGTGATTGGTTCACCATGAG
>CAYJON010000073.1:0-2794 GCA_964371795.1 uncultured Akkermansia sp. | reverse complement strand
CAGCACACTTTGCCTCAATACCAGTACCGACGAGCGGTGATTGGTTCACCATGAGGGGGACACCTTGGCGTTGCATGTTAGCACCCATGAGTGCGCGGTTAGCATCATCATGCTCGAGGAAGGGAATCAGACCTGCCGCAATGGAGATAATCTGCTTGGGCGACACGTCCATGTAGTCAATGCGGCGGGGATCTACTTCGATGAACTCACCACGCTCACGTGCTGTGACGCGGGACTTCACAAAGTGACCAGATCCATTATCATCGTCAATGGCGTTGTTCGCCTGTGCGATGAGAAGGTACTCTTCCTTGTCGGCAGAGAGATATTCCACATCGTTGGTTACAATAGTCTCGCAGCTGGTGACCTCGCCCTTCTTATTCTTCTTCTCAATGTGCTTCACACGGCGGAAGGGAGTCTCGATAAAGCCGTAATCGTCAATACGAGCATAGGTACACAGGGAGTTAATCAGACCAATATTGGGACCTTCGGGGGTCTCAATGGGGCAGATACGACCGTAGTGGGAGTTGTGAACGTCACGAACCTCGAAACCAGCGCGATCGCGGTTAAGACCACCAGGCCCCAGTGCAGAAAGACGACGCTTGTGCGTAAGTTCTGCCAAGGGGTTAATCTGATCCATGAACTGGGAAAGCTGGCTACGACCGAAGAAGTCACGTACCACGGCACTGAGAGCCTTAGGATTGATGAGCTTGCTAGGTGTGATGTCATTGCGAGTTGTATCGCAAAGTGTCATGCGCTCTTTAACAAGACGCTCTGTGCGGGCAAGACCAACGCGGCATTGGTTGGCAATCAATTCACCAACGGCACGCACGCGGCGGTTACCAAGGTGGTCAATATCATCAACCTGACCTTCGCCATTCTTGAGGCGCAGAAGGTACTTCATCGCAGAGAGGAAGTCAATAGGCTGGATGAGGCGGCAATCTTCTGCAACGTCGAGACCGAGCTTTTGGTTGAGCTTGTAACGACCGACGCGTGTCAGGTCATACTTCTTCTCTTCCTTAAAGAGACGGTCAAGGGCAGCTGCTGCCTGCTGGTTGGAGGAGGGATCACCTGGGCGGAACTTGCGGAAGATTTCGCGCAAAGCGGTCTCGCGGTCAGAGGCAAGGTCCTTCTTGAGGGTCTTGACAAGGGTTTCTTCTTCGCGTTGGTCAATGACCTCAATCTCCTTGATACCGAGCTCTACCATCTTGTTGATGGTAGCCAAGCTGAAGGGATCGTAAGCCTTGGCAATAACGGTGCTCTTTTTAGCATCGTCGCCATGCTTTACGTCTTCAAAGGGTACAAGGTACTCTAATTCATCACCAGTGACGTCTTCGAGGTTGAGCTTTTGGATGGCAAAAAATTGTTCTACAATCTCGCGGTCAGTGGCGTAGCCAAGATAGCGCAGGAAAGTGGTTGCAAGGAACTTGCGGCGACGGCGACGACGGTCAAGGAAGACGTACATCAAGTCGTTGGTGTCAAACTGCACTTCCAACCATGAACCACGGTCAGGAATAATGCGGAAGGAGAAAAGATCCTTACCATTGCTGTGGCGGGTCTTTTCAAAGCAAATACCAGGAGAGCGGTGGAGCTGAGCAACGATAACGCGCTCTGCGCCATTGATAACAAAAGTACCACGGTCTGTAATCATGGGGATTTCGCCCATGTAGACATTTTCTTCTGTGGTGTAGTCAGCGCAACTGAGGCGGAACTTGACGTAGAGGGAAGCACTGTAGGTTTCGCCAGCGCGGATGGCTGCAAAATCCGATGTCTTCGGGGGCGAAATCTCGTAGTGTTCGTATTCCAACTTGATTTGTCCATCGTAACTTTCGATGGGGAAATGGTCAACGAGGACTGATTGAAGACCTATCCTGAGACGCTTGTCTGTATCTGAGAACCGTTGGAGGAACTCTTCGTACGACTTAGTTTGAATCTCAATGAGATTAGGTGGATCAATGACCTCTTTAATATTTCCGAAATTGATACGCTCTTTCTTTGGCTGTGACATGGAGTGCGAGATGAATTGAAGTGACATCCTAAGCCGGATGTGAGGCTCGGTTCTGTCGTAAAACCGACGAGGATTTATCTACTAATGTGGTGAAGATTAACCCTCGTCGAGCTGACGAGCAAATGTAGTTTGTTGGAAAGATTTTTCCAGAGACGCGCAAGCAGGAGGGGAGAAAAATCCCCCTCCTGCAATGCTTTTCGGATGAAAAAGTTACTTGATTGTGACCTTTGCACCAGCGCCTTCGAGAGTGGCCTTAGCCTTGTCAGCTTCTTCCTTAGAAGCACCTTCGAGAACGAGGGTGGGAGCACTTTCAACGAGCTTCTTAGCGTCAGCAAGACCGAGACCAGCCTTGACTTCGCGTACTGCCTTAATAGCACCAATCTTGTTGCTACCACAGTCTGTGAGTTCAACGTCGAAGGAGGTCTTTTCTTCTGCAGCTTCAGCAGGAGCAGCTGCGGCAGCTGCTACAGGAGCGGCAGCGGAGACACCCCACTGTTCTTCGAGCATTTTAACGAGTTCTGCAGCTTCAAGGATTGTAAGCGTGCCCAGTTCTTCAGCGATTTTGTTTAGATCAGCCATTTTAGTATTTTCTATGTATTCTAGTGGTTCTTGTCGCGGGTGAGGGCTTCTCACCCATTTCAGTTCTCACCGGCCGGAGAGCCGACAGAGAGCCTAATTTTGTTTTCAAGCAGCCACTTGTTTTTGGCAAGTGACTGCCATCAGTTCAAAGTTTTGGGGTTTATTCAGCAGCGGGGGCTTCTTCTGTAGCAGCAGGAGCTTCTTCAGCAG
>CAYJON010000072.1:0-12687 GCA_964371795.1 uncultured Akkermansia sp. | reverse complement strand
TGTGGGTAGGGTGTGGCCTGTGCTTCGTCCGCGCCTCGCTTGCTCGCTGTCTTTCTGCTCGCTGTCTTTCGCAAATGCCTCTTGCCACGCGCTCTGCTCTGTGCTATTATGCTTGAAGTTACATGAAGCATATTTTCGAGAGTATTCAGCGGGTTTATCCCATCAGTGAGGCTAACATGCAGTGCTTTGAGGCTCTGTGTCACCGTCTGGAGCTCCCACGAAAGCATTTGCTTCTCGAAGCTGGGCATCTTTGTGGCCATGTGTATTTTATTGAGCAGGGCTTGTCTCGCTCTTTCTGCCTGATTCAGGGGGAGGAGGTGACTTCTTGGTTTTCTCGTGAGGGGGATTTTACCTTTGCTCTGAATGAGCTTTATGAGGGACACGCTGGTGTGGAGTCTGTTGAGCTGTTAGAGCATTGTGTTCTCTATGCTATTCCTATTGTTGATTTTAATCGCCTTGTTGAGACGGATCTGGAGTGGTGTAATTGGTCGCGCATTGTCCACCAACAGCATGTGAAGATGATGCAGATGACGCGTATTGATCGCTTGAGTCTCTCTGCCTCTGAACGCTATAATAAGTTGGTGCAGGAGCACCCCGATCTCATTCAGCGGGTTAATCTCGGGTATCTTGCTTCTTATCTGGGTATGACTCCTCAGAGTCTTAGCCGCTTGCGCGGGCAATTGAATTGATGCAGTTAGAAAGATTTTTATTATATGAATATAAGCCATTACCAGCTAGGTCAAGAGTCGACGGATGAGAGTTACCCCAGCTTTGCGATGCAGTCCCTTGATGAGAGGATGCGCCAGTCGCTCTCGCAGCTGCATACTAATGGCTATTTTAAAATAGTGGCTGTCCGTGAGGGGAGGGGGACTTATTTTATTGGTTTGAACAAAATGGAGGTGCAGGCTCCCTTTATCGCTTTCATCTTTCCCCGTCAGGTGTGCAGTTTGCACTTAGAGGAGGATGCGAAGGGGGAGGTGATTATGTTCGATGAAAGTATCTTTTGCGCCAGCATCCTGTCCAATGAGTTGAAGGCTTACAATGTTGACCTGCACCAGAAGGTAAACTACGTTGATTATAGGGAGAAGGGGCAGTTGTTCTCCGATATTGAGGATATTTTGCACCATATTCGACAGCTTGAAAGGCCTCTTAATAATATTCGCCAGATTGAGTTGAAGTTCTTTACGAAGATTATTATTCTCAAAATTGTCGACTCGGCATCGCCTCATGGCTTTGCAGGAAAGCAGAATCAGGATCTTGATGACTACATCACCTTTAGAACTCTTGTTGAAGAGCATTATCATGAGGAACGAAAGGTGGAGGGTTATTGCAAGAGAATGGGTATCACTGCAAAAAAACTTAATATGCTCTGCAAAAAATACGCGCAAGGTTCGCCCTTGGAGTTGATTCACGAGAGACTCTGTTTTGAAATCAAAAAACGCCTCATTTTTGAAGAAGTCATGCTCAAAGAGCTAGCTTATGACCTCGGGTTTGACTCTCAATCGGCCTTGAATAAGTTTATCATCAGCAAATTTGGCTGCTCTCCCACACAATTAAAGGAAAAGTTGCGTGAGGAAAATCATATCCCAAAATAACAATTATTTGGCGCAAATTGACAAGCGCAATATCTAGCTAGTGCCGTGGAAAGTTGCTATAGTTTGTCCATGGCTAAACTTTATCAAACCCAAGACCTCTATCATGGTTTAGGTTCTCTTGAAGAACTTAAAAACATCTCTGGCAAAAAAGCAATCATCGTTATCGGTGGAAAGTCCGTCAAGGCAAATGGCTCCCTCGCACGTGTGCAGGCCATCCTTGAGCAGATTGGAATGGAGCACGCGCTCTTTGAAGGTGTCGAGGCAGATCCCTCCATTGATACCGTTCGTCGCGGTGCAGAAGCCTTTACTGCCTTCCAGCCCGATTGGATTATTGGCTTGGGCGGTTGCTCTGCTATTGACGCAGCAAAGGCTATGTGGGCTATGTATGAGCACCCAGAGCTGACCTTCGAGCAGATGAAGCAAATCTGCGGCATCCCCGCTCTGCGCGAGAAGGCACGCTTTGTTGCCATCCCTTCCACCAGCGGAACAGGTACAGAAATCACAGCTCTTGCCGTCATCACTGACTCTGCAAATGATGTGAAGTACCCCATCGTTTCTCATGAACTGCTTCCTGACCTTGCTATTGTTGACGGTGAGCTCTGCAAGAGCATGCCTGCTGAAGTAACAGCTAACACTGGCTTGGATGCTCTGACACACTGCGTAGAGGCCTATGTTTCCAACATTGATGACAACTACGCTGACGTGCTCGCAAAGGGTGGTGTTGAGATGATTTTTGCTAACCTTGTTACAGCTTACAATGAACCAGAAAATGGTCAAGCACGCCAGAACATGCACGACGCTTCCTGCATGGGTGGCTATGCCTTCACCAATGTATGGTTGGGTATTGCTCACTCCTTGGCTCACCAGATTGGTGCACGCTTTGGCATCGCCCATGGTTGCGCTAATGCCATCGTCCTTCCTAATGTGGTTCGCTATAATAGCAAGAGCACAGAGAAGTACGCGGCACTTGCAAAGTGCATCGACAAGGCTAACACAGAAGAATTTGCTGTGGCGATTGAAGAACTGCGCGCCAGCGTGAACATCCCCAGCTCCATCCAAGCCTGCGGTGTATCTGAAGAGAGCTGGAAGGCTCAGGTCAAGGAAATGGCAGAACACGCCATGGCTGACCCCTGCACCAGCTTTAACCCTCGCGTCCTGACAGTGGAAGACATGGAAAAAATGTTCATGAGCTGCTACTACGGCGAGAAGGTAAACTTCTAAAAAATACTTCCTGATAATAAAGGGCATCTTGTAAAATTAGTTTACGAAATGATGTGATGTTAAAAAATGCTCATAACAGCATGACTTTTGTCGCACTTTGGCGATAATTTGCAGCTTTTTGGGCTTACATAGCTCGCTATGCGCACCCAAACGCCACAAATTCTCATCCAAATTGCTGCCAAAATTCAAAGCTGCTAATTTTGCAAGATGCCCTAAATACCCTCTGAAATAAACAAGACGCGGAAAGATTTTTTCTTTCCGCGTCTTTCTATGGTTATTTTCGAAGATATGTTTTTATTGGGACTTCTGATTTCTCACATTAGCTGATTTAGAATGGCGAGAATTTAGGAGTCACCTATTAGGACTTGCGTCGTCTGCGTGCAAGCAGAGCGGTGAGTGCCAGTAGACTCAGTGTTGCGGTCGATGGCTCTGGTACGAAAAGTACGCGCAAACCTCCGTCATCCAATATCTCGGTGACGTACGCATCCTTGGCTAAGAGTGCTCCGCCAAGGTAGAAATCAATATTGTAGGTGTCATCAACGACGATGTTACCCGTACCATCGCTGATGATGAGATCGTAGTAATGGTCAAGAGATGCAGAGCCAATATGCATCTCGATGGAATTAAACTCGAACACGGAATCTGTATTGAGTATGACCTGTGTAAATCCATTTAGATTATGCATCGTATCGGCCGTGTAGATGAGTGTATCTGCGGTAGATTCGACTAGGTCGTTCATTGTTAGATTTGCGTCGATATATATCTTTTCGGCGTTAATTACGGTCTTAACCGTAGCTGAGGTCCCCACGACAGATGTGTCGCCTTGTATATATAAATCGCCATTCAATCCACCGCCTGTATTAATACCGCGCGCAAGTGTACCACCGGTAAATTCAATATTGCCGGTATTGGTGATTGTTGTCGCGTCTTTAAAGTAGTCTGCTAGTGTATTCACTGTGCCCAGTTCTGTGACATTGAGTGAGCTGTTCTGCAGATAGGCTGTCACACGGGCTGTCTGTGCATTCTTCGACTTGTCTGTGTATTCATGCGTTGTTGTGCCTAGTTTTAGGCCACCATTTTGGACAGTAACTTGTGTATTCTTGATCTCCGCATTGATCATGACATCGTATTGCGCGGTGGAGTTACCATTCACGATGATTTTACCCGTTCCATTACCAGAGATGCTGTCGTTGAGCGTGATAATGCTATCATTCTCTGCATCGAAGGTCACGGTGCTGTTGGCTGCATAAATAGCGTTGAAATTGATATTGTCCGTGTTGACTGTTACGCTACCATCAGTATTTTTCACAAAATCCGCGCCCCATGCTTCATAATTGCCAGAAATGAGTACATCTTTGCTCGATGCTTGAATGGTGAGATCAAACCAATTTTCTATATAGATAGCGCCGCCTCTTGCATTATTACTGTTAGCTGTATTCGTTGCTGCGATATTGCCAATGAGATCAGCGTCAAGGATAGTTAATTTTGTTTCTGAATGTTGGCTGGTAAGGCTTAGGGCACCTCCTCTGCCTATTGCTGATACCGAATAAGCTATATTGTTCGTGAATGAGCCAGAGAACTTCCCATGCTTATTATCGGTAAATTGGCTTCCATGCATTGCGATAGCTCCACCCGAGGATGTGCTCGCTCCAGCGGTACCTATGCCATTTTCTGTAACGTGGCTGTAATTGCCATCAAAGGATGCTGTGATATTCCCCACAGCGCCTTGATAGAGTCGTATTGCGCCACCACCTGCGCCACCAGTAGCACTATTACCCAGATTTACAACAGCGGCGTTGTTGGTAAATTTACCACCAATATCGCCTACTGTTGCGTAAGGCCCTATATAGATAGCACCACCGTATTCTGCTTGGTTGTTATCAAAATTGCCAAAAATATTGCCTATAGATAATGTTGCATTAGGAATCTTACTAAACCAATTACTGATACTAATGGCGCCACCTCGTGAATAACTAGGCGAAGTTGATGGTGGGTTTGGGGTAATTTTATTATTAGAAAAATCAGCGTAAATGTCACCGATTTGACCCGCGCCCTCCACCCAGATAGCACTACCAGCGGCGGTAGCACCATCTGCTGATGATAAATTATTATTAAATTGGAGTCGATTATTCTCATCATAGCCTCGGAACTCTATTGCGCCTCCATACACAAGTCTGAAAACGGCGCCACCATCCATGGACTTCGATTCGCCATCGGGTGTATCTAGGAAATTATTAAATTCTTTTATGTCCTGAACGATAAAGGTAACTTGACTAAGATCCACGGATGTACCTATTGTCTGAAAGCCATAGAATTGCTTAGCTCCATCAACAATAGTCGTGCCATCAGCACTGCCTTGAATGGTGACATTTGTCGCTTCGGGAAAAAGTGTACTAGTATATTTAGCATAGCTCCCTTTGAGCTCAGTAGTCCCACTACCGAAAACAAGAGATGTTGGCGGTGATTCTGCTTGAAGTTTTGCTAGGGACGCAACAAGAATAGTTAAAAAAATACTTATTTTCACGATGGTAAATAATCTCTCCAGTTAATCTAACATTTTTCCTCTTTAATAGCAAGACATTTATTGATAAAATATGTTCGGAAAATATGTTCGGAGATCCTTCCGTGAAATCCTTGTGAGCACTCCCCTTTTGGGCATCTTGCAAAATTATCGCCCAAGTGCGCCAAAAAGCATGCTGTGATGAGCTTTTTTTACATCTCCGTTTTTCGCAAACTAATTTTGCAAGATGCCCTTTAGTAACTTGACATCTAGCAGGGGTGTGTTAGATTGATTTAGTTCATTTTTAAGTTAGAAAATCAACATATGAAGGCATTTCTTAGTTCTCTTTTAGTTGCGAGTTCCTGCGTTCTTCTTGCCAGTCAAGAAGATAGCTATGAGCTGACGCGTGTTGCTGAATCCCCATACCAATGGACAGGTATTGCCCTGTCTCAGCAAAAACGAATTTTTGTCAACTTCCCCACTTGGACAGTTCCTTCCCCCTACAAGGTAGCAGAACTCATTGATGGCAAAACGGTGGCCTACCCTGATGAGGAATCTCAGAAGGAGTTCGCCTGTGTGCAGAGCGTCTACATTGATGACAAAAACCGCCTGTGGATTCTTGATCCCGCACCGCGTGTGATGGAACGTGAGGCAAAGCTCTTCTGCGTTGATCTCAAGACTAACAAGATAGTCAAAACCTACGTCTTTCCCTTCTCCGTCGCCTCGATGAAGAGTTACCTCAACGACCTGCGCGTTGATACAGAGCGAGAGTATGCCTACATCACCGACTCCGCTCTGGGGGGTATTGTGGTGCTGCACCTGCCTAGTGGGGAATCATGGCGTGCCCTCGATGCCACCGTGCCAGCCATGCTTGCCAATGTCAAAGAAATACAGTTTAGCACGACAAAGCCCTTTGCCCGCCCTGTCCACAGTGATGGCATAGCCATGTCCGCCTCAGGTGATGTGATCTATGTCACGGCTTTGACCGGCAATATTCTTTATCGCATACCGACCGCTGTTCTGCGAGATCGCTCGCTAAGCATCGCAGAGCGCGCCCGCGCCATTGAGGTGGAAAATGCGCACAATGTCCCCACTGATGGGATGCTTCGCGTCGGTGAAAAGCTCTATATGGGTGACCTCTCCGCAGAAGGCGTCTGGGTTTACGACCTTGTGACCAAGAAGGGTGCAGCTGTTAAGCTGCCTCATACCGTGCGCTGGGCTGATAGCTTTGCACGTGACAAGGAAGGCAATGTGTACTTCACCACCACGCAGCTCAACTACCCTGCTGATCAGCGCATTCCTTTCCGAGTATACAAGCTGAGTAATAAGTAGGAATTGCTTGACCTTGCAAATCCAGCCTTGCAATGATGTTCTGTGATGTGCTAGTGTAGGGGGAGATGAAATCCCTCCTGCCTAGCCTTCTTGCCCTGTCGCTTCCTGCCTTGCTTGCTCCGATCTGTGCCCAATCCCTTATAGGGCATGAAAACATCGCCCAAGCGGGCAGGCGCATGCTGCCGATTGATGTGCCCAAGGACGGAGCACGCACGCTAGTGGGCAAAGCCCCCGAGGGCGCAGGTGCCCCCTTTCGCGTGCTGCTAGGTGACCACATACTCTGGGAAGGGCAGGCAGGGGAGGAATTCAGCCTCTCCATCCCCGCTGAGTATAGCACCGTTTACCTCTTTGCGCAAAATGCTAATAACCTAGCGTGGCAGCAGCTGCGTTGGAGCAAGGAGAAGGCGAGCTCTGACGCTTACCAGTACCCAGCAGTCAAGAAGAAGGCAGATGCCAGTCATGATTTTTGCCGCCCGCTGCGCAGCCTGATTCAGGACGCGCGAAAGCAGGGAGAAAAGCCCGTGCTCAAACTCCACCGCGGTGTGTACCACTTTTACCCCGAGGGCGCGCATCAGATGAGCTACTATACCTCCAACCATGACCAGCAGGATACTCATCCTGTTGGCGTGCCCCTTGTTGATATTCATGGCTTGACACTAGACGGGCAGGGCAGTACCTTTGTCTTTCACGGCAAGATGCAACCCTTCCTCCTGTTGGATAGCAGCGATATCACCATCAAGAATATCAACATAGCCTATGACACCGCATACAGCACTGAGGCCGTCATCACAGAGATAAGCCCCCAGCAGGTGCGTGTGCGCATCCCCTCTAGTGGGTATAGTTGGAAGGTGGAAAATGAACGCTTCTTTAACACTGGGCATCTCTGGCAAGAGCCCGTCCAAGCTCTCGCCGTGTTCAAACCCAATGGACGCATGGCGCCTCTTTACCACGCAGGGGATATCTCTTGGTCACCCCGTGCGGAGAAGCTGGGTGATAATGAGGTGCTTTTCCACCAAGGATTCTCCCCCCAGTCGGGGGTGAAGAAGGGCGATACCCTCATCCTGCGCAACTACTCTCGCCCCCATCCCGCCATGGTCATCTACCGCAGCAAGGGGGTGGCACTGCATGATGTGGTCTTTCATGACGCACAGGGCATGGCTCTCCTCGCGCAGCGCAGCGAGGATATCACCATTCGCGGTGGTGGCTGCCTACGCAGAGAGGGGCGCATGCACACAACGGGTGCTGATGCCACGCACTTCTCCAATTGCCGTGGAAAAATTGATGTCCAAGGCGCAACTTATGAAAGCATGATGGATGATGCCATCAACGTGCATTCCACCTGCCTATCTATCACAGAAGTAGTCAACCCACGCGAAATCATCTCTCGCTACATGCACCCACAGGCAGTGGGCTTTGAGGTAGCCTTGGCGGGAGAGACATTGCAATTCATCCACGGACCCACCCTGCAAAATAATCCTCAGCTGGTGAAAGTCAAAGAAGTTATCCGTCTCGATGAGCGTCATGTACGCCTCATCCTAGAAGAAGATCTACCAGAAGGCATAGGAGTAGGCGACGCATGGGAAAATGCCGATTGGTATCCCTCCGTCCATTTTGCAAAGAACCTCATCCGCTGGAACCGCGCCCGTGGCTCGCTCTTTACCACGCCCAAGCCCGTCCTTGTAGAGGATAATAAATTCGACTGGGGCAGCGGTTCTGCCATTCTCCTAGCAGGTGATGCGCAGGGATGGTATGAAAGCGGACGCTGTCTGGACGTCACCATACGTGGTAACATGTTCATCCACAACCTCACCTCTGGCTACCAGTTCACAGAAGGCATCATCTCCATCTACCCCGAGGTGAAGCAGCCTCAGAATCAAACTGAACCCTACCACCAAAACATCCTCATAGAGGACAACTACTTCCTCACCCACCGCGTGCCCCTCATTTTTGCCATCTCGGCAAAGGGCATCACATTCCGCAACAACGAGGTCGTGGTGAATGATCAATACCCCGCCCGACATGAGGGCAAAGCCTTTGTCCTAAAACACTGCCCACCTGACGCAATAAAGGAATCAGGCACCAGGCGCAAGGACCCAAAATATAGAAAGTAGCTTCTCCTATATTTTTTCGATGATGGCACGCAGTTGCTCAATGAGCCATTCTCTTTGCTCGGGGGTGAAGCGGCTTGCAGAGCTGGGAGAAGGTATTGCTTTCTCTACGGCTGAGTAGAGTTTGTACTGGAGGAGGACAGAACGGAGCAACTCTTGTGGGTAGAGGAGGGGCAATACGAGCTCTGCTGGGTACTTGCTCGAAAGGGCGAGTAGTTGCTTGTCTCTATTCCTTTCGTAAACGGAGAAGACGAAGTAGGTGAGCACATCTGGGACGAATATAGCCTCTGCATAGTCTAGGTCAGAGCTCATTGTGTAGGAAGTATCTATGTGTAAGATATCTCTGAGGCAACGGAGTTCTTCCTCTACCGCCTCTTGGTAGGCGTAGTTGAATTCGAGCTCTCGCAGTGCCGAGCTGCTGAGAGGATCTTCCAGTTGATGAAGGGCGAGCTGTAGGAGGAATTTCCGTCGCACGGGGGAAAGCTTTTGGAGCTCTGGCATGGAACCCAGTTGCAGGGGCTGCTCTTCTAGCTGGCGTAGCAGCCAGTGGGGATGGCGCACGGTCATTGCCAGAGGAGGCAGGGCATCTGCTTGTAATCCAAATTGCGACGCCCTGCTAGCGGGGATGAACTGCGCGGTTTGGCTCGCGCGTAGATCAGCAACGATGGCAAGAAGGATGTCGCCAAAGCTTGTGCTCTCTGTGGCATTAGCGATGAGTTTTTCTAATTCTTCACTGCCGCAGTACATTGGTAGTGAGGATAAGGGGAGATGTTTTGCTATGAGCTCTTCTATGTCATTGATTTTCTCTACAATGTCGTCTAATTCTGCATCAAAGTCGTCATCTTCTAGTTTGCTCTCTAGCTGAGCAAGGCGCGTGAGCTGGATGCAGAGCCTGTCCACGAGGGACGGCAAGACTGTGTTTAACTCATCCGTGTTAACATAAGTAAGGGAGTAGTTTTCTCCCATTTCTATCTTTCGAATCTTTTGGAGTTCTGTCTTGAGTTGATTGTAGAGTTCCGTTGCTACTATATCTACGCCGCGATGCGAAAGGTATTGATTATTTTCCTCATCCTTGACTAGTTCTGAGACGGAGATGATGCGTGGTTGCGTCGGCTCATTGAGAAGTTGGACGAAGAGTGTTCTGTTCTCATAGCGGAGGATGAAATTGGCGAGATGTCCACTAAAGTATCCTTCCTCTGTGCTCTTCGCATGCTGGAGACTGGGGATTGCTGTATCAAAAATCTCTCGAAGCTTTTCTGAATCATAGATTTCTGTATAGCTGGATAGGCTTGGTATGGCATTGATACGGGGACTGTCGAGGATGGGGATGATGGTACTGCTTTCCACTAGTGAGGCAGAGAGTAGCTTTCCATTACCTATGAAGAGTTCCTGTTGCTGCGGCTCTAGTGACTCGTTAAGGCTGAGAGTTGTGCTTTTGTACGGACCGGGGAAATACTGTATTTCTATGCTGTGCGGATTGTCCTTGTGGAGGGTGAAGACCTTCATGCTTTGGGTTTGATCAATTACTCCTGTTTCTGGATCGATGTTGAGTTGGACCTGTCCATGGCGCGCTAGAGCTTTTCCCTCTGCGTCTTTGATCACCTCGCTTTTAATCACAATTCCTTCTGGGACAAAGAGGGCAATGAGATCATCTCTCATCCTTTCGTAGGATAGGGTGAAGCCACGCAGCTCTAAGATGCCTTTGTCTGCTTGGATAGGGAGGGTGACGCTTTCTAGCCCTTGATCACTATAGAGAATTTTCAACTCTGCATTCAATGTGGGCGGAGCGTCTTGCATGTGGAGTTTTCCGTAAAGGCTGCGTGACTCATCATGTCTGCGCAGGGAGAGAGATGCCGATGCTGATGCAGGGGCGCTTATCTCAGCATCAAGGAGGTGCATGCTGCTGTCAGGATGTAACTCCACCCAGTATTGCTGCGGTGCCTCTTGGATATGGGTAGTGTGAGCAATGATGGGTGAGATAATCTCAAAGTCTAGCTTCTGCTCCTCACGCGCAATGGGTGCTGTGAGGGGGAATACTTCTAGTTTTCCTTTCTCGTCTAGATAGCGTAGGCGGATGGAGGCCGCTCGTCGGAGAATTGCTGATTCTAAGTAGCAGCTGCTACCATTCTCTAGCGTGGAGGTGAGGACGATATCGTCGATTTTTATGACTTTCTCATCGCTATCGAGTAGATGGCAGGCTACGATGCGCTGCCATTGGGGACTTGTAAGGCTCAATTCTGCATGGGTATCATACTTGCTGATGATTTCATAGTGCAGCTCCATGTCCTTCCCTGAGAAAGAGCCTTTTTGGGAGTTAATTGGGATGATGATTTCCTTCTGGTTATGATTGCTAGGAGTGATCTTCCTCGCCATGGGAGGAATCGTGCGCAGCTCTGGTACATAGGCATGCGCAGCTGTACTGGCCAAAAGGAGGAAAGAAAGGGGAAGAAGGGCTTTCATTCTCTAACTCTAGCACAGAGCCCCTTTTAAGGCAATTAGGAATTTCACACAAAGAGGCGGCGTTTGGTACGCATAAAGCGCCAGCTAAGCAGGATGGAGGTGAGGGTGAGGGCGACGATGAAGCTCACCCAAGCCCCTGCGGGTCCCATGGCTGGGACAATGATGTCCGTGCGCACAAGGACGTAGGTGAGGGGGAAGCCTATGAGCCAGTAACTCCCCAAATTCACCCATGTGATGATGGGTGTATCATGGCAGCCACGCAGTAGACCGCTCATGAGAGCCTGCACCGTATCTGGTATTTGGTAGAGGGCACAGAGTATCACGAGGAGTTGTGCCAAATCTATGATGGCCTGAGAATCGGTGAAGAGAGCGAGTATATCATAGCGCATCAGCACAACAATGCCTGCAAAGAAGAGCGTGCCACCCAGAGCCGAGATGAATAAGGTGCTGAGTAGGGCACGGAACTGTGCCGCCTGCTTGGCACCTATATAGTATGCCGCCCTGATAGAGCCAGCAATACCAAATGACATGGGCATCATAAAGAGCACGCCAGAAATATTGATAGCCACCTGCTGCGCGCTGACAGCCAGCGTGCCGAGGGGCGCGATGACAAAGGTCACAGCGCAGAAGAAGGAAACCTCGCAGAGGGTGGCGATTCCCATGGGGAAGCCCAAACGCAGAATGCGCCTCAGGGCAGACCAGTCAGGCATGCACCAAGCTGCTAGTTGCTTGGCGTAGCTTCTATGCTGCTTTGCACCGAACATAATGATATAAAATCCCAGAGCCATCATCCAGTTGATGAGGGCTGTTGCCACACCACAACCCGCACCGCCCATGGCAGGAATAGGCCCCCAACCGAAGACAAAGAGTAGGTTGAGCGGGTAGTTGAGCGCGATACCACAGAGCGCAACTATCATAGCGGGGCGCGTCTGCCCAAAGCCTTCAAAGTGTCCCTGCGCCACGCGCATCATCATCACAGCCGGAATAGCTGTGGCCATGTAGAGAATGTAGTCATTGGAGATGGCGGGGCTTATCGTATCCTTGGCAACCGCGTAGATGACATCACTGTATACAAAGACGAGCAGAGCCAGTGCTGCAACAAGCATGAGGAAGAAGGCAAGCACCTTGGCATTGTTGAGTAGATGACCTATCTGCGACTCCTTACCCTCCCCACGTAGACGCGAAATCATGGGCGCGATGATGGCGAGCACATGTCCTAACGAGATAAAAACAGGCCAACATATAGCCGTCCCCATGGCAACACCTGCCAAATCTGCCTCACCTGCACGCCCTGCAACTAGGGTATCAATGAGCCCCATGCCCGTGTGAACGAGGTTGGCAACATAAAGGGGGGCAAATATAACGAGTAGGCGACGTAATTCGCAAAAATCAAAGAAGCGTGAAGGGGTTGCGGCTGTATTCATGGGGTATGAGGGTATAAAAAAAGCTCACCTCTAATTAAAGGATGAGC
>CAYJON010000071.1:0-12702 GCA_964371795.1 uncultured Akkermansia sp. | reverse complement strand
GATCGCGCTATTTGGATGGCGTTGGCGATGTTGTGGTAGATGACGTAGAAGGCGGGTGCTACGTAGGCGAGGGGGTGGGAGTAGGGTTGGCTGGCTATGTAGAGGGTGAGGATGGTGTTTTTTTGACCCAGTCCTTGGGAAAATTCTTTGGAGAGACCGAGGGGTTTTCCTAGCTTGTAACCTATGATGAAGCAGGTGGCACAGATGATGGCAGCTCCCATTGCAAGGGGGAAAATATCGAGGAAGCCGAGGTGCATGTCGATGATGTTGCTGGTGCCTGATGCGGTAACGATGGTGAGGTTGAGGCACCAGACGACGAGGGTGTAGGGGGCGCAGCGCGCTGACCAAGCTTTGCAGCGGGGATAGATGAGGCGTAGTATCAGGACGATTGCGGCTGGCAGCAGGATGATGATGCTGAACTCTTTTAGTAGGTCAATCACCATGTCTGTGTAGGAGACACCTTCTGCTGTGGTGATGTGGGGGAGGAGGAAGAGGATGAGTAGGATGAAGCTCAGGTGACTGAGGAGCATGGCCGTGGTGATGTATTCTACGCGCCCGCGCATGAGGGAGATGATGACGGGGCTGGCGGTGGCAATGGGGGCTACGGCGCAGAAGAAAAAAGACTCGGCCATGATGGGAAAGCCAAAGAGGTATGGCACGCCCCAGCTGATTATCCAAGTGGCCTGCAAAAGCAGCAGGAGGTAGAGATGGCTTTTCTCTGGTTGTAGTTTGCGAGTATCTATGCCTATGAAGCTCATAAAGAGCATGAGGCTGATGCTGTAGGGTAGCCATTCCCTAAACGTGCCTATTTGCTCATGAAAGAGGCTGCCTATGACGAAGGCCAAGAGAAGTCCGAGGCTACGCCAGTGGTTCTTGTTCATGTCTAGGCTGTTTCTTTTTCAGTAAGAGATGCCGTGTCGGCAGAGGTCAAGGAAACAGTGGAAGAGCTGGTGCCGCTAGAATTAGCCGTAGCAGCCGTTTCTTTCGATTCTGTAGTGGATGGCATCTCTGTGACTTCGCTAGGGTTGGTTTCCTCGGGGGCTTTGGGGTAGGCGATGCGGTTATGATGGACGGACTTGATGGTTTTGAGGAAGGACTGCTTCATGCGCTCTAGTTCACCAAGTGTGAGCCCGCTGTCATTGAGGTGACCGTCTATCATGCGTCCCTTGAAGATGCTATCTATCATGGCGATGATGTCGTCTTCCTTGGGGTTTTTGAGGGAGCGTGTTGCGCTCTCTACGGCATCTGCCATGCTGACAATACCTGATTCCTTTGTCTGGGGGATGGGTCCCTTGTAGGAGAAGTCTGCCTTGTTGACAGGTGAAGGCTGTGTGTCTGTTTGCCCATCGTCAAAGCGCTTGTGCTCTTCTTCAAAATGCTTGATAGCCTTGCTGTAAAAGAAGTAGGCGGTGGAGACCCCGTGGTGCTCTCTGATGCAGTCAATGATGCGGCTGTTGAGGTGGTGTTGCAGGGCGAGTTCTACTCCGTCTATGGCATGGTTGGTGATGATGCGCGCGCTCATTTCGGGGGTGAGCTCATCGTGCGGGCTCTTCATGTCATCTGCGATGTTTTCGGCAAAGTAGTGGGGGTTTTTAAGCTTTCCTATGTCGTGGAAGAGGGCACAGACGGCGGCATGCGTGGGGTTAGCCCCTATGCTTTCTGCTGCTCCTTCTGCGAGGCGGGAGACGAGAAGGCTGTGGTGGAATGTACCAGGTGCAGTGAGCTGTAGTTCCTTGAGCAACTTGTGGTTCATGTCGCCCAGCTCCAACCAAGTGATGGGTGTGCAGAGGTTGAAGAGCTTTTCCAAAATGGGCATGAAGCCACTGATGACAACGGCATAAAAGAAGCTAGCACCGACGGATAGTGCCAGCTCTGCCACCAACCAGCGTAGGTCTACTTCTCCTGTGAAGAGTTGCTTGTTGTTGTAAAGCAGACCCATGGAAAGGCTGATGATAAAGACAACAAGTCCAACGACAAAGCCTGCGTAGAGGATGTGCTCTCTTTTGTGAACACGTCCGCAGAGTGATGCGCTAGTCGCACCTGCAAGGAGGCTGATAGCGAGGTAGGATGCGAGGTGGGTCAGGCTGGTGGTGTCAGGAAAGAGTGCCATGCCTAACATGGACACACTCAATGCGGTAAACATTCCCATGCGTCGCCCTATGAGTACGGAGGTGATGCCCGGTGCGACCATCCACGGCATGAGCAAAAAGAGTAAACCCGAGTGAACATCATAAGAAATCCAATCGGGGACTTTGTGTATAATCTGTATGCCAACCAACTGTGTGAGTACGGCTAGGATGGTGAGAAGACTTCGGCTGCTACTGATTTCTGCTGCATAAACCCCACTGCGGTAGAGCACAATAAGTGAGGTGGAGCTGGTGACCAACCAAGCAATACGGAATACTTGGGAGTAGATATTATCTGTGTAGCTGGTAGCAAAAAAGCAGATTGCTGTGACGCAAAGAACGGCTATCAAGGCCATCAAGCGAGGGTCGCTTTCTAGCTTTCTAGCCAATCGTGATGCGCCAAGGCGTTCTACCAGTGTTGAAAAGATGGGATGCATGTAATAGCGTGTACAGAAGATAATAGCGAACAAAAAGCTCTCTGTCAAGAGAGCTTTTTCGCATCTGATGCGTTTATTAGGGGAGAAGAGCTGCTAGCTTTTCGCTGGGGTATTCATCAGCCCATTTTCGTAGCTCCTTCGCTGTATAGGAGGAAAGTCCATCTGCTGTGAGCTCTCGTGCGAGCTGCGCCGCGGGGATGAGCATGCAGAGAAAGTCCTCATCACTGCTATTGCCCACGCGTATTGCGCCCTGCTGTGTCATGATGATGCCTTCTGTGCGCGACATGGAGTTTTGCGCAATGATGGCGAGGGAGAGCTGCTCTTTGTCTATGGCGTATGCTGACATGTTGCGATTAGCTGCGTTTGATAAACTGCTTGTACTTTGCCATGCGTTCTTGCCACTTGTCGCGGGCAAACTTTTGCATGTCGGCTACCGTGTCCTTCTCATCCATAATCTCGAGACCGAGTATGGTTTCCATCACGTCTTCCATGGTGATGATGCCTTCAAAGGTGCCGTACTCGTCCTCAATAATGGCTATGTGTTCGCGGTTGCTGATGAGTTTTTCCCAAGCCATGAAGACAGATGTCGTGTCAGGTAGGGCGAGGATGGGTCGCTTCAACTCCGCCAGTGTCATGTGGTGCTGGTCTTCGGCGAGGTATTCCATGATGTCAAGGATGAGAACATAGCCAGAGACAATGTCTTTTTCTTCCTTGTAAACAGGGATACGGGAGAAGGGGCGGCGGCCTTCGTCTTCATGGAAGGCTTCCAGTGTCTCATCTTCATCGACTGTGGTGCAGACCACGCGGGGGGTCATCACGTCACGGACGCTGATTTTCTCCATCTTGATGATGTTTTGGATGATGACATTCTCCTTCATCTTGATGACACCTTCCTTGGTGCCAGCATCAACCATGGCAGAGACTTCTTCGCGGCTCATGCTGGCCTCAGTCGTCTTGCGGGAGATAAGCGTTGTGAGTCCTTCAAAGAGCCAAACAAGAGGGGTACATACCCATGTGACTAGCTGGATAATGCGTGTGCAAGGTATGGCGAGAGTGCGGTAGTAGTTAGCCCCTATTGTCTTGGGGATGATTTCCGACAAGACGAGGATGAGGATGGTAAGAACAGCAGAAATGAGAAAAAAACTATCATCGCCGAAGATTTTTACTGCCTGCGCACCAACGCCAGATGCACCGAGAGTGTGGGCGATAGTATTAAGTGTTAGAATGGCGGCAATGGGGCGTCCGTTATTGATTTTGAGTTCCTGTAACGCCAGACCAGCCTTGCTTCCCTCTGCTACCTTCATTGAAATGAAGGAATGAGGTGTCGATAGTAATAGTGCCTCTAGTACGGAGCATAAGAATGAAACGCCAAGTGCTAGACCGAGATAAATAAAGAGTAATTCCATAGAATCGCCATCAAGTATACAAAGATTAAAAATTTAATCAAGCGTTTTTTTCTTAACAGCAAAGATAAGGCTCTAGAAGGTTGACAAAGTGTGCGAAATCGGGCAGAATAGGCGCATCTATGGCAAATAGGACACAGCAATTTTGTAGAACAGCAGGGGCTAAATGTGCCTTATTACTGATTGCTCAACTTTTTTGCCTGACTTTACAGGGGGCAGGAAGCGAAGAGATGCTGCCATTACCCGATGAGCTTTACCCTAATGCCGAAAAGCGCATCCCCAAAGAAATTGATTTGGAAAAGGAGGCTGTGGATCAAAGCAAGACTCTGCCATCCTACATACCTGACGCCATTTCGGTATCTGCAAAGAATGCTACTATTAGCTATAGTGCAAAGGATGAATTGGTGCGCTACAGGTCTCAGACAGATCCCATTGTCCTCATCAGTAACAAGGGTGTTGAGATGCAGGCCAAGCAAATCACCATGGACATGAAAACGTCCGAGGTCAAGTTAGAAGGTGATATCACGGCCTACGGTCGCAATATGATTTTGCGAGCCGATGCCGCTAAGTATGATGCCAAAACCGATACCAGTAGCTTTGAAAAGCTGCATATGAAGGCAGAGGGCATTATCATGCGTGCCAGATATGGTAAACAGTTGGTGGATGATGATGGGGTGGGCTTTTTAAAGCTCAAGGACATCTATGTGACTACCCATGATGTCAAGGAACCCAGCTTCTGGCTTGGGTTCAAGGAAATTACAATCTACCCTGGAGATCGCATGTCTGCCGAGGGGCTCAGTGTCGGTAGTGGGGACAATTTTCATGTCGTGCCCATCCTTGGTTGGATTCCCTTTAGTCATTCTCTTAATCCGAAGGAGGGTTATCTACCCCTGCCTGGTAGCCGTGGTATCTGGGGGCTCTACCTGCTCAACCAGTATGGTTTTCTTTTGGGTAATAGACGCGTGGAGAATTTCATGCCCACAGCTGACTATATTTTGCTGACCAATCTTGACTACAGGCAAACACGCGGTTTGGGTTATGGTGTTTCCTTAGAAAATCCGAATATGATGAAGCGCTTTGCCAATGCGAGCGGATTGGATCTCTACTATACGCACGACTTGGACCCCAACTATAATCCTGGTACAATACCTCGCATCGGTATCCAGCCAGATCGTTATCGCGTAGCATTGCAGTATATAGTAGACTCAAACCCAACTTCTCAATTATTTAATTACTGGCGACTCAAGACCAATGTTAACATTGTGAGTGATTCACAATTTCTCAGTGACTATTTTGATGAGCTTAGCGCAATCAACGACAAGCCTGATAACACGGTGAGCCTTGTTCACCATCGTAAATATTCTGAAACCACTTTGTTGACACGCTTTCAGCCTAATGATTATTATCAAACCGATCAGCGTGTGGAGCTTTCTAACTATCAGGTGCGCCGTCCTATTTTTGGCTCATCCATCAGCTATGAATCCCGCAACAATGTCGGGATTATGCAGCAGTATTTACCTGACGCAGATCGCGAAGTTTATGAGATGGAGCTCAGCCGAATCATGGACGAAGAGGCACGCGCCTTTTATGAACGCGTGCTCAATGAGGATTCTTACTTTCGCGTCAATAGCGTGCATGAGGTGACCACCAGTTTCAAGCTGGCAGAGATTTTCAACGTTGTCCCCAAGGCTGGCGTGGCATATAATGGCTACTATGGATTTAGAGACATAGAAGATGATTCACGCTTCAGCGCTTACTTTGCGACGGATGTCAGTATGAAGATGCAGCGCTCTTTTGATTCGGTGCGCTCTAGGTACTTCAAGATTGATGGAGTCAGGCATATCTTCCAACCCTATGCCAGTTACTCTTACCATAATATCTCCTCCACCAATCCCTATGTCCCTCATGTTGATGCATGGGTTGATACACTAGGGAGCAGTACGAGTACACCCATACCGCTGGATTTAAATGGCTTTTCAGGTATGGATGCTTGGAGTGATTGGAACATCTTGCGATTTGGTTTCCAAAACTACCTGACCACACGTTACGATGGAGAGACGCGTCGCCTGCTACGCTGGAATATCTTTTTGAATGTCAATTTGGATGCGGAGGAAAACTTCTTCGAGCATTCGACATTGTATTCTATGCTGAAGTTTACGCCCTCGGAGCGATTGTCCTTTGTATCCGACATCCAGCTGCCTCTGCTGAGTTCGGAATACGAATACCGCTCCCTGAGTCACGGCGTCAGCTACCAAGCCACACGCTGGATGGAGCTGCAATTCAATCACACCTACCTTTATGCCGCCAGCGAAGCCCTCAAGTATAAGAACAAGCAATTCAACTGGAGACTTAACCTGCGACTTAATGAGCATTATAGCTTTTCTAGCAATATGTATTGGGACATGGATTTGGAGACCATCCCCTTGCAGCAGTACTCGATTTTCCGCAACATGGGCGCATGGCAAATGGGCGGCACGGTCTTTATTCGTGATAATGGCGGGGTAAAGGAGACAGGTGTCGGCTTTTCTTTCTCCCTGATACAGACTAATAGCTCTGTTCCTGTTAACTTCTTCTAACCAACACTATAAAACAATGAAAAACACATTAGAATCACTCAACTGGCGTTACGCAACAAAAAAGTTTGACCCCGCGGCCATCATTTCTGATGAGCAATGGAAGGCCATAGAGGAAACCCTTCGCCTCTGTCCCTCCTCTTTGGGCTTACAGCTTTGGAAGTTCCTCGTCATCAAAACACCCAACCTGCGTGCCCAACTGCGCGAAGCCTCCTTTGGTCAATCTCAGGTGACAGATGCCTCCCACTACGTGGTGCTCTGCGGTCGCCGTAGTGTTGAGCAATGGGATATTGCCGATTTTGTCGCACTCAAGAAGGAAGCCTACTCCCTCACTGAGGAGGAAGCCGCCGCTGCAGAGCAGCGTTACATGGGATTCTCCATCTTCTGGGATAGTCCAGAAAAACTCAAGAGCTACGTGGAGAGTCAGGTGCATCTTGCTGCGGGCTTTCTCACCCACGCACTTGCCCAATGGCGTATTGATAGCTGCATGATAGGCGGCATGATACCCAGTGAGTATGACCGCATCCTCGGATTAGAAGATGGTCCCTACTACACCGTGCTCGGCATAGCCTGTGGCTACAGGGACGAGAGCGACGCCCACGCCAATGACCCCAAGGTACGCTACCCCGCCTCCCGCGTCATTGAGTATCTTTAGAAATTAATTTCAACTCAAATTAAAAGAGCCCAAATCCTGTTGTGGATTTGGGCTCTTCGCTTGAATGGTAGAGGGCTTTAACCACCACCAGCGTTGGCGATGCCAGCGGATTCTGGTGGGAGGAAGTTGCGGAAGCGGGACTTGTCGATGGCCTTCATGTATGCCTCCTCGGGGGAGACGACACCTGCTTGGAGCTTTTGCCAGATGGAGTCATCCATGAACTGCATGCCCAGAGCCTTGCCGCCTGTGATGACGTCAGCGAGCTTTTGGGTAGCACCTTCGCGGATAATTGCACCAACAGCGGGGGTGGCGAACATGATTTCATTGACGGCTACACGACCGGGTTTGTCATGACGCTTCATGAGTAGCTGTGCTACTACACCACGTAGGGAGCCTGCAAGCATGGTACGCGCCTGTGATTGCTGCTCTGCGGGGAAGACGTCAATAATACGGTCAACGGTTTTGCGGGCGTTATTGGTGTGCAATGTGCCGAAGACGAGGAGACCCGTTTCTGCCGCGGTGAGGGCAAGAGAGATGGTTTCCAAGTCGCGCATTTCCCCCACGAGTACGATGTCGGAGTCCTCACGCAGGGAGGCGCGGAGACCGTCGGCAAAGCTTGGAGTGTGGTGGGGCACTTCACGCTGGGTGATGAGACTGTACTTTGAGGGGTGAACAAACTCGATAGGTTCCTCAATGGTGATGATGTGACGTGAGAAGTTGGTGTTCACGTAGTCAATGAGGGCTGCAAGTGTCGTTGACTTACCAGAGCCCGTAGGACCTGTGACAAGGACGAGACCAGAGCGCATCTCACCAAAGCGTTTGATTTGCTCTGGGACATTGAGTTCTTCCAAGGTGAGGATTTTTGTAGGAATCAGACGGAACACGCAGCTGTAACCAAACTGCTGTTGTAGGAAGTTACAACGGAAACGTGATACCTCGTCCATCTCGTAGGCAAAGTCAGCGTCACCTTCCTTCTCATAGCTTTCCCACAGTTTTGGGGGGCATATGGGCTGCATGAGGGTGACCATGTTCTCATGCGTGAGGCGTTGGTCGGAGATGGGGATGATTTCACCGTGGACACGGATTTTTGGTGGTTCGCCCTCTGCAAGGTGAAGGTCAGAGCCACCACGTGCGACGAGTTCAGTAAAGTACTGATCAATGGGGTTGTTCATGGATTAAAAATTCTTTGGTAAAAAGTTGAAAAGCGTTGATTAACGTTCTGGATGAGCCGCTAGGAATCTATCCATCATGGTCAAGTCAGTGGCGCGGAATTGGCATTCCTCGGCGGTGATTGTTCCTGCCAGATAGAGTTCTTGGAGCGCATCGTCCATGAGGCGCATGCCCATTGCCTTACCTGTTTGGATGATGCCAGGAATCATGAAGGTCTTGCCCTCACGGATACAGTTGGCAACAGCAGGTGTGTTGACAAGGAATTCCAGTGACATGACGCGTCCAGAGCCGTCCTTCTTCGGGATGAGCTGCTGGGAGAGAATGCCGCGCAGTGATTCTGAGACCATGATACGGATGTGCTCACGTTCTTCTACGGGGAAGGCGTCAAGAATACGGTCAATGGTACGTGCTGCGGAGCCTGTGTGCAGGGTGCCTAATACAAGGTGACCTGTTTCTGCCGCGGTGAGGGCGAGAGAGATGGTTTCCAAGTCACGCATTTCCCCCACCATGATGATGTCGGGGTCTTCACGTAGAGAGGCGCGGAGGGCGCGTGCGAAGGATTCTGTGTGCTTGTGAACCTCACGCTGGTTGACCTGGCAGCTTTCACTACGGAAGATAGACTCAATGGGGTCTTCTAGGGTGATGATGTGGTCGCGTCTGTCCTTGTTGATGAAGTCGACGATGGAGGCCAGTGTGGTGGACTTACCAGAACCGACAGAACCGGTCACAAGGATGAGACCATTGGTAAAGCGAGTGAGGGGGACAATGTATTCCTTGGGCAGCCCAATATCATCCATGGTGAGGATGTGGGTGTTGATGATACGATAGGCCATGTCATAGCCTAGGCGTTGTACCACCACAGAGGCACGGAAACGAGCAAAGTCATTTTCGTAAGCAAAGTCAACGTCGCCGCGCTTGTTGATACGATCCCACTCTGGCTCTGTCAAGAAGCTCTTGGCAAGCTCTTTTGTATCAGCTGCGGTGAGCTTTGGCGCGCCTTCCCATATGGGTTGCAGAGAGCCAAAGCGTCTCCAGCTGGGGGGGAAGTCTGTAGGAAGGTGAATATCGGAGCACTTGCACATCACACCCTGCCTCAAATAGTTATCTGCATTGAGGCTCATCGCAATGATGAGGTAGCTGTTCTCCTGCTTGTAGAGATACATGTGTTGTGTACCAACGATGCTTTCAAGGTGATAGTCTATTGTGCCCAGCGCGTCGAGGTGTTCGCGCTGTTCTTCTGTCGTGCAGGATTGGAGAATACTCAATATATTTTCCTCGGAGAGAACTCCTGCTGAGGCATCTATCGCTACCAGTTCCCCTTTATCAACCCAGTGGGGTTGGTATCCGGGACACAGATAGACCTGTGGGCTATACCCCTCTCGACCTAGGTCAAGGTAGGGCTGTATTGTGTCATAAATATAGTCAGTCATAGCTAGAATTCTGTGTATACTACCAAAAGCGATAGCTGATGGCGAGCAAAAAATGCCGAACCTCTGTGATTATTCTATTGAAGCGAAAAAGATGGCATGCTGTGATGCTTATTTTTGACTACACCTTTTTTCTTCAACTAATTTTGCAAAGTCCTCTTAAGAGGGGAATAATGAAAAATTTGGATCAATCATTTGTTTTCACGCTGCTGATAGTGGCAGCGTAGAGGCATCAATATGTTACCACTCTTTCCCCAATGAAGCTGTCCGTGTTTTGGTGGCAAGGCATTGCAGCTGGAGTGAAAACTCAACCAAGATGGCATTTATCCGGCCAAGGTTCCAGCTAGTGCATGCTTTGAAATACATTGTATCAATGCAGCAGAGAAAACGCGCACCGAAAAATAGTAAGGCTTTTCCCCAAAAAGGGTTATTTGAGATAAATAATTGTTATTTTTCTGTCATCGCATCATTATTTTGTTTACAATTGCCACATAAAAATGCATAATAAGTCGCAACTAACTCGTTAGGAGAAAAAAATATGAAAGATAATCCATCACGTCGCCAATTCCTACAAAATATCGCATTAGCAACCGGCGCAGTGGCTGCAACGCCCGCGCTTGCTGGTGCAGTCACTGATGCACCAGCCGCTGCTCAGAGTAATGATAAGAAGCCTGCTGAAAAACCCTATCCCCGCGCCTTTTCACATATAGGTCTCTCTGTACCCGATTTGGATGCAGCAGTCAAATTCTATCGCGATGTCATGGGCTGGTATGTTGTTATGGAGCCCTCCCTTGTCAAGGAAGACAATAGCAGCGCAATTGGTATCATGTGCGAAGAAGTATTTGGCAAGGGTCACGGCGACTTTAGAATCGCTCACCTAGTCACCTCGAACAATATTGGCATAGAGCTCTTTGAGTTTGCTGATAATGACGATAAGCGTCCAGAATTCCAGTATAAAAACACGAGCCTTTTCCACTTCTGCGTTCAAGATCCAGACATTGAAGGTCTAGTGAAGGAGATAGTCGCCCACGGTGGAAAGCAACGTATGCCCATCAAAGAGTACTACCCCGGAGAAAAGCCCTACCGCATGTGCTATGTCGAAGATCCCTTTGGCATCGTCTTTGAAGTGTACTCTCATAGTTATGAGGTCACTTACTCCAAAGGTGCGTATTAATTTCCTTAGCAGAAATTTCTGTATTCTACAGCCAGCCCATTCGTGGGCTGGTTATTTCTTTGCTCCTCTTTTCATCCTTGCCTGCTTGGAATTGAATTGTGCAGGGCGTTTTAATGTTGTAGTGCAGCTGGGAGATGGATTTCTCGTGGGCGATCACGTGGATGATGTCTTTTTCATCGCGAGATGCATCGCAGCCATAGCCCTTGAGGCTACCATCGGCTAGCTCGATGATAAAGGCATTCTCCAAAAAGCTCTCAGCGATGAATTTGAAGAGCTCATGCACATCATTATCCTGCGTGTTGATGCCCTGCCAGTCGCTCACCATGTTAATATACTCCTCTCCTATGACAAATTGCTCTGTCTTGTAAAGGCGTGGGTGCGGGTTGCCCAGACTCACATCATCGGCGCTGTATTTGCTATCGGCTTCACGGCATTGCTCCACGAGGACATGTGGATTGGTGACAAAGGCCCAACGCAGTGTGCCCGACGCTGGGTCTATAAGCTGCGCAAAGGCTCCAAAGGCATTGTAGCTCTCTATGAGCCACCTGTGTTCCCCCGTTAGCAGGTAGGCGTAGTAGGTCGCGTAGGCACGCCAGCCACTCCACCCATGCGGAGAGTTGAAGAAGTTGGGCAGCATCATGACATCATACTGCGCCTCCCAGAATCGAAGAGTCCCTTGGCGTTGACGCGCATCTGGGCTGCGTAGTTGAGTTAGACAGTCATGGCTATGCAGTACTTTGAGCATAGCATCGCGGTAGTGCGCGCGCTGTGATTCATCCTCTTGCAGCAGGGCAAGGAGTCCCATTTGCAGGGCAGAGCAGGAAATCATGCCATCTTCAAAGGTGTGTTCCCCCTCTGTTTGGAAGTGCCCATCACTGGCTACCAGCTGATCAATGGCTTTTTTTGCTTGTCATGCAGGAGGTCGAATATGAAATCAAAGCGCTTGCTCAGTTGCTCATCTAATTGCGTGTTGGGAAAGTGCTTTGCCGCGATGAAGGCGGAATAAAAGCCGTAATAACTTTCCGCATGAGATGTGGCTTTTTGTTTGTAGATAGCCGCTGCCTCTCTCTCGCGCTCAAAAATCCATAGCCTTGATTGATGGACGCTCAGGCTGGCTTCGGCCTGCTTCCCCCCCTGCCGTGGCGATGAGCTGTACCAACCCGATGTCCTGTGCAGAGTAGTTGCCTTTGTAGAGCTGAGGGGCGATTTCGTCCAGCTTCAGCCTCTGACTCTTGCCCGAGGGCTCAATGACGCTCAACTCTGGCTGACTTTGGGAGTGAAGCAGAATGCTCACGCTTTCCTCTGGGGCGCAAGTAGTCTGTGTCAGTTCAAAGACAGGTGCTTGCAGTTGCGCTGATGTCACCAATTCAAAATCCTTTAAATTCTCAAGGGGGATGAGGCTCAGTTCCCATGTTTTGCTCTCTCCCTGCTTGATTTGGTAGAGATGTGCAGGATGGCGCGCGGGGAGAGGGCCTTGATTGATGAAGTCGAGATTGACAGAATCAATTCTGTGACCCATGAACCAGTGTGGGCGGATCCATGTAGCCCTTGTTAAAATCAATACTCCATGAGGCTATGGGCTGCGGGCATAGCAATGCTACTACCTTGCCAGATGGGCTTTGAAAGTAGGAGATGAAATGTGTCTTCTCACAGCGCAGTAGGGTGGGAAAGTACTTTTGAAACCACTGTGGATATTTGTCCATGTAGGTGTCAATACCTAGCTTGATACCTGCTTTT
>CAYJON010000070.1:10085-13040 GCA_964371795.1 uncultured Akkermansia sp. | reverse complement strand
TTGTCTAGTGTATTCTTTGCTAAGTCATGCAGAAAACGAATTGCGAGAACTTCCCATAAGATGAGCCCAAGATTTTAATGGTGTTTTCTGATCACATTGTGTCAATTTATCCTTTTTTTAAAAAAAATCTCCCTCAAGATAGACAGAGCTAACTTATAAGCTATTTAGCTTATATAGACTAGTTTATATTTATGTATCACATAAATATAAAGATAAAAGATAATACAAAATAATACAAAAATCGCTTTTTATATTGACGTAGAGATGCTTGTTGTTATACTTAAGCAATCCCAGCATATTTGCTAGGAAAAACTCCGAAACACATTCAACTCTAGCATGAAAATCAGTATTTTTCTAAAATCTGTTATACATTCTTGTACCCAGATACGACACAGTTATTTTTTGATATCCGCAACGGCAATCATATTAGGAACACTCTCCTCACAGGGCGAGCAATTGAATCTTCATCTCCAAGGAATGGAAGATTATCTTGACAATAAAAAGCCTACGCCTACTGTCAACTATTTGTACAATCTATCAAGTCAGAACTCTCTCTCTACTGCCGCAGGTGACGGGACAGCGTACGATTCCTATACCCTTCCAAAGAACAATCTTGCTCTAAAGAAACTAGATGTAGATGCTGTGAATTATCCCCTTGGTACAAGCGGAGCGAGTGTACACTTCGTCTATGGCGGGAATGACTATCATGTCAGCGGTGGGAGTAACTATCAAGGTAATACTGAAATAAGCACGAGCGGTGGCTACGCAACTGTTCTTCTCGGGGGCAACTACGGCAATGCCGATGGGGCATCATTCGTAGGCAATAGCTCCATCACTATCACCACAAATACATTCTACGATATTGCTGGCGCGAGCTACCTCACGCATGATGTCGATTCTCTATTCGATGGCAGCACAAGCGTTGTCGTCAAAGATGTGCTTTCTTATAAAACATTGAGTTCTGGTATAGAACATTCAACTATTGGCGACGGAGCCATCGCGGGAGGACACATGGGAGGGCTACGCGACTCCACTAGTACAGGAACAGCTAGCAATAACGTGATTACGGGTGATACAAATGTGCTTGTAGATCTTGATGGCCATGCTAAAGCGACTTTTACAAAATATATTACAGGTGGTTCTGCGCTTTATGCTGGTGTGGATTCTACCATTGAGGGAAAATCCACTCTGACAATCACAAATGCTGAGAATATTACTTTCTCAGCCTTTGTCACAGGAGCAGGTTTATCCTACAGTAAGGTAACAGAGACTGGGGATGAGCAGTATCCAGCAGAGAACTCGGGGCTGAATAAGAGCAATCTCACCGTCGGCTCTGTAGAGCTTAATATTGATAGTGGCACCTATCAATCACCCGTAATGGGAGGGGGATTTAGCGCGAGTGGAGGCGACATCACTACGGGGAATATTACAAGCAACATCACGGGTGGCACATTTGAATCATATATTATAGGCGGTAGCGCCATTGGTAATACAGTCGCGACTGACTCTTCATTTCAAAGCGATCATAGCGCAGGAAAGCTCATCTCTGAAGATGTTGTGCTGAATGTATCTAATATCGTCAGTAATTTTACCATCGTGGGTGGACACCTCTTCGGCGCATCGACGATTTATGATGGAGAAGGCAATTCCTCTATAGGCAACATAACGGTGAATGTCGGTGGCTACGATAGTCAAGGGAACGCTCTAGGTGGCACCTATAACAGCATCTATGGTGGATCTCGTATCGTATCAGCGAACTCGAGCCTGTTCACACAAGGGAAGGTAACTGTGAATCTCGAGACGGGCAGTATCTTGGCGAATTCTGAAATAGCGGCAGCTGGACATAACAGCAATTCGCTTGACCTGAATAACACAAGCTCTATGACAACAGAGGCTACCGAGGTAAAGATTGGTCAAGACATGGCCTTCGGGGCTAATGTGACTGTTCGCGGTGGCTACACGGCTGCGACGGAGGATCATTTGTATGATTCAACCGTGACGGGTAATAAGCTGCTGCATTTCGATGATGAAAGCTACAACAATCTCGGGAATACGCATTTCTACACCTTTGATGAGGTGAATGTCGTGCAGGCAGGTGCTCATGCTCAACTGGAGGGGAACACCACCATCGGCACACTAGACAGTGAGCTGCTCACAAAATCGGGCGCAGGTGAGCTCAGCGTAGAGGCAGGCACATCGCGCGCTGTAGTTAATGTAAACGCTGGTCGCATGAATATCACAACAGATCAGGCAAATAGTACTGTTGGCACGCTTAACATCGCAAGCGGAGCAACGGCGAGCACTGATGCACTCACCATCTCTAATGGTGAGGTAAAGGGCACAGGGCTCTCTGCAAATGATGTCACAGGCGCGGGCACTCTGCTCACAAATTACACCGATGTGAAGCAGACATGGCAGCAGCAGGATCTGGAAGTCGTCGCGACAGAGCAATTCTCCATGATAACAGGTGCAGATGTCTACCTTGAGGCTCTCACGACAGCAGAGTTAATCATGGAAGACGGTAGTCATCTCCACACGAAAGATCTCCTTAATGTCACTAAGATTAGTATAGACGACTATTTGAATATTAACACGGTAAGCAGCCCTTTCATCACAGCATATGACATGGTGAACGACACGGCAAATAGCTTCACCTTCGACTTCAGTGCAGAGACCATAGCCAGCATGGACTTAAGCATAGATATGCAGCCCTACCTCGTTGCTGATTTAGATAGTTCTGCACTTGCCACAGCACAGGACAAGAGCTTCGTCTTCCAGATCGATGGGGAAGGCTCGATGAGTATACAGATAATAAACGGCACATTCTATTACCTAGGTGTGATCAATGAAGACGTGTATATCTTCACGAATCCTGTGTTTGTACCAGAGCCTACGACAAGCACGTTGAGCCTCCTCGCCCTTGCGGGACTGCTCGCACGTCGACGCCGTAAGTAA
>CAYJON010000070.1:0-9985 GCA_964371795.1 uncultured Akkermansia sp. | reverse complement strand
TGGGCGTCATCTCCGTTGTACTGCCAGTACATGAGACCTCGTAGCCCTTTTTCCTTCACGTACTGGGCTTTGATTTTGATGGACTTTGCGTTATCATAGGAGCATACCATATTCCCATCTTTATCAGCTAGATAGGGGACTTTGCCTACATCATCCCATAGCTTGCGGTAGCCTTTTAATGCGATGAGTTTGTCATAGTTGATGAAATTACCTACTACGTCATTACCCCTGCCGTAGAAGGGGATGCCTAGCAGCAGCTTATGGGCAGGCACTCCCTTTTTGAGGTGGGCATTAACTGCTTGGTCACAACTGTAGGCCTTGGCATGTGGTGAGGGATAGAGCGCAGAATGGTGATTGGGGGGACGCGCCATGTCATAACTCATGATATTCACAAAGTCAACATAGGGGTCAATGGCCTTGAAATCCACGTAAGCCCCCGAGGCGGCAGAGGCGAGGGTGAGCAGCTTCCCCTCCCCTATAGCTGCGCGTATGTCTTTCATGAGGAGGGTGTAATTCTTGGTATCCTCTGGGCTAGCACTGATGCCAGCAGAGGCAGAGGTGGGGTATTCCCAGTCTATATCGACACCGTCTATTCCGTATTCTTGAATGACTTTGTGGCAGTTATTAGCAAAGGATTGACGCAGCTTGGCATCAGCTGCCATTTCGCTAAAACGCCCACTGCCCCAGCCGCCTATGGAGAGCAGTATTTTCAATTTGGGGTTTTTCTTCTTCAATTGAGCGATGCTCGCCAGTCGAGGTGCATTATCTATCTTAATTGATTGAAAATCCTCCCCCACATGTGCAAAGGCATAGTTGATATGGGTGACGAGGTGGGGGTCGGGCATTGTCTTTGCGTGAGAGACGACATAGGCGAGGACAATGGGTTCTACTTCCTTCTCCGCCGCATGACTAGGACTCATACCTAGTAGCAAAGCGGCAAGGCTAAACCATAACATACGTAACAATGACATAGGGCTATCATTCATAAAATCAGCTTATTTCCCAAGTTGCACCAGAGCGCAATAAATCATCCACGCAGTGTATGCGGCTTTCGGAGCGCACTTGTTCTATCTGGTCTTCTACGGCTTCGTCATAGTTGACCTGCTCCTTGACCCAACGGATGATGCCCAATGCGACTGGGGCGTCGGGGTACTTCATCTCTGCCAGCATGGTATGCAGGGTGGTGTCCAACTCATGCGCATCATGCACCAAGATATCGTCTAGCGTGTAGCCGTCTTCTCCTATGGTGACGATTTTGAGTTTTCTGCCTTCAAAGACAATACCTTTTTCGTCATCTACTCCAAAAATCATTTTCTCACCATGGCGCAATACGATGGTATTCGCACGTCGTGTGGCCTTGCCCTCGGCAAAGGAAGCGAATGCTTTGTTATTAAATATGACGCAGTTCTGCAATACCTCTATCACAGCCGTGCCTTGATGCTTTGCAGCAGCAATCATGCATTCTCTGGAAAGAGCTAACTCCATATCCACGGTGCGGGCAAAGAATGTTCCGCCTATACCTATCACCAGCTCACTGGGGTTGAAGGGGTTTTCTATCGTGCCGTAAGGAGATGTCTTTGTAATCTTGCCCAGACTGGAAGTGGGCGAATACTGCCCCTTTGTCAGACCATATATCTCATTATTAAACAAGATGATATTCACGTCAACATTGCGACGCACCGTGTGGATAAAGTGGTTACCACCTATGGCCAATGAGTCACCGTCACCTGTTGCCACCCAGACGCTGAGTTGGGGGTTAGCCAGCTTCACCCCAGTGGCGACAGCATTGGCGCGCCCATGTATGGTATGAAAGCCAAAGGTCTTTACATAGTAAATGAAGCGAGAGGAGCAGCCTACCCCCGAGACAAAGGTGAAGTTCTCATGAGGTGTGCCGTTGATTCGAGCAATTTCTGGCAGAGCCTTTTGTACTGTAGCCAAGATAGCATGATTGCCACAACCTGGGCACCAGCGCACTTCCTGATCGCTCTTAAAATCGGAGGGGCTATATTTTTTTTGTGCTGACATTTTTTTATTTAAGTAAAGATTCAAATTTTTCTGCCAATTCTGTCGTGGTAAAGGGCAGGCCCTCGCACTTGTTGAATTGATCATAGCGGAATTCTTGGAAGCTTTGGCGCAGATAGTTTGCAAACTGTCCATCATTGAGCTCACAAACCACTATGGTTTTGAACTGGGAGAATATCTCGCGTACGCCCCTTGGCAAGGGGTTGATATAATTAAAGTGGCAGAGGGAAATGCGTTTCCCCTTGCGTTGCAATTGCTCTACAGCTTGTTGCAAGTGCCCACGTGTACCGCCCCAGCCAACGACGAGAAGGTCGCCCTCTGGCTCTCCAAGTACTTTTTGCTCTGGGATATAATCGGCTACCTTGGCCACCTTGGCAGCACGGGTTTTGACCATGAGTTGGTGGTTTTTGGGGTCATGGGAGATACTGCCTTTCAGGCTGTCTTTTTCCAAGCCTCCAATGCGGTGCTCCAGCCCTGCCATACCAGGGAAAACCCATGAGCGTGCCAACTTTTCATTGCGCGCGTAGGGCATAAATCCGCCCTCGGGGGCTTCGCTAAGAACAGGGGGGTGAATATCTGGGTAATCTGCCATGGCGGGGATGCGCCATGGCTCTGAACCATTGGCAATAAAGCCGTCTGTCAGCAGAATGACTGGTGTCATATGCTCCATAGTCAGACGACCTGCCTCAAAGGCGTAGTGGAAGCAATCACTGGGAGAAGAGGCTGCTATAACGACGAGAGGGCTCTCTCCATTACGTCCTGAGAGGGCTTGGGAAAGGTCGCTTTGTTCTGTTTTTGTAGGTAGACCTGTGGAGGGTCCTCCGCGCTGCACGTTCACAACGACCAAGGGCAACTCTGCCATCACAGCCAGACCGAGAGCCTCGCTCATCAGCGACAGACCAGGCCCCGAGGTGGTTGTTGCAGCCAAATGACCCGCAAAGGACGCCCCTATGGAGGTGCATATGCCTGCAATCTCATCTTCGGCCTGTATTGTTTTGACGCCTAAATCCTTGCGCTTTGCCAGCTCTTCTAATATCACCGTGGCTGGCGTGATGGGATAAGAGCCGCAGAAGAGGGGGCGTTTTGACTTTTCAGATGCTGCACACAGCCCCCACGCAACGGCCACATTGCCATTGAGGGAGCGGTAGATGCCCTTCTCCAAGGGGGCGGCGGCCACAGTATATGTGTTAGCAAATTGGTGCGTGTTGGCAGCAAAGTTATAACCTGCCTCCATAGAGAGGCGGTTGGCTTCGGCTAGGATGGGGTTCTTGCGACCAAATTTGTTTTCCAGATAATTAACGGCAAATTCCTCTGGTCTGTTGTAGAGGTAGAAGCATATGCCTAGGGCAAACATATTTTTGCATCGGCTCGCGGACTTGCTATCTATGTCTAGCATCTTGAGAGCCTCGCGGGTCAAGGTCGTAATCTGCGGCATGACCACATTGTAATCTTGCAATTGCAGCTCCGCAATAGGGTCAGAGCTGAGGAAGCCGGCCTTCCTCAAATTCGTCTCCGTGATGGAGTCTGCATTGAGGATGATGGTAGCATCGCTTTTCAGCCATTGCCTATTTGCCTTGAGGGCAGCAGGATTCATGGCGATGAGCACATCGCAAAAATCTCCGGGGTTGAGTTCTCTGTGAGAACCAAAGTGTACCTGAAAGCCCGATACACCTGCTACACTGCCTTGGGGGGCTCTGATTTCTGCTGGATAGTCAGGAAAGGTTGAAATACCATTACCGAGTTGTGCAGCCGTGTCTGAGAATAAGATGCCTGTGAGCTGCATACCGTCTCCAGAGTCCCCAGAAAAGCGGATTACCACATCATCAATTTCACGTCGATTTTCTTGTGTCATTACCAATATATCTATTAGGCATGATATAGGGCAAAAGCAGGCACCCTGTCAAGCAATAAATCGTTATTTTATGGGCTTTTTCTTCTTTCTTGACAGATTCGGTTCTTTTGTATAGAGTCACTCTATAATGAATGTCACTTCTCCTCTTTCCTGTGCCGCTCTCTTGTTCGCCATTACTACCTCTGTTCCTGCCGATGCAGAGCAAAAGAGTCCCGCTGCTCCCGCGACTGTTGCCGCTGCGCCAAAACTAGTCAAACCTGACCAAAAGGCCGCAAGGGAACTCGCAGAACGTCTCTACAACACATGGAGATTGAGCATGTCACGCGGAGATGAGGTCACATGGGAGAGCGTCACCCCACGCTCCCGTCAGGTGAAAGTACGCAATATAGTGCGCTCTAACAAGGGTACAATGCGCGATGACTTCTTTGGCAAGAATGCAGAGCAACTGCCACCGCTGGAGAACTTCCGCTTTGTCGGGGCACTGGCCAGCGCTGACCGCCGCTGCATGTCTGTCACCTACCTAGGCAAACTGCAAACGCAGGAGGGTCAAGCCCCACAGCCTGTGACCTATGTGCTTTACTTTGTGGATGAGAGCGGCAAGGGTCGCTGGACCTTTGACCAGAGCCGTTTTTACTCCCTAGAACACCTCGCCCCCATAGCAACACGTCTCGCAGAAAAAGACAACGATGTGCTGATGGATGAGGATCTCTTCCACCCCTACAAGTCTGTGCCAGCTGTCCCTCGCGCCTGCGCCATGCCCGAGGTGGTAGCACAGGTATTTGTTGACAGCCCCGGTCGCAACATTGTTATGACCATCAATGGAGAAGGCCCTTATGAGTTTTATGATGAACGCCGCGCCGACATCATCCTTGGCGGTCTCAAAAAGGGCAAGAATGTCATCACTTATGAAATCAAGGATGTCGATGGTGCACCACGTGACTCCATGGCCATTGGTCTCTTCCTCATGCCAGAGGCAGAGGGTCAACGCCCCAGCGTGGTGTATGAGCATATTCTCGACGCAGATGGCAAGGCAAAGGGAGGCAGCTTCACCTTCACCGTAGGCAACTCCCACCTCGCCATGCGCAACCCCAGTTACACGGGCCCCAAGCCCACGCCCTTCCGCCCTGTTCCTCTCAAAAAGAAAGAGAATTAACTTGCCATACGATAGCTATTCTGCTAGGATAATCTCAGCATGAAAGCAATTACAATCTTAGGCAGTAAGAGCGACCTTCCCTTCATGGAGCCCGCTCGTCAGTATTTTGCAGATAACAACATTGAGAATGAAGAGGTAATCCTCTCCGCTCACAGAGACCTTCCCGAACTCATCGAATACCTCAAGGGATTGGAAGAAGCTGGCACTAAGGCTGTATTGCTTTGTGTCGCAGGTCTCTCCGCAGCCCTCCCTGGTGTGGTGGTGATGAACACATCCCTCCCCGTCATCGGTGTACCAGTCCCCTGCGGTCCTCTCAATGGCATTGACGCCTTGCTGGCTATTTCCCAGCTCCCCGGTGGTGTGCCTGCAACAACAGTGGGTCTTCACTCCAAAGCCCCCCTCAATGCTGCACAGGCTGCGCACCGTATTATCAAACTGGCACAATAATGTGACACATGGCTGAGATTCGACAAGAGGCGATTGATACAGCCCTCGATGAGTGGACAAAAGTCATTCTCGAGAGCTTGGCGGATGATAGTTCTCTACCCATCGCCATTGTCGGTCTCATTAGCCATGGTGATGTGCTCGCGCAGCGTTTGGTAAAGCGACTGGCTGCTGCGGGCTATGACGCACTCTACGGTGCGATTGACATCACGCTTTACCGCGATGATTTTTCCATGCAGGAGGGGCGACGCCCCGCCCTGCGTTCTTCTTATCTACCTTTCTCTACGGATGGAATGCGCCTCATCCTAATAGATGACGTGCTGCATACAGGACGCACCATACGCGCTGCTCTCAACGCGATATTTGACTACGGTCGTCCCGCCCGTGTGGAGATGCACTGTCTGGTAGAGCGACTGCATGGACGAGAAATCCCCGTCCAACCCAACCACCGCGCCTTCTTGATAGAGGAAGACTGCCCTGTCGTCGTCCATCTCAAGGAGATAGAGGGAGAAGACCTCATTAGCTATTAATTAGCTGCTAATTTATTACCGATATGAAGCCCATCAAAGACCTCCTAAGCATAGAATCCCTGAGCGATGAGGATATTGACACCATCCTGACCAGCGCCAGCGCAATGAAGGATATCTTTACAAAAAGTGTCAAGAAAGTACCCGCACTGAAAGGGAAATCCGTTCTCACGCTCTTTTATGAGCCAAGTACCCGCACACGTTCCTCCTTTGAGGTTGCCGCAGAGCGACTTTCTGCTGATGTAACTACCTTTAGCGTCTCCACTTCTGCTGTGGTCAAGGGTGAAAGCGTGCATGATACGATTGACACCCTCATGAGCATGAAGATGGACTACATCATCGTGCGACATAAAAACAGCGGCATCCCTGCCGTGATTGCCCGCCATTGCAAGGCCTCTGTTATCAATGCAGGTGATGGGGCGCATGCCCATCCCAGCCAAGCTTTCTTGGATGCCTTTACCATCAAAGAGGAATACGGTAGCGTGGCAGGCAGACGTGTTGTCATCATAGGTGATATTCTCCACAGCCGCGTTGCGCGTTCCACCTGCGCTATTCTGCGCCGCCTCGGGGCAGAAGTTGCCTACATGGGACCTGGCCCCCTCGTGCCACCAACAGCCCATACTGGCGTGACACGCCTCACCAACTGGGAAGACACCTTTGCGTGGAATCCCGATGTCATCTACCTCCTGCGCGTGCAAAATGAGCGCATGGACACGCCCTTTTTCCCCGCAGCAGATTATCACAAGAGTTTTGGCGTGACAGAGCAACGCTTGGAACGCATCGCAGGTGAAGGCATGGTCATCATGCACCCTGGTCCTATCAATCGCGGTGTAGAGCTCTGTGACGCAGCGACAGAATACAGCCGCAGCCTCATCAACACACAGGTAGAAAACGGCATTGCTGCACGCATGAGCATCCTTTACCACCTCAGCCCCCAAACCCGCCAAAATGACTGATACAACTTGCTATACCATTGACCATGCCGTGACGGGGGCGCAGGATGCCCGTAGCTTCTGCCTGCCTGACGCAGCAACACTTTCTATGCAGGGTGCTGTGTGGCTTCCTGGTCTTTTTGACCTGCATGCAAAGCTTTCGACACGCGGTGTAGGACTGGGCAAATCCATCAAAGCCGCCCACGCTGCCGCCCAACAAGGCGGCGTACGAGGCATGCTCGTACTCTCCACCCCTTCCCTCTGCTTTGACAACGCCGCGCAGCTGGATAGCTTTCAGGATGCTATCACCCTTCACGGCAATGCGGAGATTAGCTCCCTGCCCGCAGGTGCTATTTCCAAGGGCTTGCAGGGAGAACAGCAAGCCCCCTACAACACCCTGCAAGAGCGCGGTGTGCGCCTGCTGAGTGATGCGGAGTTTGTACCCAGCAACCAGCTCATGCTCTATCGCGTGATGAAGTACTTGGCAGAGACTGACCTCATCCTTGCCCTACGTGGTGACGTGCCCAGCATCACAGACAAGTGCTGCATCCACCCCAGCACCACTTCCTACCAACTGGGTCTGCATGGCAGCCCCGCCTGTGCGGAAGAAATAGGCATAGAGAGCATCTTACGCCTTGCCGCAGATGCAGGAGCAAGCGTCCATATCCAGACTGTGAGCACGGCAGAATCTGTGGAAATCATCCGCCGTGCCAAGGCAGCAGGCCAAGCCGTCACCGCAGAAGTAGCCCTACACCACCTCATCTACACGCATGAGAATGTGGGCGACTACGACACCACCTTCAAGACCCTTCCCCCACTGCGCGATGCCAGCGACAATGCCGCACTGCTCGCAGGGGTAAAGGACGGGACTATTGATTGCATTGTCACTGACCACACGCCCTGTACACCCTTTGACAAGATGCAGGACTTCCCCTCTGCCCCGCAGGGCATGATAGGGTTGGATAACTTCCTTCCCATGCTTTACACAGAGTTGGTAGCGACAGGCAAGCTCAGCTGGCAAGAGCTCATCCGCGCCACAAGCACCAACCCTCACCGCATCGCCACAGGCAGCGAAGAAGAGCTAGCGCCCATCGTCTTCCTGCCAGATAGTGAACAGATCATCACCGCTGACTCCCTGCCTAGCGGCACACTCAACAGTCCTGTACTGGGACAAAGCCTGCGTGGAACAGCCCTCTTTCCTCACTCATGAATATCTGTATCATCAGTGATGAAAAGCAAGGACACCTCTCCCAAACACGCGGATTGGCAGAGGCTCTGCAACAATTAGCAGCTAGCAGAGGTTCTCAAAAGGAACAGCGCATCATTGAATGGAGCATCTGCAAAAAGAGCTTTTGGCAACGCTTCTTCTACAAGGGTGAGGAGGCAGAGGCAAGCAGCCTCGACCTCGTTCTCTGCGCGGGACATAGCACCCACTGGGCAGCCCTCAGTGTTGCGCGTCATTACAAATGTCCCTGCATGGTCTGCATGAAGCCCAGTATCCCCTGCTGCCTCTTCGACCTCGCTCTCATACCAGAGCATGATTTGAAGGAGAACAAGAGCTGTAGGAAAAAAATCTTTCCGACAAAGGGCGCGCTCAACAACATCAACCCCGATAGCAGGGGGGTGGCAAAGCATATACTCTTCCTCATAGGAGGCCCTAGTCGTGACTTTGAATGGGATGGAGAGATGCTTATCAATCAAATCGAGCTCATCACGCGCTCCAGCAGGCTTCCCATGGTGCTAACTACCTCTCGCCGTACACCAGAGGATTTTGCCTTTGATGTGCGCCAAGCCTGCCCCAGCATCCATGTAGAGCCCTTTGAGCAAACCGCTCCAGAGTGGATACGCCAGCACCTCAACAATGCCCGCGAAGTATGGGTCACACAGGATAGCGTCTCCATGGTCTATGAAGCCCTCTCCTCTGGTGCACCCGTTGGCATACTTGACATGCCGCGCAAGGAGGGCAAGCAAAACAAGCTCTCCCGCGTGACTAGTGGTCTACAGAAGATACTCTCCGAAGGCTACGCCACCAGCTTCACCTACTGGGCAAAGAACAAGAGCTTCACCCAAAATCCCCCTCTGCACGAAGCGCAAAGAGCCGCAGAACATATCCTCAAGCACTTTCCCCAACTCCTCTCCTCATGATGCAGGTCATGCACCTCCTTCCTTCCTTAGAGTCAGGCGGCGTAGAACAAGTCGTGCTGGAGCTCTGTGAGGGATTGCAAGCCGCTGAGGTGCAAAACACCGTCATCTCAGCAGGAGGTCAGATGGTGCAGCAGATTGAAGCAACAGGTGCTAAACATATCAGCCTACCCATAGGAAAAAAAAGCCCCCTCACCCTCTGGCAGGTCCTGCGCTTGCGCCGTCTGCTTCTCAGCCAGCAGGTTGACATCCTGCATGTACACTCCCGCGTCCCCGCATGGGTAGCGCGCCTTTGCCTCAAAAGCCTCCCACGCAGCAAGCGACCTCTGCTCGTTAGCAGCTTTCATGGCTTCCATTCCGTCAATCGTTACTCTGGTATCATGGCAAAGGGCGATGCGGTCATCGCCGTCTCTCAGTGCATGAGGGAGCACATCATCACCCACTACAAGAGCACGCCAGTTGATGACATCGTTGTCATCCCCAACTCTGTTGATACGGAGCAGTTCTACCCCAGCTTCACCCCTAGCGAGGCATGGTGGCAGCAGTGGAGCCGTGATTACCCAGAACTACAGGGCAAGTATGTCCTCTGCCTCCCTGGGCGCATCACACGCCTCAAGGGCGCAGCCCAGCTCATCCCCATCCTTCTTGACCTGCATGAGAAGGGCATAGCGGCTCATGCCCTCATCGTCGGAGATTGCAAAAAAGGCAAGGAGGCCTACAAGCAAGAACTCATCAATAGCTTTGACATTGCAGGACTGAGCGAGCATGTCAGCTGGACAGGTCATCGCAGTGATTTGAGGGAAATCTTCTGCGCCAGCGATGTCGTACTATCCCTCTCCACCCAGCCAGAGTCATTTGGCAAAACAACGCTGGAGGCTCTTGCCCTCTGCCGCCCTGTCGCAGGTTACGCACA
>CAYJON010000069.1:0-13073 GCA_964371795.1 uncultured Akkermansia sp. | reverse complement strand
TCAGTCAGGTTAATAGAATTTCATACACGCCCGAGATGAACACCCCGCAAGGTGGCAGCATCCTGACTGACGTCCCCTAATCCTTCGCGCGATAGCACGACTCTTTTCTGCGGTGGAAAACGCCTCGCGTGAAATCACGCGTACATCCCAAAATAGCGCAAGAGGCGGGATTCACCTAGAACCCCGCCTCTGCTACTAAAAAGCTTTTGCTTTTGCGATTAGTTTTTCTCTACCAAGGAGACACCTGTCATATTTGCAGGCTGGGCGACGCCGAGCAGTGCAAGTAATGTGGGTGCGATGTCGGCTAGCTTGCCGTCCATAAGGCTGATCTGATCCTGATCTGCACCGCAGTAGAGGAGGTCTACTGGGTAGGTGGTGTGGGCTGTGTTGGGTGAGCCATCGGGGTTGAGCATGTTTTCGCAGTTGCCATGGTCAGCGCAGATGAGGCAGCATCCGCCCAGTTCCAGAATCTTTTCAACACTGGCTTCCAAGGCTTTGTCAACGGCTTCGCAGGCGGCGATACCTGCTTCTAAGAAGCCTGTGTGTCCCACCATGTCGGGGTTGGCAAAGTTCATGATGACAACATCATAGTTAGCAACAGCGTCAACAAACTTTGTGGCAACCTCGCCAACGCTCATCTGTGGCTTTTCGTCATAGGTGGCCACGTCGCGGGGGGAGGGTACTAGGATGCGGTCTTCACCGGGGAATTGAGCCTCAATACCTCCATTGAAGAAGAAGGTGACGTGGGCGTACTTTTCTGTCTCGGCTATGCGCAGTTGCTTCAAGCCAGCCTCGGAGACGATGCCGCCAAAGAGGTCGTCTAGCTTTTCTGCTTCAAAGACGATGGGGGATGGGTAGTCTGCCTCGTACTCCGACATGGTGATGAAGTGTACCTTGGGCGCGACTCCACGGTCAAAGCTATCAAAGTCTGCATAGAGCATGGGACGAGAAAGCTCTCTGGCGCGGTCAGCACGGAAGTTGAAGAAGAAGACAACGTCGCCGTCACGGACGCGTTGTTCATCAGCTGCTGCAAAGACTGCGGGGTCGAGGAATTCATCGGTCTTGCCCTTTTCGTAGCTAGCGGCTGCGTATTGTGCTGGCGTGCCTTCGTAGGCTTCGCCCTTGCCCAGAACGATAGCGTCCCAAGCTGTCTTGACGCGCTCCCAGCGTTGGTCGCGGTCCATGGCGTAGAATCGACCCACGACGGTGGCGATAGTTGCGCCTTCTGCTTGGCAGGCTTCGTGAAGTTGTTGGAGGAAGCCCTCACCGCTCTTGGGGTCACAGTCGCGACCATCCGTGATGGCGTGTACCATGATGTCCTTTACACCCGCTGCGGAGGCAATCTTGATGACACCGATGAGGTGGTCGATATGGGAGTGTACGCCCCCATCGGAGACGAGACCCAGAAGGTGAAGGCGGCTGCCCTTTGCCTTTTCAATGGCTTCGAGCAGTACAGGGTTTTGGGCGAGGCTGCCGTCCTCGATAGCATTGGTGATGCGGCAGAGGTCTTGGAAGACGACGCGACCAGCGCCGAGGTTGAGGTGACCCACCTCAGAGTTGCCCATCTGTCCATCGGGCAAGCCCACTGCTTGACCTGATGCAAGCAGTTGAGAGCGAGGGCTGCTCGCCATGAGCTTGTCTGTGAAAGGTGTGTTAGCTAATACAGTTGCATCGCCTGTTTGAGCGGCGGCTTCGGGGCCAGCAGGATTGATACCCCAGCCATCGCGAATAATAAGAACAACGGGTTTATGTGACATGCGACAATCATAGCAGCATTAAGCTGCTATGTGAAGTCTTTTCTTTTACAAAATTAGTCGTCTCTAACTTTTCGCTTTTCCAGAAAGCTCACCTAAGCTGTATTTTAAACGTCAGCGTATCTGAGTTCTTATCCAGCCTGCCATAAAAAGTCTTAAAAGGCTTAAGTTGACGCAAATTAAACTTAAACAAAGCTCCTGAATGGCTAGCGCCCTCAGGGCAATCCACTGCGTAGAGGCTCAGTTCATCATCATCTGACACTACAAAGAAATCCGCCCCCACGATTGTGTCATGGGGTAGCTTGCCTTTGACAATTTCCTCCTCCTCCTCAGGATAAAAATAATGACTATTGTCCTCAATTTTAATGAGCAATTCTTTCGCCTTGGCGGCATCTTTCACACCCAAGTAGGCAAAATCATCATATTCCTTGGAGATGGTGAGAACCTGCCCTGTCAGCAGCTCACCGAGTTGCAAGATGGCAGCCATCTCCTCCTCTTCAGGATCATCGCCTTTTAACATTATCAAATTACTAAAAGCTTTACGTATAGGCGCAAGGCTGGGACGCTGGCTGAGCTCACTCATCATAAAGTACTCAATCTCTGGGTCAGTCCCTAGCAAGTTGACATCCTTGAAAGGCGTGGCTTCAAACTGGTATTGATTATTTTTCCAACGGGCTTGCAAAAGTGGCATGCCCCCTGCAAGGCTAAGGCTCGCATTGAGCGCGCCCTCTGTAGGCTGCGGGAAGAGGTCAACTATTGCATCCAAGATCGCCTTATTGGCTTCGCGCAGACCGGGAACGATCTTTCCACCAGGACGAACTATGGAGTCCCGCTCCACCGCACTGCCAATGAAGGCTCGGAAGATGTTGCCGGCAAAATCCTTTTCCCCCACGTACAGATGAGCATCCTGTTGCGGGGTGAGTTGCAGCGCGGGTGACACCAGTAGCGAGTTCTGTGGTGCGAGGCTTTGGCTTAGCTCATCGGGGTTCTGACTGCCAATGATTAGCAAATCATTACCTCTAAGTTGGTAGAGGACAGTGTACTTGATTTCCTTATCCAATATCTTAAAGCTGAGCTCTACGCCCTCCATCCCGCCCACCTGCGTGGACTTCATCTGGGTGAGCAGGGCACTCTTGCTCATGATTTCATGCGCTTGGCTTGCCTCTGGGCTTTCAAGCATGGGGCTAATCATGCTCAACATCCCCGCCACTTGAGGACGCAGCTGATCACTCACGCGGGCGCTCAAGTAAATGCTGGGCAGCGGGTTCTGGGTCGCCTCCTCCAAAAGGTTTAAACTGCGTTCATTAAAGGGTATTATATCTTGAGGCTCTAAATATTTTTTTTTAAATTGAAGATCTGCTAACCAGATGATCAAGGTAGCGTAGCCCGCGAAGGACTGGGAGCTACCTTTGCCAAAGGCGATGCTTACATCCTCAATTTGCGTGATGATTTCTGCCGCCTGTGGAGGTAATTCCATCTGGGGGAAGATTTTTTGCAGGGCAGCAAGGCTCTGAGCGGGCTGGGACAGGTTGAGGGCGGCATCGACATCGGCTGGGATGGCGGCAAGGCTGGGGTGGGTAGCACTTCGCTGCGCGGGGCTGAGCGTGACGCTTGCTTGGGGAGTAAGCGACTCAAAAATTTCAATAGGACTTTTGTTGTCAACTGCGTGGGCGAGCTGTGCTGCGAGAGCAAGGGTGAGGATTTGTGCTTTCATAACTATGAAAGGAGGCATTTTTTAGTTAACTTCACCTTAGTCTTTTGGGATGACAGCAAAGTGCATGAGAGAGCCATTTTCCAGAGCAACAATCACGCTGTTATCCTTAGGCGAAAGAGCGAGCGCGGTGATTTCGTGCTCAAATAGGTATGACTTGGTCTCTTCGTCCTTGTCAACGCGGGTGACACGGAGGATTTTTCCGCTGTTGGCAGCGATGATGTATTTTGCATCGCGGCTCAGTACCATGGCGGGGCTGTAGTCGGGCTCTACGATGGTGAAAATCTTCTTCTTTTCAGCAATATTGTAGATGCTAATCAGGGAGCGGACGCGGTGCATGCTCATCGCTGCAACAAAACGACCATCGGGACTGAAGCTCATGTCGATAACCTCATTTTGCTCATGCTCGCCCAGGGTGAAGATATTGTCACTGCCCTCGCCGTAGCTATGTTCGCCAGTGGGGCTGATGAAGGGAGAGCCACCATCGGAGGGGGGAAGGTCTACTCTGGTGACTTCCCCTGTTTCGAGGTTCACATCAATGAGTATGCCCTTGCCATTTTCGTAGTTTTGAGCCTTGAGGTGGGCATAGGCCTGTCCTTTTTTGCGCTTTGCTTCATCTATGTAGCCACCCTTGGGAGCGGTGTTGAGGCGTGTGTAGAAGCCCTCTCCGATAAAGCTGAGGTCAACGACGCGCAGGGTGCTTCGTGTCTCGGGCTTGATGACATAGAGCTTTTGATCCTCGCCAAAGACAACAAGGTATTTGCCATCGGGGGTATACTGCATGCTCTCTGGCTTCGTTGGAAGAAGCAGGGAGGGCATCTGAGGGGCGGCCACAGGCGCTGGGTCTTCCGCGTATACGAAACTACCCATATTGCCAGCTACTAGTGCTAGGAGAAGAAATAATGATTTCATAAGAATGAGGCTTGTTAATCTAAGCTTGACTGTCATTATAAAGCAAATACGCAAAGAGTCAAGAAGTCAATGCTGACTTTTCCACTTTTTGCGCAATGCCTTAACAAAATAGGGGGGCTTACGCCCCCCTATTCAGGTTAATTGTTTGTATGCTTCTATTAGAAGTTGAAACGGTAGCCCATCGTTGCGTTGACGGAGTTTTCTTCTTCGCGAAGCTCTACGCCTGCGTCCATGAAGAGCGCGCCGCTATCATATCCAACAGGGATGTTGAGTCCTGCACCCAGTTCCAGTCCGACTGCACCAGGCTCGGAGCCCTTGACGTTGCCTGTGGCACTGTAGCCAGCAATGCTAACGTCTGCATCCGTGTAACGATCACCCGCGTCAAACTTGACCAAGGCGCGTGCGTGGAAGTTGGCGCTGCGGTTGAAGGCGTTTTCACCAATGAGGCATTCAAAGCGTGTACCCAAACCAAGGGTGATGTAGGTGCTGCTTTGGTCGCCTACTTCAAGGGCGGCATTGCTGCCTGTTTCTGTGTAACCATTGAGGGTGGCATTGACGATTGCTAGGTTGAAGATGGGTTGCAAGGTCATGGTTTCTTCCTTATCCAGCACGTAGCTGTATCCAGCTTCGTACATGAGACCAAAGCCCAGACCATCTGTGCTACCATTGGTCTTGTATGTTCCTGCAAGGTAGTCAACGGTACGATCGAATGTTGCATCAATGATACCAACGGTGGCAATGAAGGAGTGGTTCCAGTTGCCATGCTTTGCAGCAGCGTAGAAGCTGATGTTGCAGTTGTTGAAGTCACCAGATGCCATATCCGCACCTGTGGCGTCCAAGCTACCGTAGAGTGCTGTGAGGGTAAGACCGAGGCTGATGTTTTCATCCAACTCTACATCAACACCGAAGCTACCACCGAAGCTGTTGTAGTCATAGCCTGCGGCTGTGCCCATTTCGCTGAGTTGGCGGAATTCGCCTTCACCAGCAATCCATGCGCTCACAACTGGACCGTCCATGTAGTAATCCATGCTCTTGCCTCCTACTCCCATGACGCGATTGCGTACATTTTGCAGTTGGCGATCAACAGCGGCCAGTGCTGCACCACCTAGGGCGGTTACAGATGAACCAGCTGCGGCTGCGGCAACCTTGTCGGCCTGCTCTCCTGCGATTTGATCGAGGGTATTGAGCACCTTGGCTAGGTCGGTATCCTTATGTGCAGTCTGCACGTCTGTGAATACCATGGGGCTGAGTATGGTTGAACCTGCCTTACCGTTGTAGCTGGACACCTTCGCGCCGTAGCTATCTTCGTTGAATACCAGAACGAGGCTTTGACCAGTGCTGTCCAGAGCAATTCCGCTGAAGTACTTGGAGAGTGCTGCGCCTTCAAAGATGATATCAGATACATCGAGTCCATCAATATTGATATCGTAGAGGGTGTAGCTCTTGGTCAGATCAACACCGCTGAAGTCAAGCAGGGTGACGCTTTCATCGCTTTGGCTGATAACGACCTTGCTGTTCTGCATGGTGAGCTGGCTACCATTGCCCAGTAGGTCAATCGTTGTGCCAGTCTTCATCTGATTGCTGATTTCATCTTGATCTACGCTGAAGTGGAGATTGCTGTCCACCATGGTGGAGCTTTCCTTGACGGTGAGGCCGTTGTTTGCTACGTAGACATTGCTGCCTTGGGTGTTGATTCCTGCGACGCTGTTGTCACTACCACGGTCAACAAGGGTGATGCTAGAGCCTTCATTACCGACGACTTCAACACGAGAGCCTGTGCTCAGCGTTGTTTCGCCCTTGGCCTTTGTTTCAAGGACGGTGCTGCCACTGTAAGAGCCCTGATAGTCACCTTCTCCGAGGATGATGTGACCTTCCATCGTATTGCCTGCAACAGAGCTTTCCAGCTTGTCTATCTCGACGATACCTGTACCAGTAGTGGAGACGGATGCGTTGTCAGCCAGTGTTGCTGTGCCAATGGCGGAGTAGCCGTTGTTATCAGCAGAGATGCTGCTGCTACCGTTGGCGATGACTTCGTTGGCCACTGTCTTGGCACCTACTCCTGCGTGATGGTTTGCTGTGTCATTGAGAATCAATGTTTCTTTGATTTCCAAGTTGACAGGACTATCAGCAGCTCTGGTTGTCTGGGCTGATGCCAACACGTTGGTGGAGGCACTGCCGTTGAGCGTGAGGTTGGTGATAACGACGCGAGCACCTTGTCCAATGGCACCTACACCTTCACCTACGGTCAGGCTACTATCGGTGAGGGTCATGTCCGCAACGGTCAGGCGTGCAGCTGTGTCTACTGTGATGGCAGAATCACTTGCTACCAGCGAGTCCATGGAAGAGTGACCTGCTGTTGAGCCTGCTTCTTGTGCGACATCGAGGTTGACATTGGTCAGGTTGAGACCCTCTACCCATGTCTGTGCGGTGTTAGCGAGCTTTGCATCACCATCGGTGAGGGTGAGTACCTTGTCAGCGTCACCAGAGAGGTCACGCAGAACAGCTACACCATTAGCCGCGGAGAGATCCAAGCTGTATTCAACATCCACATAGACTCGGCTCACTGTGTTGAGCAAGCCTGCGTCAATCAGTCTACCACTGTTAGCGGTTACATTATCAACCATAGGATTGATGGTGGAGTCGGGGACATCACTTGGGGTCATGCCTTCGCTAGCAGCGTAGTTGTTGCTGAGGAACCAACGACGGTCTGTGGCTTCGGTGATGACGAAGCTGAGTGTGTCGCCAGACTTGCTGTAAACAACATCCATGCCGTCCTTCACGAGACCGTTGATGTCAAGCATGGTGTCTGCATCCATTGTCATGTTGCTCCAGTTGAGTTCTGCACCCGTGCTGCTCATGATATTGTAGCTACCCATGCCCATGTTTTCCATCTGACCACTGAGATTCAGTATGATGTCATCACCTGCGCTGAGTTTTTGCATCTGCTCAACGGTGAGTAGGGCATCAGCACCAGCGATAAGCATGCCATCAGCAAACTGGATTTCATCAACATTCAGCGTGGTAATGTGCGTGCCAGCTGCCTTGAGGATGAGTTTTTCGGCATCTAGGGAGCTAATGACATTATCTGCACCCTGTAGCTCGAAGCTCTTAGCAACAATGTGACCTTTGCTCATTGCTGCACCAGTGATGACTGCGCTGTTTTCTACTGTGAGCTTTGCACCTGCTGTCATGCTGAGGCTGCCCTGTGCCAAGCTACCAACTTCGAGCTCTGTACCAGACCAGAGATTGAGCGCACCTGTGCCGTCCATGGATGCAATATCGTATTTGATGATTTCATCCGAGGGATTGGGTGTACCGCCTTCTGCCAGACCGTAGAGGTTCAGTGCGCCCTTGTTGGTCAGCGTACCTTGGCTGACGTTGGTCTCTGTGTAATCAGAGGACGCGTTGCCAATGCTCATGGAGGCATTTTCATCTATGGTCAGTGCGCCGCCTAGCATGAGGTTGAGTTCTGTGGTGACCACAGAGCTGCTGTCCTTGAGATGCAGGGTAGCACCATCGCCTATGCTTGTGGTTTCGGACACGTCAACGAAGTTGCTAAGAGCCAGCGTGCCAGAGGTGACGGTCAGCAGCTCTGCGTTGATATCATCTCCGCTAAAGTTGTAGTCACCCGTGACGAGGACTTCCTTCACTGCCTTGTTGCCAGAAATAGCAACATCGCGTACGCCGCCACCCAAGAAGAATGCGCTGGAATCAGCGTCGGGAAGTTGAGCTGTATCCCAGTTGGCTGTGTTGTTATCCCATGTACCTGTAGTGCTAACCCATGTGTTACCGATGAGGTCAAGGTAAAGCTGGATTTCGCCATTGACGATATTCAGCTCGTACACCTTGCTGCCTGATTCCCAGACATTGCCTGCGACACCGTCTGCGTTTGCAAAGGCTAGGGTAAATCCAGCGCCTAAGTCAGTTGTCAGCTCGGTGAAGTTGTATGTACCTTCATCGCCCAGCAAGAGTCCATCTAGCGAGTCGATATCAATATCGAGCACTACACCAGTAGCACCTGAGAGCGCATTTGCCTTGATGCTGGCATTTGCCCTCTCGATGTCGTAGTCCAGTGTGAGATCAAGTACACCTGCACCTGTTGTCAGGTCGCCTGTCAGGGCAAGATTACCACGAAGGCGAAGCTCTTTGCCGCCCATGGTGATGTTCTTGCCGCTGCTTGCAGATTGTAGGACCAATGCGCCCTTGTCTACCTTGCTCAAGGAGCCCGCACCTGTGAAGGCGCCCAGCAGGGTATCCGTGTCAATCGTACCAGTCAGCGAGAAGGTTGCAGCCTCATCTCTAACTTCTATATGCATACCATGGGCAGCAGTCTCAGCGGAGCTATCCTCAGCAACACTGAGGCTTAGAGGCTGAGAGCTATCACTGGTTTCGATACGACCACCCGCAGTAATGCTTTGCAGCGTATTGTCGCCTACGAGGCTTACAGCACCGTCAGTAATAATGACATGGTTCGTACTATCTATAGCAGAGTTAACTGTCAAGTAGCCTTCTACATCCAGAGTACCACCTGTCGTAGAGGTCGTAATACCTGCGATTGTTGCATCAGACTTGATAGTAAATATCGCACTGTCATTGATGTCTAGGGTCGCACCGTTTTCTATAGAACCTACAGAAGAGTCAGCTAGGACTACTACGCCACCAGCGGTGAGTTTGCCAGTTACGCTTACCTCATGGCCAAAGGTGACCTCGCCATCAGCTACGTTAATAGCACCGCCCACTGTGGAGTAGTGATCTACAAGTCCGCCAAATGTGACGGATGAAGCACTGAGATCTGTGCCTACAGTTGTGTTACTATCAAATGTGATGTTACCATCTGTTGAGAGCGACTTACCGATATAAGCATCCTCTGAGAAGCTCAGCGCACCCACTGCGGTCATTTCACCTGTCACGGTCAGTTGACCGAAGGTGGATTTTTTGTCCGTTGTGATTGTCAGATCAGCCGTAATTTCTGGATCACCGCCTTGTACGGCGATTCTACCAATTGTCAGGTCGGCCGCAGCACTCACTTCACCCAGTGTCACGTCACCCAGTATGAGTGTTGTGCCATCAGCGTCGAGGTCTGTGATGCTTGTCGCGCCATAGATTGTAGCAGTCGCAGTAGCTGCAATTGCCAGTTCGCCTATGCTTGCTGTTTTCTCTGCATATTCTCCATCTGTACCTATCGTGAGGGTAGAACTATCAGCCATGCTGAGACCTGCACCACCGACATAAGAGCCGAGAGTAGCCTCTGTTGTCACTAACAACGCGCCTGATGCTAGGTTGAGAGCACCAGTGATATCCAGTGTACCAAAGCTGTTTGTGCCTTCTGCCAAGGTCAATGCCTTAGCTGTCAAGCTACCAGCGGAACTGATTGTTGAAGACAAGGTGATGCTGCCAGCAGTTTCCAGTGTGCCAGCCAGACTCAGGGTGGCAAAGCTGTAGGAGGCATCTGCATCGAGATAAAGAGTAGAATTCTCTGTCACCGTGACAATGGCGTTCTCACCAATGCTTGGGGCAAAGTCGAAGGTAGCCGTAGCACCATCTTTGACCGTCAAAGCAGTACTGATGACTAGGCTACCGTCTACGCCTGCGCTAAATACATAGTCAGCACCCGTGCCAGTCACTGTCATTCTGCCGACAGAGGTTTCCATGTCTACTGTCATGTTGGTCACCACGGCTGGATCTGGAGCGATGAATTCTATGTCAGCCCCTGCAAAGAGAGGCATCGCTTCGCCGTTTGCTTCCCAGTTTGCGTCGCTAAAGTTGCCGTCACCACCAAGCCAGACTAGCTTGTCGATGGCATCGTTGACAAGGGAGAGCACGCCATTGGAGAAATGGAGGCGACCCTTGAGGCCTTCGAAGTAGAGATCTGCTTCTGCGAAGCCTTCTGCATCAAAGACGATACCTGTGAGGGCGTTTTCTGCTGTCAGACCAGTAAAGAGAGCCTCAGAGTAGATACCCGAAAGAACGGGTGCCCCATCCAGTGTGAGCATGACGCGCTCATCACCTGTCAGACTGAGAGTCAGTGAATCCAGAACCGCGGCATTAGCGCCGTATGCTACATTAATGGAGGAGAGATCCGTGAGGGTGAGTCCAGCCATGTCACGCGCAGCAGCTAGGTCGGCATGACCTTCTGTTACATTCAGGACACTGGTAGCAAGCGCGTTTGCGCTACCGACAACCAGATTAGCACCACCTGCCAGCGTTGTTGCACCTGTGTAGGTGTTATCAGCCTCAAGGTGGAAGGTCTGATCAGCTGTACCTGTGATGTTAAGACCAGTTGTACCACTGACTACACCCTGTAGATGCACATTCTTCGCTGCGGCATCCGCATTGAGAGCAACTGTTCCGCTACCTGTGAATTGCAGCGTATTGAGTACATTAGTTGTCTCATCCATTGCAATGATGGTAGAACCACCTGCAAATTGGGCGGAGGCGTTATCATCGCCTTCGAGCACCTTGGTAGATGCCATCGCCTGATTATGCAGTTTTACTGTAGAACCAGAGGCAGCTCTGATATTGACTGATCCTTGATCCGCAACACCATAGAGACCTTCTTGGAGAATCAGTGTGCCTGTCGCCCCCACATGAAGTTCGCCAGTGGCTGCGCCTAGGCTGGTGATACCCGATCCGATGTCCAATGTGCCATTTACCGTGAATGTGTTAGCAAGCACGAAGGAAGCAGAGGCATCCGCCTCAATGGAGGTGACGTTACCTGTGATATTCAAGAAGGAGCCAGCACCCACAGTAACGTTAATACCTGTGCCTGCGTCTGCTGCAAATCGAGTTGAGTTAATCACAATCGCGTCCTCGCCTTCTGCCGTGGCCTTTATTGTCAAAGAACCAGCAGCATATCCAGCAGTTGTCAAGATGCCTGCCATCTGAGTCACGCTAGAGGCCAAAATCGCCTCACATGCACCATAGTCCAGACCCGATAGGTTGAATGTACCTTGGAAGTCCACCATGTTGGTGTAGGTAGCACCACCACCGTCAACCTTGAGGAAAACAGTATCAACACCACCAGTTATAGGACCTGATACGATATCCATACCTGTACCACCGTAGTGGCGGATACGGGCAGTTGCGCCATCTTCCAAATGAATGCCAAAGGCTAAGGTATGTGACGCATTACCTGACGCAAGCACGAGGCCTGCACCATCTGCAATGGTGATTGTACCAACATTAGCGGCCTTTTCTTCTTCCGTCAAATTGACGATACGCAAGAAGCCTGATTCAAGGTAGATATCACCATTGAAGCCATCGGCTTTGAAAGTAACAACTGTAGATTCTGTTGCCACAGTATTGGCACGTAGTCTCAATGTAGAGCCCTCATTAGCTGTGACCTTTGATATGTCAAGACCAGCACCAAAATCGCTATCAAAGCGATAAACAACGCCGTCTTCCAAAACAATGCCAGCAAGACTATTCATTTCGTTCCATGTTGTCTGGAAGTTACCAGCAGTCACATGAAGTATACCAACGTAACCGTCAGGATTGATGTCACTGAAGCTATCAACAGGCGCATTAGCCGCATGGCTTTCAAAAGCGAGCGAGAGCTGCGTTGTGGCCGTGCTACCCGTGAAGTTGCCAAGTGAGACATCTCCCTGTGCGAGGGTTTCTGTCATGGTCAGATGCACCCCAGCAGCCATGGCAATATTGCCCTGTACAGAGCCAACAGTCATGGAGCTGTTTTCGCCCATCGTTGCGGAATAGACCGTAGAATCAGCTGCTATGTTCAGGCTAGCACCTGCTGCCAGTTGCGCCTCACCTATTTCAATAGAGTTGCCAGTAGCAATATTAATTGCTACTCCATCCTCTATGGTTATAATAGACGCTTGGATATCCTCACTCAAGCTTACTTCGGTATTTCCAGAGAAGGTGACATAGTCGCCCTGTGCGAAATCACCGCCTGTGGTAAATGTTGTACCCACGCCCCATGCTAGAGCCGCAGTGCCATCCCATGTCAGGCTAGTGCCCGACATTGTGTAGCTGAGTAAACCATCATCGGTGAGAACAAAGTCACGACCAAAGGTAGCAATGCCTGTTAACTTGCTAAGATCCAGCGTTCCGCCAGTCATCAAGCTGCTCAAATCGACAACGCCCGCACCAGTCTTGTTAAAGAGCTGGGTGCTGAATGTGCCAGCATCCTCTGTAAAGGTTGCAGCACCCAGATCCAGCAAAGCATCAGCGGTCAGATTCATTGAGCCTGCAACATCCATTGTGCCGCCAACTGCCCAGACACCTGTAATGTTAAGGGTGCCACCAGCTGCGATCGTTGCATTACCGCTGAAGCCATCGTTAGCGTTAAGAGTGCCATTAACCACCGCGCTGCCAGTGAAGCCACTGTTCACATTGGCAGAGCCAGTAACAGTCAGCGTGCCTTGATAGCCGTTCATGTTCGCAAGTGTGGCATTATTTGCAACGCTGATGGCATTGCTCACCGCATAAGACGCGAGATCCAGAGTTGCGCCATCGCCTAGGACTATCGTACTCGTGCCAAATGCCGCAATATTACCTGCGCGTACTGTACCTGCACCTGTTACATTGGTATCAACAGCGTAGGTGTTTGCACCGCTCAAGGTGAATGTTTGACCAGCCTTGGTTGACAGTGTGAGGGTGGATACATTATCATCAGCTTGGCTGATAACACTGCTGACGTTGACAGCTGTGACGTTAGCGTCAGCTTGGAATAACAC
>CAYJON010000068.1:11318-13135 GCA_964371795.1 uncultured Akkermansia sp. | reverse complement strand
TACGGTAATTGATGTTGTAATAAAAATTGCCGCCAATTTTCTCTTTTCCAAAAGCCTTGTTCTCGTAGGTGATTTTGCACGATTGAGCATAAGGAATAGGCATGTACAGATTATGCCCCCTATTAGCATGAGGCGAGAGCTCTGAAACAGCAGCACTGAGAGGATAAGCAAAGAGCTTGTTACTACCTATAAGCTCTAGGGCGTTCCCCTCCAGCACAGGTTGCTTTTGACCGTCAATATAAAATCGCAAAGTTCCCTCTGTCATATGATTACCTGCTACCGTCATCCAAAAGCGGGTCACACAACCAGGACCTTTGGCATCAAACATCACATGCTCCGTGCGCCCATCTATCTCCTCCACCCGCAGGAAATGCGACCAATCATGATTCGCAAACCAAGTGAAGTGCTTTTTATCAGCCCTATCACTCGCCCTATCATAACTACTAAATTGCTTTTGTGTGTAATGAGTAGCTGGGAAATAACTGATGGATTTTTTGTCCACCATTTCTTCTAAAAGGCCTTGGGTAGTCACCGTGTTAGCCAGCGCGTGCGACATGCTGGCAGTCGCTAATAACAATAGGGATTTCAATCCATTATGCACAATTTTCATTTAAGTCTATCTAGTTGATGGTTACGAATTTCTTTACTTTGAATAGGTGGGAGATCTGTAGAACTACGATCGAGATAAAAGTAGGCCGTGGCACTCAAATCATCTCTGCGGTAAAAATTGACGCCGCCTCGCAAAAAGCGAGGGTCTTTGATATCGCCCACACAATCCCCCTCATAAATGCGATTGAGCTTGTCATTAGCCCAAACCGAGTTGGGCTCTAACTCTGCCCCCTTTTCAACCATAGCGCGCACCGCCTCGTAAGGAGCATTGCCCATTTGCTGAATCGTCACTCTGATATCCTTTTTAAAGAAAATGGGATCCATGGTATGAAAGCGGTAAAAAGAGTAGAGGCATTTCTCAGGCACAGCAATGGGGCAACCCTGTGTTTGATTGGCAAAGAAAAACTGCTTCCACCCAGTACCAATATAGTCCTCCGTACCTGTGCCGCAAATGGATGGGTATTCACTATCGCCATCTAGGTACATCTTCACCTCACCCTCGCCAAACCAAGAAGGCTCATAAATGAGATCCCCAATCACCCCCACCGAACAGCCAAGGAAACGCCCCTTACCCTTAACCTTGGGCAAAATTTCAAAATCCTTCTTCAGCTCCGTTCTAATATTTCGGTGCCAATATGCGTGAAAATAGAGACTACCAGCGGGCAACTGCTTCACTTCTGAATAATTGATTTCATAGAAAAGCATATGCGCCTTATCCGTCAGATTACGTATCACGATTTTAGCAGACTTCTTAAAAGGCATCTGTACAAAACAATTATAACTTCTACCCTCCGGTTGGCTAAAAAGCTTTGACTCAAAGCCCTGCTTGAGGGGTAAGGAAAGCGCAAAAAAATCATGCAGAGGTGCAGATACAGCAGCTTTTTCATCTCCATCCCAATACATTTCTATAATCATATTGCGTCTATCCTCTGGGCTATGAACAAAGTTGCCCGTCATCCACAAACGATGAATGATACCAGCAGTCTTAATATCAGCAATAACGCGAGACTCCCCAGGCTGCAAATAATTCATCGCAGAGCCCTTTGCTCCGTCATTACGCTTCCCCCCACTACCCTTTGCCCCTGTAGGATTCTCCGCAGTAATCACGCGGGTCACCCTATCATCTTGAAATTGGAAGATCTCCTCTGCAAGAGCAAGACCTATAAAATTGCATGTGAACGCCAATAATAGAGAAATAAAAGTTTTCA
>CAYJON010000068.1:0-11218 GCA_964371795.1 uncultured Akkermansia sp. | reverse complement strand
TCACATTTTTTCGTTCGCTTGAGAATCAATATAGCTTATTATTTTCTCTACACCTTCAATTAGTGATTTATTATCAGGTGTATTTTTATAGAGATACACAAGCACTTTTTGCCATGATTCTTTATAGATATTCCATACTCGCTTATCCGTTTTATGAGGCCAGCTCCAATTACTACAATCCTCTGCATTTAGTTTTTTTACAAAATTTTGTAGAGAATGGCTATTCGATGTAACTGTACGCAATGCATTGGCAACAAATTCTGTCCAACTAATATCTAACCCTAAATCGAATATAGGATCATCAACATCGGCATAGAATAAGTATGATATTAAGGTCTCAGGATCATTTAGATTCGTTGCAACAGCAATATCCCTTTTAACGGGCGGATGATCTGCTTTAAGAATGGGTATAGCAAGCATTATCGCCATGATATTAATTAATATTTTTTTCATATGATTTTACAATATATAATGATGGGACGACCTGCGATTTCTGTCTGGGTGCTATGGATGCCTATTGCGCTGTAGTTACATCTGAAGCGATAACAAATTTAATTGTCTATTTCACTATGTGGCGCAGAGTTGCTTTCTTGCTCTCTTAGCAAGGAGTTATTTTTTAGCAAGGAGTAAACTTTTGCAACATAGTCATATAGTATCACATCTGTTAAATGCTTGCTTTTCATTACACAAATTAATTCTTCAAAGCGTTGTTTACTTTCTGCTTGACTAAAACGTCCACAATGATTAACAAATCGAGGGAAAAAACTTACTTCTAGGTCATCTCTACTCCCATAAAAAAGTAGTAAAATGCATAAACGGAGTTGGCGGTCACTACTGCGCCACCATAATAACTCTAACGAATCTGGGTGATCTAATAAGAGAACGAAAAGATAATTGATATCTGTCTTTTCAAGTGTAAGATTATGCCTAATATATCTTGCCACCGTACCTGGAACTTCATATTTTTCGGGGTCCTTTCTGTAGCATTCAAGTGTATCGAGAATTTCGTTGATATCAATTTCTTCTTTTATTTGATCTAATAAATCATAAGAAATACTTATCGCGTTGTTATAAGTATCCGTACTTTTGGATATTTCTGCACTTGATTGATTTTCCCCCAACGAAAACGAATTTGCACCACAAAACATCATAGACGATAAAACGAAGACATTTTTTATTATATTTTTATAAATCATTATATTGGTGAGTATTTTTTCTTAAGTTTTTATTCCATTTTTCAAATAAGATAGAAGAAAACGGTAGATTAAGGATTAGTTTAGCATTTATAGGCGCTTTTGCAATCCATTTTTTTCACGCTGCCCTTGCGGATTTGTCATAAAATAAGAATTGACAGCAGGGGAGTAGAATAGTAGATTTTCCTCCATGAGTTATGTCCTTGCTAGCTACGCCCGAGCCCCCATCAGCATTGTCGGAGGGAAAGCATCCTACCTCTTCGACAGCGATGGTAATCGCTACATTGATTTATGCGCTGGTATTGCCACGGTAAGCCTAGGACACTGCCACCCTGCATTGGTTGAGGCCATCAGCCAGCAGGCAGCCACCCTCATGCACTGCTCCAACCTCTACCACATCCCCCAGCAAGAGCAGCTAGCAGAACTCATTAGCAAGGAATTCATCGGGGCAGAGGGCAAGGTGTTCTTCGCTAACTCTGGAGCAGAATCCAATGACGGCATCATCAAGACAGCCCGCCGATTTGGGCACCGTCGCCCTGCTGCTGATGGCAGCGCACGTTACGAGGTCATCACCTTTGAAAAAAGCTTTCACGGACGCACACTGGGCTCATTAGCAGCCACAGGACAGGACAAGATTAAAGAAGAGTTCTCTCCCCTGCTACCCGGTTTCAAGCATGTGGAGTTCAACAATATCGAGGCATTAAAGGAGGCCATCAGCCCCCAGACCTGCGGTATTCTGCTAGAGGCAGTACAGGGTGAAGGAGGAGTCAACCCCGCCACAGCTGATTTCCTGCGTGCCGTAGCAGAACTTTGCAAGCAACATGACCTCCTGCTCATGCTAGATGAGGTGCAATGCGGATTTTCCAGAACAGGCGCACGCATGGGCTGGCAGTCCATCTGCCCCGAGATACAACCCGACCTCGTCTCCTGCGCCAAGGGAATGGGCGGAGGCTTCCCCATCGGTGCCTTCTGGTTGAGCGATCGCGCCATAGACGACGCGGGCACAAGCCTCTCTTCCATCATGTCTGCGGGCTCTCATGGTTCTACCTATGGTGGAACACCCCTCGCCTGCGCGGCATCCCTAGCCGTACTCAAGACCCTGCTCAAGGAAAATCTCACAGAGCGCGCAGAGCAACTAGGTAATCTCGTGGAGCAAGAGGTGATGAGCTGGAATCTGCCCCAGATTAGCTGCGTACGCGGCAAGGGTCTGCTGCGAGGCATTGGGCTGAATACAGAAAAAATGACCACCCCAGAAGGCAGCCTGCCCTCCGTCTACCTCAATGGGCTTTGTCTGGAGGCTGGCGTACTTTGCTGCCCAGCTGGACCAGAGACCCTGCGTATCATCCCTGCCCTCACCATAGATGAGGCACTGCTACGCGAGGGGCTGTCACGCATCAGAGAGATTATCTCTCAATTGTAATCTTTTTAGGGACTTCTAATTTCTCGCGAGCTTAGATTTTGAGATGATTTTCGAGATGGATTTTTCACGAATTGATGGCTCAGAGTGTCCTCTGAGACGAAAATTCGGGGCAAATCTAGCTGAAAAGCACTCAAAAGATGCCTCGTGAACTGATTTTGTTCATTTGCTTATTTGGAATGACGAGAATTTGGAAGTACCCTTTTATAAGAGACCAACTCCCCGTCGCAAAAATCCGCCGCAGCAGGGCTAGCATGCTCGAACCATGCCCCTGTGCAATAGAGCTGCCTATCACCGCGCCTCCATTGACCCGTGCGGTGGAAGTGACCAAAAACCAGATGCTTGCACTGTGGCGCAAACAGCCGCGCAAAGCGTTCTGCGCGATGCGGAGCGTTCTTCCACGCAAGCAGGATGGCAAGAGGACGCTGCGGTGGCCAAAAGCAATGCAGCAACTTGTTGAGATAATAATTGCGCGTCTGCCAACGTGATTGATGTTGCGGTGCACTATGCAGCGACATGGCACGGGCAAGCTCCAACTTCTCCACGATATCTTGATCGCGCTTCGGGTAACTCTCTATGAGGGCAAGGCAGGACTTTTTGTTGGTCAGATACTCCCATCCCCATGGGGCTACCTCATCATAAAACATGTGACCATGTACAACAACAACACGTCCCTCCCAGAGCTTCAACATCATGGTACGGGTGTCCGTATCGTGATTACCCGATAGCTCGATGAGTTCCACACCCACCTCGGCACAGGCTTGGCGCAGCTCGGTACGATAATTGATACCCTTTTCTTTAAAGGCATGCAATGGGCGCGCCTCAGCCAAATCACCTGCGACGACGAGTATATCCATTTCCCCGCGCATGCTTTCTATGAGCTGGCGCGGCTCTGGAGCGCGGCTGCGATTATGCCCGTAATGCAAATCGGAGATAACGCGCACGCGCGTTCCCTTACTGGGTTCGCGGTTGAGAATCAGTTGATTTGCTGGAGGAGGCGAGCTCATCACCTAGCTATTATCAGGTGCTTCTTGGCGTTGACGCAGAGCCTCATAAAGGCATACTCCCGTAGCAACGGAAACATTGAGGCAGGGGACTTTACCCTGCATGGGTATGCTAATCAGGAAGTCGCATTTTTCCTCTGTCAAGCGGCGCATGCCAGCGCCCTCTGCCCCCATCACAATGGCAACACCTCCCTTGAAGTCCATGTCGTAGAGACTACGATCCGCCTTGTCAGAGGTACCTGTTATCCAGATGCCCGCTTTTTTCATATCTTCCATAGCGCGGGATAGATTGGTCACCTGAATAAAGGGAACATGCAGTGCTGCACCAACAGAGACACGGAGAACGGTTTCGGTGATGCTGGCAGATTTATCCTTGGGCGCGATGACCGCACAGACCCCTGCCCCATCAGCAGTGCGAAGAATGGCACCGAGGTTATGTGGGTCTTGGATACAGTCGAGAACGAGGTAGAGCCCCTCTGGGTTATCCGCCAAGATATCATAGAGCTCTGCCTCGGGGCGAGGCCTGATGCGTGCTTCTATGCTATCGCCGCCAGCTGTCTGGCTATGCTTATTAGGTCGAGCAGAGTTTGGTTTATGATTGGGTTTAAAGTTCTTTGCCATATGTTTGTTTGATGTTGATGAGGAGGATTAGATATCCCAATGGTCAAGCCAACGGAAGGAAACGACCTTCATCTGCCTACCGAGGACTTGGTTGACTTTGCTAAGCTCCTTGTAAGAGCTACCATCAGGATGCACTTCGCTTTCGTAGGGCGCGTCATTGGGATCAACGTAGTTGATGCCACGCTGGACAATGGCTTCGCACCATGCTTGGGCTAGTATAGCACCATTCTTGGTACGTACGCAACCATAAGAACGCACAATGAAGGTATCATCTCTCACGGTGAGGATATTGCCTAGTGACATGAGAACATCACTCTGGATGAGGTAACCTGGTGCAGCTGTGTAGAGAGAGCCGCGCGCAGCCTCGGGAAATTGGTAAAGTTTTCCTTCGGGAGAGGACGTGATTTGCATCTCCTGCATGGCAAAGTTGATGTCCGTCTCATCAATGGCAGCTTGCAGTGCGCCTACCATGGCATGCTCTGTATTGCTGCTATCAAGGCGGCGGTTGATAAAGTCCGACATATTCAGGAAGGGACCGCGCTCTCGCACCTGTTCAACAATGCGCTCTGCGAGCTCTTCTACCTCATCCACGCCCAACTTGCGCACCTCGCCCCAAGCAGTTACTAGACCAGCCCCGCTGCGCAGAATACTCGACCCACGCATCATGCTGTAGCTGCCCAGAGAATCAATGCTCTTATCCGTTGTGGACAGCATAAAGCGAGAGAAGAGCACATCGCGTCCATCCTTTTCCTCCTCAACAAAAGTCAACCTGCTTTCTACTCCCGTGACAAGCCTGCGCTTAGAAAGCCCCCTCAGCGTCGCCGCCCACGCCTCCACAGAGGTAGAATTGACATTAAAACCGCCCTCTATCCATAGAAATTGTGCTAGGTACTTCCAGCCATCATCTGCCATGATACGATCCACAATGCTATCAGAGCTATAGGGAGAAGGCATGCGGCTGTAACGAGAAACTGGCAACTCCTCACCGTCAGAGAAAAATTGCTCTGCCGTCTGCTGTGCCTTTTTCACCCCACCAGCAGTGGGCATATCAGAAATAGAAGAGGTGAAAAACCTATCCCATAGAGCATCATTAATCAGTAGTCCATGGTCGTAAAAATCATCAAAAATACTCTCCAGCCCATAGATTTCTGGATACAGCAGGTCATGCGACACATAGACGCCATCGGCAGGCAGGGTGGGATCGGCAAAGGCATTACCTATCCCCACAGCAGGGACACCTGCCTGATACTGCTGGCGCACCAAGGTATTTTCAAAAGAACCTTTATGCTCGAACCACCCCGGTGTAAGCCGCATCCCCGCATAACCTGCCAGAGAAAAGGGAGGATGCACCGCTATCTCCTGCGAGGCAATAAAGGAAACCTGCTCCCCATCTACCGTGATGCCATAAAAGCCATTCTTACCCACACTGTCCACGGGTGCAGAACCCAGCCCCGCCGTGACACGCATCGTCACCACCTGATAGGGATGATAGGTGCGCATGGACTCATCAGGCTTGATCAGACGCGAACCAAAAAAGGCAGGGTTGGAGTGCTGCCAGCTCTTTGTCCTGTAGTCACCAGTAGCAAAGCGCGTGCGCATGTGCCCATTAGCCGACTTGGGCGTGATACCCACCGCGGCAACATAGTAGGGCTGATTGTTATCATTCTGCGTGTGGACATCCCATGGCTCTTTGTCCATGATTTCGGTGTTGTCCTTTACCTGATCTGAATCATACCACGCAATAGAAAATCGCTGCGGAGAGTTGAGGTACTTCCCCACCTTGTCATCACCGCGATCCCAAGCGTAGAGCCCATTATATCCATTGCGGTACGTGATAGCCTCCCTCGCACCGCTGAAATCACGTCCCATCACCCCCGAAGAACTGGCAGGCACATTCTCAATATCTGTCCCCAGTCGCAGGTAGAGCGGCTTGTCATCCTGCTTGATACCCTCCTCTGTATGATAGCTGTAGAGATAGGCGCGATAACCAGAAGTCATCTTGGGATCATATTCATTGATGAAGGGATTGCCATAGGGCTTTTTCTGATCCGTTAAAGCCGTTGCCTCCGAAGGCGAAAAAATAAGAATCTCCCCCGGCTCAAAAACAATATCCTGCTCGCTCGCCTGACGCGACAGGGAAAAATACTGCCCATAGTCCTCACCAAAGCTCTGATCATTATTGTAGGATACCCCGCCATTCATATTATTGGGATCAGGAACACCCGGTTGCATCATGCAATAATTTGTCCAGCGGGCAGGTAACCCATCACTGTGCTTTGCAAAACTCTGCAACCACATCGTCTTGTATGGGATAGTGTGTACCCAGAGATGGCGACCCGAGACACGCATGGGCACATTATAGGGATTCCACCACAGAACAACAGGCGTGTATCCCAGACTAAAGGTATAACGTTGATCCTCCCCAGTAGCGTCCCCCACAGGCTCACTAACCATGAAAAAGCTCTTGATAAAGGAGAGCAACACGGGCACACGCGCATAGCCGGCAGTCTCTGACCCCTCGTCCAAAAGCACCTTTGTATCAAAGTTGGACTCCTTCGCCGCGTTCGTGTCCAGCAGGTACTCATCATCAGCAAAGGCAGCCCCACTCATGCGTGTGTGGGGATTCTGAATACCACCTTGCAAGCGCGCCTGAAAAGCCCCCTCCCTCTGCCTCCCTGTAGGGTAAGCATTATGATAAGCATGCATCACCTGCCAAGATCCAATGGGCATATTAGTCTGACTACCAGCAGGAATATCCCTCCCCCTTTCCACCAAGGGGGCATCCTGCGTCGCACGACGCGCAAACTCCGTCCCCTTCAGCGTAGGCTTATTGAGCAGCAAAGAAAGATCCTGCTTCAGCCCGCCGCTGCGGACATTGGTCATCAAACTGTAGGAATGCAGAGACACATCAAAAAAATACGGCATCCCTGCCACCTGAGAACTCTTCCCAGACAGCGGAAGAGATTGCAAAGAAAGCAGCTTTTCATGCTCCCCTAACTCCCCATCCAACTCGGGATAGCGCAAACTACCAGTAAAAGAAGGCGGCGGAGTATCCCAAGTACGACTCAGAGCCTCCAGCGGCTCTGCTGGCTGCTTGTAGGTCACATTAATTCTCGCCTTCTGGTTCTCACCACCTACCCACCAAGCAAACTGCGACTTGTTATTACCACGAGCAGGAGTCGTAATGAGATCCGCAAAAACATATTGATTAACTGCCGCCTCTTCCCCCAAAGTCCCTGTTCCTACCAAGCAAATACGCTCTCCCTGCTTGCGAGTACTCAAATCATCATAAGCATCCATGCGGCGCACATCCTCCTGCCTCTTGGCAGAGATAAGCCAGCGTCGGAACATCTTGCTACGCCCCCTGTCATAAGTAGCCTGAATACGACCAACACCAGAGCCCTCCTGATTGCCATAAAGAGAGGTCGTCCAACTATCCCAAACACCGAGGAGATGCGCGCTGCCAGCATTCTCCGAAGCATTGAGAATGCCAGAATTCGCGCTCACACGCTGATCCACCCCTAACTCCGCCTGCAAAGCAGCAATCGCATCATCAAGCCCCACAAGAGCCTGCTGCCTAGCCTCCGCCACCAACACCTTCTGCGAAGCAATACGATTACGGCTAGCAACCAGAGCCATCAGTCCCACCGCAATCAAAGCAACCAGAATCATAAGAACCAAGGTTGAGATGATAGCAAACCCGCGAGGTGCGCGAAAAATAACATTTTTCGAGACCTCCACTGATAGAGGCGCTACAAATAACATAAGCACATAGACTAACCCTTAACACACCACATGTCAAGTTCTGACTACAGCCTGCAATAAAAAAAGTTAGAGCTTCCCAATAGAGCTAGAACCATCTCGATAAAGACTCAGCACACGATGCTTAGTCCCTGCATCAACATGACGCCTCTCATAACAGGGAGAAGGATGCCCAAACTCATCACGCAAATGCTCCCGCGACAACTGCTGCTTCTCATTGTACTCACAATGCCGCTCTGCATAACCCCTCTGCGGATTATGGCAAAGAAAACCATCCGCACAGAGAAAAGCCTCCCACTCTATCTGCCCATCCTCATTAAGACGCAACAGACGCTCTGAAGGAACAGGTAGAAACCCAAGCTTCTGCCCATCCACATCTAAATACAGCTCCCTCCTCTTAGAATCATCCTCCGACAACTCCGTCTGAATAGAAGCACAGGCTCTATCGCGATTAAAAACAGACACCTCATTCTCATCCAACCAATCACAGCGCGTGAAGCGACCCCCATTCGACACCCAACTCCTCTCCACCGCATAACCGTGAATATTGGGAGCCAAAGCCCCCTCCACATAATTTTTTCGCGTACGTGAACCCGCCGCATCATCATAAGTAATTTTCACAGAACACTCCCCCTCCGCATTAACCACAGGTCGTTGATAAGCATCCAAGTAATCAATACCCACCAGCCGTCCCTGAGAATCATAAGCCCTGCGCTCAATAGCATAACCTGGCATCAGAGGCTGCGTCAAAGCACCCTGAGCATCATAAAAACGCGACTCCAACAACTGCCCCGCCTCATTATAATCATACTTCCGCTGAAAAACCCCCGAAGCATCCCCAACAGGCAGACCATGCACATCGCGATTCTCCTTTGCAACCAGACGCCCCTGCGAATCATAATGAATCAACTGCTCCGCCACACGACTGTGAGGCATAGCAGACAACTCCCCCAACCCATTAATATGCTGAACACGATTTACCTTACCATCGTCACCATAGACAAATCGCATCTGAGAATGCTCCATAGGCGCATCCCCACCCAGCCTCTTCCCCATAGCCGTCGGCGCAAGAGGACCAGCATGATTAAAAGCCCCCTGAAAATACTCCCACCGTGGCTCATCCAACTGTGGCTTGCTAGAAAGATAATAAATCAGCATCCCCATCGCACCCAGCATCAAAGCCAGCGAAGAGAGAGTCCCCGACTTATTCCAGAGAAACAACAAAACATCGGCAAAACCATGCCACCACTTTCTTTGTGTCATGCCACCATAGACATCAGAATAGAAGCTACAGTTCAATAACTTATAGAAAACACAACAGAGAGACAGCAAGAAAAAATGGTCAGTTGCAAAACAACTGACCATTTTTAACTATCGGGCAAGCGGGATTCGAACCCACGACCCCTTGCACCCCATGCAAGTGCGCTACCAGACTGCGCTACTGCCCGAATTGTGTACCAGCCTAGACTGGCGACAGCCAAAGTATAGCGACAATGAAAGCAACTGTCAATCGCTTTTTTGATTTTAAGCCACATTTTTCCCAAAAAAGGCATCATACTTGCCAAGAAGAAAGGAATACGCTATACTATCAAGCGCATGCGTAGACGCTTTATCATCCTCATACAACTTCTTTGTTTCAACCTTTTACTCTTGCAATGCGCCCCACCCCCCGTGGAATACGCAAGCAAACCCTCCGTCGTAAAAGAAATAGAAGAACTAAGAGCAGGACTCATCGCCCTACTGCCAGAAAAAGAACAGCAACTAAAAAGCGCAAAAGAAGAAGCAGCATGGCTCGCCGCAACATCCTACAAAGCAGGTGCAGGCATCGCAAGAGTCAACGGCTCCTACTTCCCTGGGTGGCTAGGCAACTGGTTTGTCAACATGCACATGCAAGAAAGAGGACTCTGCTGGCATTATCAGCAAGACCTCTTTAAAGAACTACGACGACGCAAGCTAAAACACTTTGCCCTAGGAACCTGCATGAGAGACAAAGGCAAATACACCTCACACAGCTGCGTCTACATCACCACAGCCAAGGGAAAATGGCCCCACGCATGGGTAGTAGACCCGTGGATGTGGAACGGCAGAAGCATCACCCACAAAGCATGGACACTAGACCCAAAGCAATGGACAGACGAACCCTTCTTTGCCAACAACTACAAGCACTACTTCCCCGAAGAACACCAAAACCCCGTAGAATTCTGGCTATCCATACGCTGCTATGATGGCGTCTACCGCCTCTTCTCAGACAAAAAAGCCTTCTTCTCGGAGCAATACAACATCATGCGAGAAAATGTCATAAAAGGACAACAAGAGCGCAACGGAAACCCCATCAACTACTAACAGCATGATAAAAAACAAAGCATCCACACTGCTTGCAAGCCTCTGCGCTCTCACATTGGCAAGCATCAGCTCCTGCCAAAGCCCACCCATCGTCTACGCCATAGACGCACCCGCCGCACAACCACACACCCCACTGAGCTGGACGCAAGCATTTGACGGAGCCATCAAACAACTCAGCAAAACAGAAGGACTAGAAGGCAAAGGCTGCTACAGCACCCGCGCAGAAGCACACTACGCACTGCTCAACAGCTTTGGCTTCGGCATGGTAACAGACAGACTCTACTACCTACCCAGCAAACTGAGCCCCTCCTTCTGCTCTGGAGCAGTCTACATCGCCCTCCTCTCCGCCCTCATGCACTGGGACTCCACCAACCCCGACATCGCATTCACAGAAGAAGACTGGGACAGCATGCTACCAAGAAGCGTCCAAGACGGAGAAGGCGTCTGGGGCTGGGCCAACGCCAACGCAGCAGGCTTTGCAAACCTCATACACCAACTGGGAGCAGGCTACAGCTTCACCAACCCAGCCCAAGCAAAACACCTAGACATCATCAAAATATGGTGGACCAAAGAAATAGGCGGCAGAGAACATGGGCACCTCGCCATCCTCATCAAACAAGACCCCAAACACTACTACATCTGGGGATCGCATCAGCGCGATGAAAAAGGACAAGAAGGCATCTACATCAAACGCATCGCCAAAAGCGACATAGGACGCGTCCTCTTCACCCGCATCACCCAACCAGCAGCCTTTCAGCGCGCAGAAGACATAGGTTACGACCCATGGCTCAACGCCCTTCTCTACACCCCAGTCAGCTGGGAAGAAACCTTGAAGCGCGCAGGCGTCACACAGACAGCCTCGGCAAAAAGATGAAGCC
>CAYJON010000067.1:0-13243 GCA_964371795.1 uncultured Akkermansia sp. | reverse complement strand
CGACTCATCATAGAACTCGAACTACAGCCCAGCTATAGCGAAGAGGAAGAGGAAAACACCACCCACTACCCAGCACTACAAGAAGACCTCCCAGAACCCATATGGGACAACCCCAGCCCAGAAATGTTGCGTTGGCTACCCGTAGAAGGAGCTAACGCCTACCGCATCTTCTGTGGCGGACGCGCCGTCGCCCAGACAGCCAGCTGTACACACCCCATCAGCCCAGCAGGCAAGCATGCCAGCTACCGCATCCAAGCCCTCAACGCCCACACCCACTCCTACCCCAACGCCCCCTATCACGTCATCGCAGAAGGCTGCCATCACATCATCCCCGTCCAGCGAATAGGAGAACATGGAGAACACCAAGTAGAAAGAGGACAGGCATGGCTGGATGATCAAATCCACACCAGACAACTCTTCTTTGCACCAACGCAACTCCCTGCGGGGCAATACAAACTACGCATCATCTACAGCAACGCAGCCCAATCATTGAGAGACGGAGACGGCTGTGCGATACGCGCCCTCTACTGTGGAGAAGAGCACCGTGGATACATCGCCCTACCGCAGCAAGGAGAGCAGGGAGAATGGGAGAATTTTTACCTCACCGCCGCCTATCCACTTAGCATAGAAGAAGACGGCAACTATGAACTCTCCCTACGCTACACCGAAGACTGTCAAAAAGGAGGAGCGAGCAGCCAGTGCTTCGTCCGAGAGCTAGAGCTCATCAAAGAAAGCGACTAAAGGGACACAAAGCCCCCCACACCCATACGCAACTCCCTGCGCGATAGCGTTCAACGGATTCCTAAGGAAAATTTCCTTAGGCGGGTCAAGGGCAGAGCCCGCGGGAAAGCATCGAAGCGCGCATGGCGACGCTTATACTCCGCGCGTTAGGTCTATTCGCCCCGCTCGCAATACACGCACTAGCAGAGCCCTCAGCCACCGCGGTAAGGGCATTGCATGCCACGCTGCCATCACGCTGCGCTTCCACCAACTCAAGGGCTGCACCAGCAGGCAACTATACACCTCTTCCACCCGCGCGCCCATCGCCTTCTCGCGCAGATACCAGACGTTTATCATGCGCTCCATGATAAAACTTGCCGTCCTTGGTGCCAAGCTGATGCGCCTTTCCAAAATGACTTTCTCCCACGCGTCCATTAGCCCAAAACACCATTCCATCGCCCGCTGCATCTGCTCTCTCTTCATCACGACGGTGAGTCCCAAGTGCAGCTGCTTTCCCTCACAGTGTTCCTGCAAATGCAGGGCGTAATCAGGATGCAACTCAAGCAGGCATTGCTTCATGAGGTGCCATGCATCTGCCTGATGATATTGTAGGTATTGCTCTTCTACGCTGAGGGGGCTGCAATCAAAGGGCTGCGGTAGGTAGATGTCGGCTTGGAGTTGGGGTTGCTCTGTAGCAATTTTTTCCCATTCACGCAGGAAGCGGTTTATCTCTACCTTGCGCATTTGTCCCGCTGGCTTGCGGTCAAATAGGAGGTAGCGTCTGTAATGACAAAAGCCGATGTAGTCCCACTCTGGATGGGCTGGCAGGGCGTTGCGGTAGACCCAGTACCAGCCTGTTAGCTCGCTCCACTGGGGGTTGGAGGCTGATCGGTTTTCTCCGCTGTCGTCTCTCTGTATGCCTAGGTGCTCTTCTCGACAGGCACTTCCTACTTCTATGGCTTCTAACCACGCTGCGGTTATGAGCGGGCTGGGCTTGTGGTAGGTGGCAAAGATTTTTACTGTCATGTCAGTGTGGGGAGCAGCTCCCGCAGTGCTGCCAAGGCGCGGCTGCGATGGGAGATGGCGTTCTTTGTCTGCGCGGGGAGTTGGGCAAAGCTTTCTTCATAGCCCAGTGGGATGAAGAGGGGGTCATAGCCAAAGCCTCCTGTGCCAGAGCTATGCAGGGCGATATGTCCTTCTACCTCGCCTCTCACATGCAGTATCTCAACGCCGTCTTTAGCGAGGCTCAGCACGCAGACGAATCGGGCAGAAAAGCGATCTTCTCCTTCCTTTGCCAAGGCGGCAAGTTCTTTGAGAAGGTGGGCATTATTGGCAGCATCGTTGCCATGTTCTCCCGCGTAGCGGGCAGAGTGTATACCCGGCGCGCCTCCCAGTGCGTCCACGCATAGTCCCGAGTCGTCCGATAAGACGTAGCCAGAGATGAGGGCGGAGATGCCCACGGATTTTAATGCGGCGTTGGCTTCAAAGCTTTCTCCATTTTCCTCTATGTCGGGTGCATTGTCCACATCGACCAGTGAGCGCACGGTGTAGCTCTCTGGCAGTATGGCTGCTATTTCTCCTACTTTATGCGCGTTGCGCGTTGCGATGGTGATGTTCATGGTGTCTGTGAGATAATCTTATCAGATTTGTTGTAATAACGCTTTAAGAAAATGCTAATTGTTGTAGCAGAGACGCAAGCCGAGATAATATCGGAGACTGCGGCTGAGAGCCAGATGCCAGTTACCCCATAATACTGAGGAAGTATGGAGAGCAGTGGTATGAGTACTATCATCTGCCGCATGAGGTTGAGGAAGATGCTGATTACGGGTTTGCCCAGTGCTTGGAAAAAGTTGCCTACTATCATCTGAAAGCCAATGATGGGCATGAACATGAGCATGATGCGCATCCCGCGACCGCCAATGGCCATCATGGCCTCGCCCATGCTGTCGCCTTCTTTGACAAAGAGTCCCATTATCTCGTAGGGGAATATCATGACCAAGGCAAAGCCTAGTACCATAATGCCTGTCGCTGCCCCCATGGCGCGGAAGAGGGTGGCGCGGGCGCGAGAATAAGCCCCCACTCCGTAATTGTAGCCCACTATGGGCTGCATTCCCTGCGCTATGCCCATCACCACCATGCCAAAGAAGAACATCACGCGGTTGACTATGCCAAAGGCTCCTACCCCCATATCGCCTTCATAGGAGAGGAAGAGGTGGTTGAAATACAGCACCACCACGCAGCCACATATGTTGACCATGCAGGGTGGCAATCCCACCAGACAGATACGTCGTGCCATGGCAGAGCTGAAGACAAAAATCCCTCGCTTGAGGTACAATACGGCTGTTTTGGAGAAAAAATGTCGTAGGACGCAAACAAGTCCCAGCAGCTGCGCCAATAAAGTTGCTAGTGCCGCCCCCGACATTCCCATGTCCAGTGTGTAGATGAAAATGGGCGCGAGCAGTATGTTAGCAATCACGGAGATGAGCAAGCAGTACATGGCTTTCTTGGGGTAGCCGCTGGCGCGCATCATGTGGTTGAGGTTCATGAAGACGGCACTGATGGGAAAGCCCAATGCTGTCACGCTCATAAAGTCATAGGCTGGCTGGTAGGTGGCATCCCTCGCCCCAAAGAAATACAGCACATGGGGCAAAAAGAAATAGGTCAAGCCCCCAAGTATCGCCCCGAAGACTGATCCGAGTATCAAACCATGCCCGAGGACACGGAAGGCAAAGTCCCTGTCGCCCCTCCCCAATGCTAGGGATATGTTAGCCGCGCAGCCCAGCCCCACCATCATTGCCACGGCAATCATGAGGTTCATGATGGGAAAGATGAGGGCGAGCCCCGCGATGGAAGCACTGCCACACCAACGACCAATGTAATAAGCGTCAATGAGATTGTAGAGCGACATGGCAGTCATCCCAATAACGGCAGGCCAAGAGTACTTGATTAACAATGAGCCTATGGGGCTGTGCTGTAGTTCCTGTAATTTCTCTTGTGCCTTCATCAATAGAGAGAAGAGTACGCCTCATGAGGACAGAAAGCAAGCGCAGAAAATAAAAGTTGTTAGAATGTTCTTTTTGTTACACATTTGTTACATATTTTTGTTTGACAGTCATGCTGCTATTTCCTATACTGAGAGTGTAGAAAATTTTCCTATTATGAAAACGTCTCAACTTCTTTACACAAGCTTACTTGCTGTTGGCTCCGTCTGTCTAGCTGAACAAAGCATAGATAGATTCGTTCCTATTACGAAATACTCTAGTATTGATGTCACCTTCCCCCAACCTGTCGTCCCCATCTCCGAGGTAGGCAAGCCTGCCGCGGATGGCGTTATTACGATGTCTCTGCCTATCGCCTACAGTGCCATATGGCAAAGCCCCACCCAACTGCGTGTCATCATCAATGGAGATGTCCCCAAGCGCAGCACTTGCCTCCTTGAGGTGAATTTGGAACAGGATAAAAAGACTTTCTTACTCTTTGATAGAACAAACTTTTACTGCACCGTTGAAAGCGATCGCTCTAAGGGTTCAAACCATTACTCTCGTAGCATAGCAGAGCCCCTTATCATCAATGTCGGCGAAGCATGGCGTCCGCTTTTTGAAAAATTGGTGGACGGTGCCTTTTATTCTCTTTTTGATAGGAATAGTAAAGGTGACATAGAGAAAACGATGCGCCTTCCTGCCAATTTGCGCCCCCTGACTGTGGCTGATGTTATTCACTACAAGGATACGTGCTCTGAAATACTGGCGCGCACCAATGAGGAGGAATGGGCAGAGTTTTCCAAGCTGCCAGCCGAGCAAGTTGTCCCTGGCTATTACATCTCTATTCCGCCTTTGGACAACCCAGATATACACAATTACCAAAGCGGTGCTCTCTTTATCCCTCGGATGGGTGATTTTGACATAGAGACGCGAGACTTTGCGGCAGAGAACGTTTGCAGTATCGATATTCCTGATAATCAGTACTATCTCTACAATCAGCAGCTGGACGCTGGTCTTTATCAGGTGAGTGTTCATTTTGATGCACCAGTGATTTTGCCTTCCCAGTGGGAAGAGCTGCTCGGTCAAATTGAGTGGTCACAGGAGACAGGCAAAGGCGCGCGCATCCCCTTCAAGCACGTGTCGGGGCTTTCCTCTATGAGTGAGCCTACTCAGGACGGCTATGAGCCCATGCTTGTCATCCTTGATGTCGATAAGACAAAGGAGGAAACCAGAACCATGCTTTCCTCCACAGGCGATATGGTGCAGGCGACTCATCGCCTCTACTTCCGCGTCAAGAAGGGCATTGATGATTCCAAGCTCAGCGCGAATATCAAGATGACCAATATATTGGGGCAGCAGACAGAGGCAGCAGGTCTCTACAAGGGACGCACGGAGTTGAAGCCCGATTACCCCACCCTGATAACAGATAGCATGCTTTCCGTTCTCAGCCGCAAGGGCACGCAGGAGCTCTCCTTTGATTATGAGCTGCTCAGCAATCCCAAACTGCGCGTCTTGCAGCTGGATAATAGCGGTGATGATGCCGTGCGCGCTATCACTGCCTACCAGCGTTATTATACCACTTACGAAAATCGCCACAAGTATGATGAGTCCATCCCTGTCGCGGCACGACTTGCAGCGCAGCAGAAAAACTCCATCGTGCCAACAGAGTTCCTTACCCCCATCGCGGTAAAGGAGGAGAACTTGCGCTCTGGCACTCAAGAGGCGAAAATCTCCCTCAAGGACGCAAAGCTTTTCCCCAAAGGTGATGCAGGGCTCTACCTTGTGGAGTTTGTTGGTGATTCAACAGCCGACTGGAACCACGCTAATGATAAAGAAGAAGGTGCAAAACTAGTGACCCAAAGCCTCGTGCAGGTCACGGATTTGGGTCTGCTGTGGAAGAGCAACGCCAAAAAGCGTCGTGTTTTCTTCTATGCCTACAGCCTCTCCACTGGCAAGGAGCTGGAGTCCGCGCGCATCGCCCTCTACGACGAGAATGCGAAGCTGCTGCATGAGCAGGACATCTCCCCCAATAACTCCACCCTTGACCTTGACAAGATTCTGGGCAAGACAGCGCAGTCTGTGGCCTACGTTCACGTCCGCACAAAGGATGATGCCTACACCGTGCCCTTCAATCCTGAAGAGTGGGATAGGTACAAGTACATGAGCCATTTCCCCAACGGTGATGTGGCTCAGTTCCCCTTCCTTCACTACAGCACCTTTGCCGATCGCCCTATCTACCGCCCAGGTGAGACAGCGCAGGTCAAGGGCTACATACGCCAGTTGCTCAATAATGAGTTGAGTATACCGGGCAAGAATTTCGTATCCAGCTTCAAGGCGAATCTTCAGAAGGACGGCGATGATATTGCTACTTACGATGTCCCCATACAGCCCGATGGTAGTTTTAGCATCGAGGTCAAGCTACCTAATGACCCCGAGAATACAGGCAATTACTATCTCTCCATTGACCCTGTGATGCCAGGTGACGACAAGGGAACAACTCCTGATTTGGTCGCACTGGGGCTCAAAAACGCAAAGGATTACAATTACCTGATTATGGGAAATCGTGAGGGTACTAGCCTCAGTTTACCCGTGCAGCACTTCCGCAGAAATGAGTTCACCGTGGAGCAGAAGATGGACATCCTGAGCGAAACGCAGCGTGCGAAGCTGCATATTAACGCCATGCAGCTCACGGGCGCACCAGTCGCTCAGGGAGAATTGAATGTACGCGCAGTTGCCTATGATACTAACTTCTACCCCGCAGGGCTGAAAGACTACCGCTTTGGTGACTACAGACACAACGACCCCTCCTACACCTCCTACTACTACTGGGGTGAAGAGGGTAGTGCCAACGGTGCCACACACACTAGCGATTCTAAGTATAAATTGGATGAGAAGGGCGAGTACCGCGTGGAAATTGATATACCCAAGGGAGAATTCCCCAGACGTCAGAAACTGACTGTCTTTGCAGAAGTCACCAATGGTAATAAGCAAAAACTGGTCACGGACAGCAGCAGTGTTGTTCACCCAGCCGCCGCCTACATAGGCATGAAGCAGGAGAGCAAGCATAGCGCAAAGAGCGATGCGGGTTATCCCATTGATTTGCTACTCGTCAATCAAAAGGGTGAGCCCATCACCGCCAGTTCCCCCATTAAGATTGATGTGAATTACGAAACTGCCCAGCCCTACCAATATGGTAGCATCATGAGGAATATGGTGAAAAATATCATCACCCACCACAGCCTGCCTCAGCAGGAAATCATGTTGGATGCAACGGGCAAGGGACGTGTCACTATCCCCACACCTGCAACAGGTACTTACACCATCACGGCCAATGGTCTTGATGCAGCTGGCAAGCCCTTCCGCTCTGCCATTGTCCACCGCGTCTATGGCGCAGATGAAAAATCCCCTTGGGAACGTCTACCCGGTGTTTACATAAAATTGCGCACGGATAAGGACATGTACAAGGAGGGCGATACGGTCAAGCTGCTGCTGGAAACCCCAGTGGATGGCGAAGTTCTCCTCTCACTGGAGCGCGAAGGCATCATCCGCCAAATCCGCCAAAAGGTCACCCGCGAAGAACCCATTATCAAGTTCAAGTTGGAAAAGGGCGATGGTCCTGTCATTCACCTCGAAGCCCTGCTTATCCAACAGGCAGATAATGAGGACAAGGGCGTGCCCATTGTGCTCTCTGGCAACGCAACTTTGAATATTGACCCAGCGGAGCATCGCCTAGCGGTGACCTTGGATCTGCCCAAGGAAAGCACCCTCCCCGGTGAAAGCTGTGAGCTGCGCGGTCAGGTATTCACCCCCGATGGAAAACCCGCTGCCAACGCTATTGTTACCCTCTATGCAGAGGATGAAGGCACGCTGCAAGCTGGTGGTTTTAGAATGCCTAATCCCTTGGTTGACTTTTACGCAGATCGCCCCCATGGTGTTTATAGCTACAGTGCCCTAGGTCAACTGCTCTCCGAAAACCCCAATGAGCGCGACTACGGCAACAAGGCTACCTTTGTCGGTGGCGGCACCTATTCGAATGACATGGTTGCTTATGCTCCTGCCGCATTAGGTATTGGTGGTAATAGTGTTGTTGCTCTACGCGAGAACTTTACCCCCTGCGCCCTTTGGCTGGCACAGGTGCGCTGTGACGCCGAAGGCCGCTTCCACGCGACTGCAAAGAACCCTGACACCCTGACCCAATACCGCGTCATCGCAGTTGCCAGTGAGGGCAATGATAACTTTGGACGTGGCACAGGATTCTATCAGGTGAACAAGCCCATCATGCTGGAAAGCTCTGCCCCCCTCAGTGCTTGCACAGGTGACCTTGTCAATGTGCCTGTCACTGTCACCATGCTACCCGATGAGCTGCCCGAGGCTCTGCGCGGCAAGGATGTCAGCTGGACAGTGCAGCTACAGGGCAATGATGCTGTCACCCTCCCCGAGGCCAGCCAGACCATCACCCTCAACAGCAACGCGCCCCGCACCCTCTACTTCCCCGTAGAGATGAAGAAGACAGGCGATGTGCGACTGGAATGGCGCGTCACCGCCAGCAACGCACAGGATGTCAGCCTTAGCAAGTACAATGACGGCCTGCTCGATACCTTCACCGTGCGTCCGCCAACACCTTATTTGAGGGAAAGTCTCTTTGTCACTCTGGATGCGGGCAGTCAAAACAGCGCGTCTTCATGGATCAAGACCGCCTTTGACCCTGCACACACCCGACTCAACCTCACGCTCTCGCCCAGTCCGCTTTCGGGCTACATTGAGCCAGCGCGTATGCTGAGCCGTTATCCCTATGAGTGTACAGAGCAGCTCAGCTCCCGCGGTATGCCTCTTATTTTTGCAGAAGACTTCCATCTGGCAGCTGGCACAGAATTGCTACCCCTTGAACAAAGGAAGGCGGCTATCAACTACATCATCAAGAGTATCCTCAAACGCCGCATGGATGATTATTCAGGCTTTAGTTACTGGGATAAACGCGATGAAGCCAGCGTCTTTAGCCCCTACGCTATGCTCATGCTGGTGGAGGCGGATAAGAGGGGAATGGTCTCACGCGCTGACCAGCGCAGCATCAGCTACATGCTGGATAGAACAAAGGGAAGACTTCTTACCAAGCGCGACAATAAGCAAGAGAAATTTGCCGTCGAAAACGTGCTATGGCTCTACCCCCTTGCCCAAAAAGGCATGATTAGTGCAGCACAGTTCGATACGATCTTTGATAAGTACAAGACAGAGTGGACACGCCATGAGCAAAGCTACCTCTTCCTTGCCCTTATTGCCGAGATGATTGAGCACCCACGCCGCGCAGAAATCCTCGCAGAGGCCAATGAACCCACGCTGGACAAGAAGCCTGTCTTCTTGCTACCAAAGGCTCACGTCCTCCGACTCATGCTACTGGCAGAGCTGGATGCCACATCAGATGCCACCGCGCAGCGCATCAACCAAGCCCTCAAGAGGCACCTTGGTACGATCTACCATAGCACGCTGGACAATGGCTGGTTGAGTCTCATGCTAGCCCGCTACATTGAAAATGCCAAGCTGACAACAGCTGTAGGCAGTGTCAATGGGCAGCAGATCAAGCCTAACGCAACACTCAGCTACATGAAGACAGCCCTCAGCAAGTTGCCCAGCTTCAACATCGGAGAAGAAGGCAAGGTCTACGCCACAGGTATGGTAGAAGGCTACCTCAAGAATGAGCAAGCGCAGCGTCAGATTAACAAGGGCTTTGACATACAGCGTCGTTATGAACGCCTCAACCCCGATGGCAGCTGGACACCCACTGCGGAGTTTGAGGTAGGCGACGTCGTGCGCATCACCCTCCTCGTCAGCGCTGATAGGGATAACCAGTACATCGTCTTGGAAGACTACCTCCCCGCAGGCATGGAGGCCATCAACCCCGCTATTGTTGGTCAACCCCTTCCCCCTGTCCTATTGGGTAAAGAGGGTCAATGCTGGGGCATACGCCGCTACCACACCAATAATATGCAATACCTCAAGGACAGGGTGCGCTTCTTCGCCAACTGGTGGTCGAGTAGTTTTGGAACAACCGAAAGCTACTACTTAGCCCGCGTGGTCAAGAGCGGTGTCATGAAGGCACCAGCCGCCAAGGCCGAGGCCATGTATGAGCCAGAGCACTACGGTCTCGCTGTTCCCTACACCATTACCATTAAGGAAAAGCAAGACTAAGCACACTCATCACAAAGACTCCAATGCACCGAGGGTGAAAACACCCTCGGTGCTTCAATTTAATAATCGACATCATATTATGCTTCAATTGCAACGCATGGCAGGGCTCTTGTTGCCTCTCTTCTCGCTGAGGAGGGAGGGGGACTCGGGCATAGGTGACCTCACCGCACTCAGGCAGTGGGTGGACTGGGCAGTAGATCAGGGTTTGAGCTTTTTTCAGCTCTTGCCCGTTAATGCCCTCGCGCAGTCCGAAACGCCCTCTCCCTATTCCGCTATCAGCTCTGTCGCCCTAGAGCCTCTCTACCTCAGTCTGGACAATGTACCGGGTATGGAGGAAGCTTGGCTGACTGGCGTAGCCCACCTACGCCCTCTGCAAGAACCCAGTGGAGAAAACCTCGTTGACTACGAAAACGTACGTCGCTACAGAGAACCCCTGCTGCGCCGTGCGTGGAAGGCATTTTGCGAGAAAGACAGCTTTGCCACATTGCGCGTGGAACAGGCCGCATGGGTAGCAGAACAGGGCGACTGGCTGGATGACTACGCCTGCTTCCGCGTGGCTGCTGCCATTTTTGGCACAGAGGCATGGTGGACATGGTCAGAGCAAGACCCCCAGCGCATCAGAGAACTAGTCCGTCAGGATGCAGAGGCACAGTCGCACCACACTTACCAGCAGTGGTTGCAGTGGCTTTGCTTTCAGCAATGGGGAGAACTGCGCCGCTATGCTGACAGCAAGGGCGTGATGCTCATGGGCGATGTCCCCATTGGCATATCTGTTGCCAGTGCCGATGTATTCTTTGAAAGAGAGCAATTTGACATGAGTTGGAGCGGTGGCGCGCCCGCCGAAGGCAACTTTGCAGAAGACCCCTTCACTGGAAAATGGGGGCAAAACTGGGGCATCCCCCTCTACAGATGGGACTTGATGCGTCAGGATGGCTTTCGCTGGTGGTCACGCCGCATTGCCAAGATGGCAGAGGTCTTTGCCATGTACCGCATAGACCATATCTTGGGCTTCTATCGCATTTACGCCTTCCCTTGGATGCCTGATAGGAACGCAGAGTTCCTCCCCCTCAGCCCAGATGAGGCAGCTGCACGCTGTGATGGCCGTCGCCCTGGCTTCCAACCCCGCCCTGATGACAGCGCAGAAAACAGGAAAAACAACCTCATGCAGGGCGATGACCTCCTGCGTCACATCATGAGACAATCTAAGGGACTGCACGTCATAGGCGAGGATCTAGGCTGCGTGCCCGACTACGTACGCCCCAACCTCTCGCAGCTGCGCATAGCTGGCTTCAAGATACCGCATTGGCTCATAGACAAAGACCAACATATTGAGAAAGGCGAAAGCTACAACCGCTGCTCCTTTGCCACCTATGCCACCCACGACTTCCCGCCCATCAGTCAGGACTGGGACACGTGGTATGGCTACTACGCGCAAGGACATGCCGCGATGAAGGACGAGAGCCTTAGCGCAGAGCAAAAGCTGCACAGCCACCGCGTTGCCCATGACTGCATGCGTGTTCTCGCGTGGTTGGGAGACTTTGCCAACATAGGCAGGCATGAGAACTTTGCCCCATGGGGTGTGACTATTAAAAATGCCCTCTTCCGCGGACTTTTCAACTGCAACTCCGCCTACGTTGCCCTCATGTGGACAGAGCTCTTTGACCACCCTGTACGCCTCAACACCCCAGGGACAGAAGGGGGACGCAACTGGAGAGAACGCATGCCATGGGATGCCGCAGAGGCCGCCAAAATGGAGCAAAGCGACTGGCTGCGCGACCTCATCATCAGAACAGGACGCTGTTGCCGTGCAAAATAAGGGGACTTCTAATTTCTCATTTTTAACGCAATACCATGCAGCCTATCTTTTGATGTCTTTTTGGCTCAGACTGCACCTTATCTCGGTCAGCTAGCTCGCTAGCCTCCCTCGAACGGCACATTCTGAACTCAAAAAAACACTCAAAATCTTAGGCTGTGAGAAAATAGAAGCCCCTAAGACAAAATTGAGACTTGAAATAGCCTCTCAAATTCGTTAGTATCGCTGTAATGAATGTATTTCAACGCCAAGCTTTACCCCTTTGCTGCTTTACCACATGGTTGGCAGCGGGCTTACCACTTGCTGCGCAATTGACCGACTTGTCCCAACCTGCTGTGAAAAATACAGTAGGAGGTCAAGCAGATGCGCAAAAAAAAGCTGATCAATCCCCCACGGGATCATCGTTAACAATACCTACACAAGTGGCACCTGCCATCACGCCACGCCCCAATCAGGCAGCAGCGACTCCCCGCGTCATAGCTCCACAGGGTCAAGCTGCATCACAGAGTGGCGCAAGACCCAAGAATGTCGCACCAGTAAAAGAGTCACCACGCATCGTCAACCGCGTGGCAGCAACAGTTAATGGTCGCCCCATCACCTCTAGCGAGCTGCGCGCACGCATCGTCCCCATCTTGATGGAATTGAAGATGTTGTACCCTAGAGGCGGAACAGAGATGAACATGAAGCTGCTGGAGGCAAAAGAGCAAATTCTCGAAGAACTCATTGAACGCGAGCTCGTCCTCAGTGAATTTTATAACAAGGGCTTCACCATGCCAGAAGAGCAGATAGAAAACGAGGTGAACAACCGCGTATTGAATCAGTTTGATGGTGATAGGGACAAACTAATCAACATCCTGAGAGCCCGTGGCGAAACCCTGCACGTATACAGACAAGCAATACGCCAAGAAATGGCAGTTAACGCCATGCGTCAAAGCCGTTACGCCTCCCACATACCCCCTACGCCCGATGAAATCAAGGCAGAATATGCCAAGACAAAGCGCGACTACAGAGATGTCACAAAGGACAAGGTACGATTTAGAAAAATATACCTCCCCATGGAGCACCTTGGGAACAACCAAGACGAAATCCTCAAGAACAACTACACAAAAGCCGAACAGCTGGCAGAGCAAATCCGCAGCAAGAAAATTAGCTTTGAAGAAGCAGCAAAAACATACTCACACGACCAAGCGAGAGAAAAGGGCGGTCTATGGGATGAGATAACGCGCGGAGACCTAGCGCCAGAGTTTGCATCTGTCGTCTTTAATGCGAAGACCGGAGAGCTATTAGGCCCCCTGTATGACCCAACAGGATTTACCATCGTCGTGGTAGAGTATCACAAGGAAGCCAGTGCCCCCTCATTGAGCGACCCTAAAGTCCGAGAAAAGGTGAGTGCCGCAGCATTGCGTCGCAAGAGTGAGAAGAACTACCGCGTCTGGGTAGAACGCCTGAAGCGCAACGCGATTATTAGAAAATACGTATAGAGGAGTTCCTCTTTAGGGGAGTTCTCGCAATTCGCAAGGAGTGCTCGTGGGAGGATTTTCGTCAG
>CAYJON010000066.1:0-13254 GCA_964371795.1 uncultured Akkermansia sp. | reverse complement strand
TCTTCTTTGTGGTGGAAAAGGCTTTGCCTTTCCCGCCACAAAAAGCTTCCTGCTGAGAGCAAGCATGGGAGCATGGGAGCATGGGAGCATGGGAGCATGGGAGCAGGGGCATTCAGTGTGCTGTTTTGCATTATGGCAAGTGTCGCGTTATGTGTCGCGTTATGTGTCGCGTTTTGTGTCGCGTTTTGTATGTCGTCCTGTATGACATCTAACATAATATTTTTTGATTGATAAATGATGATTATTTGATATTATTTCTATTTGTAATCACACATACATATTATGACTAAAAACACAAACCGTTCCATCCACTTCGGAGATAAAGTTCTTCCTCTCCTCGGTCCAGAACTCTGTGCTGGCCAAACTGCTCCCGATTTCACTGCTATCAATGAACAGGGCGAGCAGGTCTCGCTTTCCCAATTAAAGGGGCTGACTCTCATTCTCAGTGTTGTTCCTTCAATCAATACTCCTGTCTGCCAAGTGCAGACTCGTAAATTCAATCAGGAGGCTGAACAGTTAGGCGAAGGTGTTCTCATTGTCACGGTCTCTCGCGATAAGGCTGCGGATTTTACTAGCTTCTGCGCAGCAGAGGGTATCACTCGTCTTCTTAATCTCTCCGATCTTCAGTTAGAACAGTTCGGCGAGACCTACGGTTTCCGTATTGATGATGCAGAGATTGATCTCCTCGCTCGCGGTATTATTGTTATCAATCCAGAGGGTAATATTGCTCATATTGAGTATGTCCCAGAGCTTGCCGATGAGCCAAATTATGCTCCCGCTCTGGATGCCGCACGCGCTACTGCCGGTGCTCCCTTCCACCAGCTGCCTCTTCCTTATGCAAAGGGTGCTCTAGCTCCTGTTATCAGTGAGGAGACTATTGAGTATCACTACGGCAAGCACTTGCAAACTTATGTGGATAATTTGAATCGTCTTACCGCGGATTCGTCCTTGGCTGCCAAGTCTGTTGAGGAGCTGGTCTGCGAGGCGGAGGGGGCTGTGTTTAATAATGCAGGCCAGATTTATAATCACCGCCTCTATTTCAATAGCTTCGCTCCTGCTGGTTGTGCTCAAGCTGAGCCAACTGGTAGTCTTCTCGCTGCTATTGAGAAAAAATGGGGTAGTTACGCTGGTTTCCAAGAGGAGATGACGGCTTCCGCTACGACTTTCTTCGGTTCAGGCTGGCTCTGGCTTGTCAGTGATGATGCGGGTGATCTCAGTATTGTGAGCACTGTTAATGCTGGCTGCCCTCTGCGTGATGGTTTTACTCCTCTTTTTGTGATTGATGTGTGGGAGCATGCCTATTACGTTGATTACCGTAATGCTCGCGCTGGCCACTTGAAGGCTCTGTGGGCTGTTGTGAATTGGAAGGCTATTGAGCCTCGCTATAAGTTCTAAATCAATAAAAAACTATTATATAAATATGAAAATAAATCTTGTACTCAGCGCGTTATGTGCGCTGGGTTTCGGTCAGGCTTCGCTCTATGCGATGACGCCCTATCAGCCAACAGCAGAGCAGAAGGCAGCTCAAGAAGCAGCAAAGGCTGCGCCTAAGCAAGTTGCCGTTGGGGAAATGGCGCCCGCTTTTAATGTGGTGGATGAGTTCTCTCGCGAGATGTCTTTGGCGTCTCTTCGTGGTCGTACTGTGATTCTCAGTGTGTTCCCTTCGATTAATACGGGTGTTTGTGCTATTCAGACACGTAAGTTTAATGAGGAGGCGACCAGTCTGGGGGATTATATTCAGGTGGTTTCTATTTCTCGTGATAAGCCAGAGGATTTTTCCAAATTCTGTGCGGCTCACGGTATTAAGAATATGCTCAACTTCAGCGATAAGTGGCATGAGTTCGGTGATTTTTATGCGCTGAATTTGCCCAATTCCAAATGGACGGGTCGCGCTGCCTTTGTGATTGACCCCAATGGTAAGGTGGTTTACGCGGAGTATGTGAAGCAGTTGGGCGCACAGCCTAATTATGAGGCTGTGATTAGTGCTGCAAAGGCTGCCGCGGAGGGTACTCCTCGTTTCATGCTGCCAGTGCTTCCTTATTCTCGCGATGCTTTGCAGCCTGTTATTAGTGAGAAGACTATTGATTATCACTATGGCAAGCATTTGCAGGCTTATGTGAATAATGTAAACAATATGGTGAAGGGTACGAAGTATGAGGGTATGGCTCTGGAGGATATTATCAAGGAGTCAAAGGAGGGTGCGCTCTTTAACAATGCAGCGCAGACTCATAATCACCGTCTTTATTTTGATCAGTTCAGCCCTCTTTCAAGTGTGGGGACAGGAAAGCCCACGGGTGCTTTGCTGGCAGCGATTGATAAGGAGTGGGGTAGTTTTGAGAATTTTGTGAAAAGTTTCAACACGGCCTGTGGTAAGGTTTTTGGCTCTGGTTGGGTCTGGCTTGTGAAGGATGCTGAGGGCAAGTTGAGTATTGTGAGTACGAGCAATGCAAGTACTCCGATTACGCAGGGTCTGACGCCTCTTCTTGCTATTGATGTGTGGGAGCATTCTTACTATCTGGACTACGAGAATCGCCGTGCGGAGCACGTGGACAAGGTCTGGGGTATTATCAACTGGAATGTTGTCGCTGCACGCTTCGCACAGAAGTAAATATTGCAGTGTTCAAAAAATCTCTCGTCATTTGCACTGTGTGAATGACGAGAGTTTTTAGTGTCTTACTACCTGTTAGCATGTGAAAAACGAAGCCTCATCTCCTCGCCCTCTTTTGCCTTTTCTCCTGATGGGGTTGAGCATTGCGCTCATTGGTTTCATTACGACGGTAAATGGTCAGCTGCAAGGGCCGCTAAAGCTCAGCTTTCTCGCCCTCGCGCCTGCATACCATAATACCTATGCGACGCTCATTAGCTTTTTCTTCTTCCTCGGCTTCCTCTTTAATGGGAGGCGGGGTGGTCGCTGGGTGAATGAGTATGGTTACCAAGCGACCATGCTGCGCAGTTGCGCTTTCATGCTAGCAGGCTTGCTCTGCTACGCGATTTCTGCGGTGCTGCCTCTGCATTATTTTGCCTTGGGTACGGATTTTCTGCCCTACCCCTTTCTTGTGTTTTTGCTGGGTGCTTTTCTTCTAGGTTGTTCTTCTGCGCTTTGTATTGTTGTGGTGAATCCCTATGTTGCGGCCTATGAGCTGCGCAACACCAGCTCCATCCAACGCTTGAATATTGCTAGTGCGCTCAATTCTTTGGGGACAACTGTAGCTCCCTTTTTTGTCAGTGGTATTATCTTTGCTGGCGTGGCAATGCAAGACATCAAGGCCGAACAGATATTCTGGCCTGTCATTGTCATCATGATGTTGGTGATTCTCTTTGCTGTCCTCATCGCGCGGTCAAGAATCCCAGACCTGCCAGAGACCCGTCATAGCAGCGATGAGGGAGGGGAGGTCAATCTCTGGAAGTACAGGCATTTTAAATGGGGTGTTGCGAGTATCTTTATCTACGTTGGCGTAGAGGTTGCAGTTGGTGTGAATATCAGCTTGCATGCCATGGAAAAGCTGGGTGCATCGGAGAATGTCAGCCTCGCAGGCTTCGCCTTCTCTGTACCTGCCTTTCTCGCGACACTGTATTGGGTGGGCATGATGCTGGGGCGTATTTCCTCCAGCCTGATGCGTCATGTTACAGCGCGTACGCTGCTTATTGTCAGTACTATTGTTTCTTGCGTTCTGGTGATAGGGGCAGCCTCTCTGCACAATCTTTACCTACTGGCGGCTGTGGGGCTTTTCCACTCTGTGATGTGGGGTGCTATTTATTCTCTTGCCACAGAGGGCTTGGGCAAGCAGCGCAGCAGGGCAGCGGGTCTTGTCATCACGGGTATCTTTGGCGGTGCTGTCATCCCCTTGCTCCAAGGCGGTATGGCAGACATTTTTAGCTGGCAGAATAGCTGGTACTTCATTGCTGGCTGTGAAGTGCTTTTACTGCTTTATGCCTTGAGTAATAGTAAAGACTAATCTCTCTACATATCTTCATTTTTCTTGTCAAGGCACGCATCCATCCCTATATTGGTATCTATGAGGCGAAAAGATAGAGAAGTAAGTGATTGGGCTGGCATTCTAGCCGTCGTAAGTCAGTGCAAGTGCTGCCGATTGGGGTTTTATGATGATGGGGAGATTTACATCCTGCCTCTTAATTTTGGCTATGCCTTCAAGGAAGATGAGCTCTATCTCTATTTTCACGGTGCCAAGGAGGGCAGGAAAATAGAGCTGATTAAACGCGGGGGATCTGTGGGCTTTGAGATGGACTGCGCCTATGAGTTCATACTAGGTGAATCCGCCTGCAACTCCACCGCCCATTACCAAAGTATTATTGGTAATGGGGATATATCTTTTGTCGCAGGATACGCGCCTAGGCTAGCTGCCCTCAAATCCATCATGCGCCAGCAAACGGGGCAGGATGACTGGCACTTTGAGGAAGCCGCACTAGACTCCGTGGCCATCTTTGAGGTAAAGGTGACCAAGTTGTCTTGCAAAATCCACAGCTAGCGGGGATTTTTCGTTATCCTATTCTTTGGGTAGCAGGCCGGAGCTGCGCAGCAGAGCCTTGCTGTCTGCCTTGCGTCCCATAAAGGCCTCAAAGAGGACGGTGGGATCTGCGCTGTCACCCTTGCTGAGGATGTGTTCACGCAGGGCGGCACCCGTTTTCTTGTTCATAATACCATCCTTCATGAAGCGCGTGTAGGCATCTGCGGAGAGTGCCTCTGCCCACTTGTAAGAATAGTAGGTGCCCTTGTAACCACCGCTGATAATATGGGTGAAGCGGTGCAAATGGCTGGGGCGTGTGGTGCTCATGGGGATAGAGCCAGCTGCGGTCAGTAGATCTGTTCCCTCATCTAGGCTACGGCCTGCAAAGCTCTTGTCGTAATTGAGGTGTATTCCAAAGTCGGTCAAGGCAAGGTTGAGCTGTCCCATCATGGCGGACGCGGGCTGTGAGTTCTTGCTTTGGCGCAGCTTTTCAATGAGCTCTGCTGGCATGGGTTCACCAGTCTTGTAGTGACGCGCGTGCTTGGTGAGGAACTCTGGCTCCCAAGCCCAGAATTCGAACAACTGACTGGGCATCTCCACAAAGTCCCAAGCCACCGATGTGCCAGCCTGACTGCGCAGTGTCGTGTCACTTAGCTGACCATGCAGCAGGTGACCAAATTCATGGAAGAGGGTGACCACCTCTCTGTGCGAGAGCAGAGCTACCTCATCGCCAATGGGTGGGGTAAAGTTGCCTACCAAGCATGCAAGGTGAGGGGTGTAGGGGCGGCCATTGCGTCCTGATTCACCATTGCGTACGGGCATGACCCATGCCCCAGCGCGCTTGTTGGAGCGTGGGTGGAGGTCAATATAAAAGCCGCCCAGCTTTTTCTGGCTCTTGCGGTCATATACCTCATAGGCACGGACATCGGGATGCCACACCTCGGCAACACCTTCGGGCGCGCGCTGGGCAGGGGCATTCTCATCGTAGTAGATGGTCTCAATGGGCTTGATATCTATATCAAGCAGGTCGCTAAAGAGCTCCATCATCCCTGCCTCAATTTTGTCCAGAGGGAAGTAGGGGCGCAGCTCATTGGGATCAAGCTGGTTTTTCTCCTTGGAGAATGCTGCGGGATAGAAGTAGCTGTCCCATGGATGCATTTCTACAGCTGGGCTGCAGTATCCCTGCTTTTTGCCAATAAAGGCCAGCATCTCCAGACGCTCCTTTTCATAGGCGGGCATACTGTTGACGTAGAGTTCCTTGATGAATCCTTCTGCCGTGGCGGCATTCTTGACCATGCGACGTGCTGTGATGTAGTCCACATAGGAAGCAAAGCCGAGGGTATGTGCTAGCTCCGCGCGTAGCTTGGCAATGCGGTGGACGAGGGGTTCATTGGTAAAGGGTTCTGCCCTACCAATAGTGATAGCACCCTCCCAGACCGCTTTGCGGGTGGCCTCCACCTGACATTGGCGCAGCAATTCACCGTAGCTGGAAAAGCTGAGAGTGACCAGCCATTGAGGCTCTTCCTCTGTGCCGTAGCCCTTTGCCAGCGCAGCATTGGCTGCGGTGGTCATCCAATTCTCGCTCATGCCCACCAGTTGTTCGGGGTCAGTGATAACCAGTTGCCATGCCTTGGTGGAGTCCAGCACATTCTTGGAAAATTGAGTAGTCAGCAGGGCGAGTTCCTTGTTAATCTCCTTCACACGCGCTTGCTTTTCTGGGGATAGCTCTGCGCCATTGTCCAAAAACTGATTGAGAACGGAGTCCATAAAACGCTTGCGGTCGGGGGATAGATCCTTCACCCATGGCTGCTGGGAGGCTAGCTCCAATGCAGCCCAAAGTGCCTTGTTTGCAATCATATCAGAACCAAATGAGGTGGAGATGAGTGCTGCTTCTTCCTGCGCTTTGCGTATGGAGGCATCATCAACCATCATGCCCAGCTGTATGATGGAGATGTAGATATTGTCCATGTCGTCCTGCATGTTTTCCATCACGCCAAAGGTATTGGCGTAGCTCATCTGATCCGCCTTGAGGCTGCTGATAGCCTGTAGCTTTTTCTGAGCTTCCGCCACGGCGGTTTTGAGTAGGGGGATGGCCTCGCCCTGATTAATCTCACGCTTCATCTGCGACCAAGAAGGATAAAAGTGCAGGCTGTAGAGCTCTGCCTTACGTTCTGCCGCAGTGGTGACAGGGGCTTGAGGGGTATTCTGTGCAAAAATGGGGGAATAAAGACAATTTGTAGCAATAAGAGCAGCTAGCGTTGCAAAATAAGAATTCATTGAGGCTAGACTAACATTTTTGCCCCCCTGTGGCAAGGAGGATTTTTGCTGCCTCGCCTCACTGCGCCTCACTTTTGATAGGTCGCGTAGCAGTAGATGCAGCCATGATGGCAGGTATTATACATGCCAATATCCTTGCTGGGGGCGCAGGCGCAGTGCTTTCTCTGTCCCTTATCCTTCGCGCTTTTGTCTAAAAAGCTCATCAACTCCGAGTCATGGGGGGAAATGCGCCTTATCAAGGCATCATCAACGCACTTATTGTGTGAGATGCCGTAATCTGATAAATCGATTTTCTCGCTACAGCTAGCCAGCGTGAAGCCCCATTTGCGATTGCGCTGCTGCAATCCCGAGGCGAATGCCATCATATCCTCCTCCGTCCAATCCCTGTAGGCAATTTTTCTGCGAGAGAAAGACGACTTCACCTTCTTGTAATCCTCTATGTCAACAAAACTGAAAACAAGCCTTTCTGTGTAGCCACAGAGTCTATCTGCAATATATTCTATCCTATCAAGCAGGTTGTCTATACCTATTGTGTCGCTCAGGATGAGGGGATCAAAACGCCATATCACCCTCTCTTTGCCTATGCTTTGGGATATTTCTTGAAAATCGGCTATCCTCTTATCCAGTGATTGCAAGCCGCGCTCATAGCCCTCTTTTTCGTAGTCATTCAGGGTGAATTGTATGTAGTAACCAACGCCCTCCAATGCAGGGAGATGCTTTAACAAGGGATAGGGATTTTTTGACCAGAAGACGATAAAGCGCATCTTTGCATAGGAGATGACACTCTCTCTGTTATTGAATGGATTGCGCCACAGACTGTAGCCCCTATCGAGGCTGCGGAAAAAATCATCAGCAAAAAATGCAGGAATATCCGTACTCCTGCTGGCCGATATGATGATAGGGGCATGCGCAAGGCACTCCGTGCCCTCTCTATCAATCACTATTTTTTCCCATGCCATGGTCTGCAAGTGCCCTTTAGTCCCCTTCGGGGCGTACGCCTGCGGGCTCCATCATGAGGACAATGGCCTGCTTTTCTGCAATGGGGCGGTGCATCGTACCCTTTGGGATGCAGATACCTTCATACTGAGAAAGCTCCGTGCGTCCCGCCTCTGTCTCTATCACAATATTGCCCTCCAAGACAAAGAAAGCCTCATCTTCTAAATCATGCTTGTGCATGGGATACTCCCCCAAAAACACACCGACACGCAGGACAGATTCCCCCACACGGCAAAGTGTCTGGTTGAACCAAGGACGCATATTGCCATCCAAGGCCTCGGCAACACTGATTTTTTCGAGATAGTTGTACTTGATTTCGTCACTCATAGATGGGATTAGTGTAGCACAGTAGCAAGTTACTGTCAGGCAAAAAAAGGAGGCTTCCCCGCGTCATGACGGGAAAGCCTCCTGTGTCTGTGAGCGCTGCTAGCGCAGGTACTCGTATTCAAATTGCACTTGCTGGGTCTTGCCCGGCTCTACGCTGATTTTCCACGTGATGAGATTCCTCGCATTGCTGGTGGAATTGCGGTTGGTTTTTGTCTTGATTTTGCCGCCATTCTCCAGCTTTGTCACCTTGCCGACAACATGCTGTTCTACCTCCACCTCAATGGTTTCATTGGTAGTATTGCGCAGACCTAGCACAACGCGGTGTGTTTCTAGCGTGCGCTTTGTCTTCTTGATGAGACCCGTGCTCATATCCTTTTGGGAAAGCAGCTGGCTGCTCTTGGTTGTTTGGATATTGATGGCACTATTGAGGCGCACTGTGCACTCTTGGTTGATGCCAGTGTAGTTCAGTGTGTTAGTACCCGCGATGCGCTTTTGTTCCATGAACTCAATGGGAGCGGAGGATATGGGCATCTGTAGCGGGTTGGTAAAGCGAACACAGTACCAGACCTCACCTATATCGGGTTTGTCGTCTTGGCTGCGCTCTTCAAAGTACTGCGGATCATCCACAGTCCATGTGCAGACGCGCTTGTAGTCTATCTCCGTGGCAAAGAGATTTTGCGTGACCACCTGACCCAGCTCGGCACTAAAGTTTTTCACTGGGAAGAAGAAGAGGGAGTTAGTTGCCACACTACCCTCATCAATGAGTTCTGTGAGCTCATTTCCTCCGAGGTAATTTTCATCAAATTCATCCTCTTCCTCCCATGCAGAATCAACTGAAGCCAAGCGCACGGCTCGATTTGAGTAGGCCGCAACCCTAGGGCGCATGGGGCTAGCGGGGCTGCGCTGCACCATGGGGTCAATCGCATCAGGATTCTCTAGGGAGGGAGAGCCTGTAATCAGGTCAATATCCGCACCCTCTATGTCCATGAGTCGGTTGGTGATGGTCGCCTTGGCAATGAAGCGCGCCTTGTTATCATCGCCTAGCTCCATGCGGTAACTGGGCAGCCATGTGATGCCAGAACTGAGGCTGCTAGCCACAACAGTCTTGCCCATAGCGGGCTGCTTCAAGTGCAGCTCTATACCGGGGAACTCCTTGACAATGTGAGGCATCTTGATATCAGAAAGGAAGGTGATATTGAGGATGCTACTACCTTGCAAAGCGTGGACGGCACCCTGACCATCCTTGATGAGAAGCACAGAGTTAATCGTGGGATTGAGCTCTGGCTTCTGGTTGATGTCTATCGTATTACCCTGCTGTTGCTGTGAAAGCGTGGGGAAGGGGAGCAGTGTGCCCTCTATCTCGGAGGGTTCATCATGATCTCTGTAGCGCAGGCGCACCTTTGCACCGGGGTTGGAGGCAGCTAGCTCCATGAGATTGTAGCTACGCGGGAGACTATCTTCGAACATGCCGCTCACCACACGTTCCACCAAGACGCCCTCCGTTGACTCCACCCAAAAAGTACCAATACTAGGTGTAGGCAATTGGCGCAGTCGCATTTGGGTGTCATTGCTGGTTAGCTTCCCCTCCATCGTGACAAAACCATAGCCATTCTTGAAGACGGAAATATGCTTGGGCTTCATCGTGACATCAGCTGCCTGAGACAACAAGCAGCCCATGCAGAGCAATAAAAATGAAGTTGTTTTCATAGACTTGCATTCTATGCCGAAAGCCATATAGAAGTCAACAGGAAAAAATGTATGCCTCTGTATGCATTTTAATTTTAGATTGCCATGAGAAAGCAAAATGTTATACTGAAACGATGAATCCTTTGATAAAAAGAGCGAAGCTCAATCCCATATTGCTCTCGCTACCCTTTGTTCTGCTCTCACCTTGCCATGCTTTGGAAAGCAAGGAAGGATTGGAAAAAATAGGCATGCCCATCAATGGTGTTTGCACGGGCTCTGTCTACATCAGCGGTGATGGGGAGCTCTGGAATTGGGATATTTTTAATATCAAAGGCGCAGGCCCCGGTGGTGGTGGAGACCTGTTCTACCGCCAACCCATGGTGAAGAGCAAGCCCTTTGTCAACGGCTTTTACATCAAAATCATGGATGGGGCATCCGAAGTCACGCGCAGCCTGAATAGTGAGGGCTTTAGCGATATAGAATTCCACGGACAGTACCCCGTGGCTCATGTCACTTATCGTGATAAAAAACTCCCAGTCACAGTCAGTCTGCAAGCCCTGACCCCCTTTATCCCCACCAACATAGAAGAGTCCTCCTACCCTGCAATCTACATGGACTACACCGTGACAAACAGGAGCAACAAGAGCCTGCGGGTAGAGCTTTTTGGGCAAATGCAGAACATGTCCTGCTTCCAAACAGGGAAAGATAAGAAGGGCTGGCATGTCAACAGCAGCGTCTCAGGAAAGGACTTTGCACGCCTCGAGTTAGGAAGCGAGGAGACCGATGAAAATGCCCATGCCGACTGGGGCAGCATGAGCCTTTCCGTCTTTGGTAGTGGCGCAGAGGCCAATGCAACCTTGACAGGGGCATCCGTGTCGCATGTTGGACTTGGCGAGCCTCTTGTTGGAGAGGCTAAAAGAGTCGTAGAACTCAAGGCAGGGGAGAGCAAGACCGTGAGCTTTCTCATCACATGGGATTTCCCCAATATCCATCTCTGGAACGGCGCAAGCAACTGGATTAACAAAGACCAGCTGCGACACTACTACAGCCGCAACATAAAACATGCTGGGGAGGTCGCCACCCTGCTCATGTCCCGCCCAGAGCTGAAGGAAAACACCCTCAAATGGGTCAAGACATGGTACGACTCCACACTGCCCAAGGACCTGCTCGATCGCAGCTTCTTGAATGTCTCCACAATGGCTACCAATGTCTTTATGCGCTTTGATGACCTGACAGACAATCCAAAGAACGAGGGCCGCCTCTTCAACGAAGAAGGTGTCTACCTCGGACCTGGTACCTGCCGTCACGTCTCCCACTACGGACAGGTACTGGGACGTGTCTTCCCCTCGTTGGCACGTCAGCGTCGTTCTCAGGTAGACTTTGGGCTAGCCCTGAGCCCAGAAGGCATCATAGGATACCGCGGGGAGTTCAGCCACTTTGGGCATCATGATGGCCGTGGCTACGCCGTGGACGGTCAGGCAGGCACCATATTGGCCGCCTATAGGGAGCACCTCATGGCACCAGATGATAGCTTTATCAAATCCATATGGCCGCAGGTAAAGAAAGCCATGCAGTACATGATTCTGCATGATAAGGGAGAGACCCAAAGCGCAGATGGTCTACTGGAGGGGGCGCAGTACAATACACTGGATAGAATATGGTACGGAAAGCATGCGTGGTTGAGCGGGCTTTACAATGCCGCCCTGCTCGCCTCTGCGGAGATGGCAGTGGTAGTGAATGACACCGCCTTCGCGAAAGAATGCCTCAGCATCGCGGAAAAGGGCAAGGATAATATCTCCAAGCAGCTCTTCAACGGAGAGTACTTCATCCAGATACTTGACCCGCAGCACCTCGATGCACCTAATAGCAATAAGGGCTGCCATATAGATCAGATGCTAGGGCAATACTGGGCGCACCAGCTAGGGTTGGGCTTGATAGTCGAGAAAAAGAAGCTGCATCGGGCGCTTTCCTCCCTGATGAAGTACAATTTTATAAACAACTACGGAGAATTTTTGAAAAAGACGCACATTCCCATCTCACGCTGGTATGCAGAGGGGGCAGAGCAGGGCGTCGTCATGTGCAGCTTCCCCAAGGGCGGAGCAGACAAAGCACCGGGGAAGGTCAACAACGACTGGGAAAAGCTAGTCGTCGGCTACTTCAGCGAGATGTGGACAGGGCAGGAATACGCACTAGCCGCCCTCATGATAGATGAGGGAAAAATAGCCCCCGCCATGAAGATACTGCGCGCCATCGACGACCGCTATGCCGCCAGCAAGCGCAATCCTTATAATGAGATAGAATACGGCAACCACTACAGCAGAGCCATGAGCAGCTATGCCCTCTTCGTTTCTGCCTGCTCTTACTACCACAATGGACCAGAGCAGAGCCTAGGCTTTGCGCCGAAAATTCTGGATGTGGATGGAAAGCAATTCAAGGCCGCCTTCATCGCCTCCCAAGGCTGGGGCTCATATGAGCAGGAAAAGAAAGAAGACAGCGAAAGTTACAAGTTGACGCTAGAGTATGGCAGCCTGCCACTCCAAGAGCTCATCCTCCCCTGCAACTGGAGTCAATGGGGAGAAGTCACCGTCCTCATCAACCAAGAACCCCTAGAGTTCACGATACAGGCAGACACCCTGATATTGTCCCCCGTGGTCATGACCGCAGGCGATAGTATCACGATAGTCTGTAAAAAATAAAGCTAGTTACTCCATCACAGTAGACATGGGCACAGCCGTTTCTATGCCACCATCCATGCTTGGTGATGAATTTCCCATTTTCACACAAGAACTCAGCAGCGCAGTCACCGCCACAGCGGCAACAGAAGTAAAGATACGTATCATACAAAAAGAATCATACCCACCACCTCCCCGAGGTCAAGCAGAAATTTTTTTGAGGATTTTTTGGGGTTTTTGGGAATTTTTGGCAATTAGAAAAATCAAAAAATGAAAAAAATTAAAAAAATCATCAAGCTTTTACTCATCTGGGTTTTAGCGCCATTTGGGCTCTTGTTGGCGACTAGCTGTCTCCATCACCACTTTGGCGGCAGCGAGGAGGGGCTCAGCATACAGAATCATAAACAGCAGCCCGCCAGCGTCGCCATGCGACTCTACCGAGAGTACCCATGGTACAGCTATCTACTCAATCCCATAGGTAGATCCTATCATCCTTATTACCTCAAGGAAGAAAGACTAATCGAAGGCAGCATCTCATTAGAACACATACACAATGGCGACATGCTGCGCCTCTACGTCCGCCAAGACCTCCTCCCCCTCCAATGCACCTTCCAAGGAGAGAGCGCAGAAAAAATCCTCATCAACTGGGATCTCATAGGAGAAGACCTTGATAACAAAGCGACAGACAGCCTTTCTCCCATTACAGATACCCAAACTGCGGCTATCTCCCTCATTTGGTTACGAAACGACGGCCAATGGATCTTCCAACGCGCCAGCTGGGTCGCACAAGACACCTACACCCTCCAACGCCTCGACAGTAATGGCGAAGA
>CAYJON010000065.1:0-13281 GCA_964371795.1 uncultured Akkermansia sp. | reverse complement strand
GGGAAGGCAGGTATCTTCTTTGTGGTGGAAAAGGCTTTGCCTTTCCCGCCACAAAGAAGTTCCCAGCTGAGAAAGTAGAGAAGAGGGGGGTGTTGTGTTGCGTTGAGTCCGTGTCACGTTGTGCTGTGCGTGCCAGCAGTTGCGCTGCTTTATTAGCACGTATTGACGCACGTCCAGCACTTTGGCTTGCCATATCGCAAGTTTTCTGCTAGTGTTGCCTTATGAAGCTTTTCCTTCTAGCCTCCCTTATAGGGCTTTTTGCCCCGCTTGTATCTCTAGCTCAGAGTCCCAATACCTCCTCAGAGGAGGGGGATGTGGTGCGTGTCACTCATCACCCAGATGGCTCTCGCTCTATCTATAAACGCCAACGCGGTGGCTCCGGTATGCTGTCGGTGACTTATACCTCCGATGGCCGCCTTGCCGTGATTCATGAGTACATAGAGGGTAAGTATGGCCAGTTGGTGGGTTGCAATATTTATAATAATAAGCATCTCGTGGTCTACAAGGTGGCTTACGGTTATGATCGTAATGCGCGTCTCATCGAGGAACGTATGTTCACTAATCCCGGTAAGAAGTTGGTGCAACGCGTGATTTATAAGTACGATGCCGATGGTAATCGCTCTAAACCTATTGTTGTTTCTCTTAGTACTTCTCAACATAAGAGTGATAGGTTGACTCGCCCCACGATGGAGGTGGATGTTAATAAGATTCACCAAGATTCTAAACCCCAAGCACGATAATGGATAGTTTTTCTTGGCAAGATAGGGATGAGGAGGGGCAAAAGGTGACTTACCGCGCTACCTATTTCGGTGGCTGGTGGCAGCTGGAGGTTGCTCCTAAGTTGGGTCGCGCTCAACGCGATGATGTTGAGTTTGCCCCCGCAGAGTTTTCTACGTATATTTGGCAGGAGCTTCGCAAGATGCTTTGGAATAAGTACCGCCGCCGCCGTGTTTCTTGGGAGTTGGTTCAACATATTGATGATATTCTCAGTGGTAAGGCTGTCAATGCTAGACGTGATCAGCGAAAATGATGGATGACGCGTCTATAATTAATTGCTCAGATCCCACCCTCCAGTTGGAGCGTGCTATTGCTGTGATGCGCCGTTTGCGTGAGCCCGGGGGTTGCCCATGGGATGCGGAGCAGTCGCATGAGAGTATTGTGGCTAATCTCTTGGAGGAGGCTTATGAGTGCGCTGATGCGATTCGCGCTGGCGATGATGCTCATATGCGTGAGGAGTTGGGTGATGTGCTTTTGCAGGTGATTTTCCATGCTCAGATGGCGTCGGAGCGTGGTGTTTTTGATCTTAACGATGTTGCGGCGGAGTTGTCTGAGAAGCTGATTCGCCGCCATCCTCATGTTTTTGCGCTTTCTGAGGTGGATGATACGGAGGGGGTGCTCAATCAGTGGGATGCGATTAAGCGGGTGGAGAATGATTTGGATGATTCGATGTCTTATCTCCATGGGTGCGGTCAGGGGCTGCCTGCGCTGATGCGTTCTCAAAAAATTTCTGCTAAGGCGGCTAAGGTGGGTTTTGATTGGGCTTATGCTCACGAGACTCACGAGAAGGTGGCTGAGGAGTTGGCGGAGGTGGGAGAGTGCTTGCGTTCTCCTGAGGAGGATTCCGCTCATCTAGAGGAGGAGTTGGGTGATTTGCTTTTCAGTGTGGTTAATCTTTGCCGTAAGTGTAAGGTGGATGCGGAGCTGGCTCTCTGTGCTGCTAATGAGAAGTTTTTACGCCGTTTCCATGCGACTGAGCTTTGTTTGCGTGAGCAGGGTATTTCCTTGCAGGATGCTTCTCTTGATCAGATGGAGGATTGCTGGCAGCAGGTGAAGAGGGGGGAGTGATTTGACTTTGTGCCATGTTTGTTCGCCGTCAGCTTTTTTGTGCTTTTGTGGTCAGTTGCTTGCTGAGTGGCTGTTCTCTTCTCGCGCCTTCTGAGGGGGGCAAGGAGAAGGATGAGAAGAAGGAGGGCGCAGGTGTTGCTCCTGATGCTTTTTTGGGGCCGAGTGATAATGAGTTGGGTGGGCAAAATCTTCTTGTCAGTACTTCCGAGGAGTTAGAAAAAATTGATAATCTCGCGGAGGGACCTGTGTTTTTTACTGATCCTGATAATCCGGATGCGGATATTGAGGAGATTGATGAGGCTTTTGTCGGCGCACGCAGTCGTCCGCGTTGGGCGAGTAAGCTTTACCCCGCGATTCGTTATGCACGAAAAAAGCAGCTGCCTATTCTTATCTGGTTTCATGATTCTTTGCTCAGTCCTGCTAGTAAGATGATGGGGCGGGATATTCTTAATAAGACGGAGTTTTTGGAGTGGATGCAGGATCGCGTCATTGGTGTGCGTGTGGATGGTAGTGCTGGTTTTGATGAGAGTGGTATGAAGACGGGTGAGACGGGTTCTATCAATGTGCAGGCGTTGAAGAATCGTTACGGTGTGAAGGCTAGTCCGTCTTTTGTTATTATCAGTGCTAATGGTAAGGTGGTTAGTATCATTGATGCCAGTGATGGTTTTTTTGGTTCTGCTCATGTTGCGATTAAGAAGGCTGTTGCTGATGCTCAGGAGCAGTATGATGAGTACAAGAGGGGGCTGAATAAGAAGGGGTATCGCGATTGGCTTAATGCGCGCGGTGATACGACTATTTTTGCAAAGCTCAAGAAGTTTGATCGTAGTAAGGATACGGTTTACTTGGTGGAGTATACGGGGCAGCAGCGTCGTTACAATCTTTTTGATTTCAGTGCAAAGGATATTGAGTACCTAGATGGGCTCGATGCAAAGGAGCGCGGTGAATGAAGGCTTTTAGTAAGTCAGATCAGACGAAGGCGCATATCATGCGTGCAGCTATCGCGCTCTTTACGGAGCGCGGTTTTGCGGGGTGTTCCTTGCGGGATATTGCTACGGCTGCGGGGTTGAATATGGGGCTGATTCGTTATCACTTTGGGTCAAAGGCAGATCTTTACCGTGATACGCTTTCTTACTTGGCGGAGCCTTACAATAGGGCTTGTCTTACTGCTCTGCATGAGACGCTTGCGCTTGATAGTCGCAGTGCTAGTGATATTCTTTATGCTTGGTTGGCTGCTCCCTATACTCATTGGGATGAGGAGGGGAGTTTGGTTGATGGGGAGAGTGTTTTGCGCTTTCTCAACAAGATGGGTTATGAGTCTTCAGAGCTCACGCGTGATGTTTATGAGTCTCATTTTAGCTTTGCCTTAGAGCAGTGGCATGACGCGCTTGTTAGCCATTATCCGCAATTGGGTCGCGGTGATTGGTTTTGGTGTCTCACTTGCTTGCGTGGTATGTATTTCAATGTAGTTGCGCATAATGATTTTACTCTTTGGTCTTTGCCTGCCATACATGGCAAGGAGTCTGCTCTCTATCGCCTCGCGGATGATGTTGCTCAGTTGCTGGCCAGTTATGAGCGTAAGTCTGTCTTATGACAATAGTTGAGCTGCTCTCTATCAATTGTTGGGCACTGTGATGGCGAGATAGCTGCATTTTCTTTTTTCTGGGATGAACTTTTTTCTTGACCTGCCTAGCGAGAAGGCTATAATGACTATTAAATAACGACCATGAAAATTTCCCTTCGAACCCTCTTTTTTAGCGTATTCTCTCTGCTCCCAGCAACGCTTTTTCTGAGCTCGTGCACTGATACAGAAGATACAGCTTCGGATTCAGAGCGCACGCTGCAACTCACCGAAGCAGAGTACAAGACAGGTAATTATGACATTGAGATGCCCTGCGTTAATGGTGCTACCATGACGGTGGATGCTACTCCCGTTGGTGAAGCAGGCGGTGCTCTCGCTGGTTTTCTGCGCGTGGGTGGTGTTACGACGCCCATTGGTATTGACTTTGATGCACGTGGCTCTAATCCTCTGACGGGAGAGCTTACCATTACCCTTCAGGATACTCCATCTGCTTTAGCCGTTTTTGAGGCAGCTGGTGTCCGTGATGTCGCGGTCTATGAGGCGGAAGAGGGCGATGTTGTCGATCTCACTAATGTGGAAATGGAGTTTACTTTGACCTATACGGCCAATTCCTCACAATTTGCCAGAGTGGATGTAGAGTCAGGCGATTTGGAGGACTTTATTGGTACTTGGACATCTTTCCAAGGCTTTCTTAAGACAGGCCCCGAAGCTCGACTTTATATCTGGGTCAACTACGATATGATTCGTGGCGACTACCTTATTATTCCTCAGAACAACTAACCCATTTTAAAATTTATGAAGAAGTTTTTATCCCATTTTCTCCTCCCTAGCGTAGGTCTATGCCTCGCTGTGACTGTGCCATCATGCACTAGCAGCTCCTCCGAGGAGACAGAGCTTTTACATGACGTGATCACGCAGGATGCGTTTGAATCTTGCCGTCAAGGTTTTAAGGTCTACACTAATGGTGTTCTTTATATTATGCCCCAGACGCTCGTTGTGTCTACTGATAACAGTCTCACGGCTGATGCCTCTGTATGTGATGGTGTTATCTATACTGCGGCAGGAACAACGCTTATTGATGTGAGTTTGACTTATGAGACAGAGGGCGAACTTGTTGCAGGAGGTCCTCCTACACGTGGCACGGTTAAGGTTTCCTTTAATGACCCAGGTGGTGTTGATGATGAGGGTATCTTAACGGCACTTGGCTTCACATCCACAGAGCTAGAAGGTGATACCTCTATCAAGCTCAGTGACTGGGAGTTTGTGTTTGACTTTACGACTGGTTACATGAGTTCTACTGCTTTGGGTTCCGATTTCCCCGTCGTTGACGCAGGGACTGGTAATGGCTCGGACAGTGTTACTGCACCCGGTGAGGTGGTTGCTCGATTCTCCGTTGTATCTAATACAGGCCAATAGTTTTCTTATATACTCCTGTCAATTTATTATTTAGTAATACGCTAACATTATGAAATTTTTTCAGAAATCTTTATTATCTATCTGTGCCGCAGCAATATCTGTAGGCAGCCTCAACTCCTGCTCATCCGATAGTGGTGATGAAAATGCATTTACTGGCACAGGTGTTTCTCTCGATGAGTTTGTCAGTGGATCGATAACGATACAGATCAACGCATTGGCTACAATTCTTGTTATCCCTCAACGCACGGGCACTGTCTACTACTCTCCAGATGGTACCAGCGCAACTATACCGGGCTTGTTCGGTGGTGAGAACGACCTGCTTTCGGCCTATTTTACCTATGAGGCTACGGGTGATAACCCAAGTCTTGCTACAATTACCATTGCCATGAGCAATACCTCAGATTTGACTGATTCTGCGCTTTTGGATGTTTTGGGTCTGCCTTCTGGTGTAACCTTCCAAACAGCGACTATTGAGCTCAATTTCTTTAATGAAACAGCTAGCATCAAGATCAAGGCTGCTTATCCAGAGACAAATCTCAATCCTCCAAATAATAATATTGTTGCACCAGCTATTGTTGAGCAAGAATATACAAATCAGAGAATGAACGTTATTCGTTAATTTCTACCCCTATAAAAAATTATGATAACAGTAAAAAAACTCTGCAAGCAATTTTGCCTCCCTCTTTGCGTATTGGGCTTCCAGGTGTCTTGTACTTCTGACTCCGCTGATTCTGTTGCGGCAGATACTGATTCCGGTTCTGCGTCTTATGTTACGACAGAGGCTTTCTATTCCATGCGCTATAGTTTCGAGTTCGCCGCGAAAAATGGTCAAACTATTTCTGTGAAGCCCACAAGTGCCGACCCCAATGAGAATAGTGTGTCGGGTGTGCTCTCCGTCGGCGGTAATGCTGCTCAAGTGACTCTTGCCTTTGAAGAATTGCTTTTATTGCGCGCTGTCGGTTCATCTGTGATTACAACTGTTGCCTCTGGGACCGCCTATGATACGGATATGTATGTCCTGGTCGGACGTACTGGCGTTATGGAAATTCTCTTCAATGATACAGCGGAAGCTACGGCTAATGTCTTTGCTGCCATGGGTCTTACTATCACGCCTGATGAAGAGGGTGTGGTTCCAGAATTGCCTGCTAACTCCACTATAAGCATTTCTATGGATGTTTACAATCAGGCCAGCCCCAATGCTGGTGTTGTTGTCGCTGTTACAGCCGCTGCTGCTTTTGGGGATGTTGACGCCAGTTGGCAGACTACTGCCGGCGTTACACAGTCCTTTATGTCCATCTGGATTGAAAACGATATGCTCGGTGGATCTTTCCGCGCTCTTCCTCAATAAGTTAAATTTATCCATATCCATTTATATGAAACAGAAAATTACATTTCTTCTTGCAGGTATGCTAACAATGGGAAGTCTCGTTAGCCTTAGTTCCTGCTCACCCAGCGATAATACTGAAGATGCAGCTACGCTTAGCGAGGGCGCGTTGACTACTGAGGATTTTGCATCAGGCAAGTATGAGCTTCTTGCATATCTTTCTAGTCCTGTTAGAATAGTCCCCACGACCTATATTGAAGACTTAATGGGCGGTGATACAGTTGCTACAGAGGGCTTTATTGTCGTCGAAGGCGCTGATGAGCCCATCCCTGTCCAGTTCGTCTACACAGTGGAGAGCAGTACTAATGGTGTACCCCTTATCGGAATTGTTGAGGCTAGTTTTGTCGATGCCGAGACAAGCCCCTACAATGCTGACCTCAGAGAGGCCTTCGGTGGTCTTGAGTTTTCTCGCATTACTGAAATCAGCATGCGCTTCAATTTTGGAGCAGGTACGGTTGATTCCACTATTGGTGGCAAAATTATTCGCGAATACCCTCTCGTTCCCGATTCAGAGCAAGTAGATGCTGAGGTGACGCAATTCGGGATGCCCTACTATCTCAATAAGGCTGGAAGCTTTTAATCAAACAATTTTAATCATATGAAGATAACATCAAAAAGGCTAGCAAGTGCTATTCTCTTCCCTCTTGGTTTGTCCTTCTTTGCTGCTTGTACTAACAATAGTACAGACACTAATGATGAGACCCCCACCTTTGGCGATGTTGAATTTCCCGACTCCTTGTTACCAACAGGTGCAGAAGAAGTCACGATTCAGCATGCTGAGTACTTCAACGAAATCACTGACCCAGCAATGGATCCTATCGAATTCATCTCTGGACCAGAGGACGTGTCCTTTGTTATCAGTGGTACAGTAGATGGCGGTGATATAACTGCGTTTGATTTGCCTCCGCGCTATGATGCCATGTCGCCCTTTTTTGATGCCCGTCCTGGTGACGTGGCAGGAACGTGGACCCGACCACCCGCGAATGGTGCGCTCCTTGGACCATTTGATTTCCAGCTTCTTGCAGACCCTGCGCCCGATTCACAGGCTCGTTTGTTCAATTTCACCAATGTTACCATTCAGTTTGTTACTATCATGAGCCAAACTGACGATGAAATTGTCTACAAGGCTATCTACAAGAGTGGTCACTTGCGCTATGATGTAGGGCAAATTTACGGAGATAATCCGGAGTTGACTATTGATGAGGTAAACTTTGATTTGACCAATCTGAGCATGACCTTTACCATCAATATAGCACCCGAGCCAGAGCCCGAGCCTGAACCCGAACCAGAACCAGCTCCCTAAACCTCTATACGGACATTTGCTAGTCGGAGTGAGGGGCGCTAAGTCCCCTTCCCGCGGCAAAGGAGAGAAAACTTTCTGATATTCTGAAAAATTCCGCTCTTTTGCTTGACAGCACCTAGTCCACTTGATATATTTCTATCGTATCATCTTATTACGTCCCCTTTTATTTCCATGAAACAATTCTTTCTCCCCTCAGCCTGCGCGCTAGCCGCCCTCGTCTCCCTCACATCCTGTCAAAAAGAAGACAAGAGTGTTCTTGACCTTGCCAAAGAGCTTACAACAGAACTGCAAACAGTTACGGATTACAAGTCCGCTCAAGCTGCTGCTCCCCGTGTTGCTGCCATTAACAAGCGTTATCAAGACGCAGGTATTCGCGTCTTTGCTATGAATGAAACCGCTCTTCTCAAGTCTGCTGAAAATCCAGAAGTCTATGTAGAAGCAGTTGTAGCTCTTGTCAAGGAAATCGGTCGTATCCGTGGTAGCAAGCCCGTCGTTGATTATGCTGGCTCTGTAAACGCTGATGAAGTTCTCATGGCCATCGGTCAAAACCGTGCGGCTGAGCCCCACACCTTAGCCGATGAGCAAAGCAAGACAGATGGCACAGCCTACTTGCAAAACACAGAAAACAAGGAGCACGCTAGCACAGGCAATATCGAAGCTTACTACGGCTCTAACGATCTGCGCGACGCCATCGAATACATGGGTGACGCAACCAAGATTGGTCTGTTCTACAATGACAAAGAAGAACCAGTCGCCATCCCTGAGCGCGCTTCTGAAGAAGTAGTAGAAGGCGAAGACGAAGCACCAGCTGACGAAGAAGCTGACGCGGAATAATCTCTTCCTTCAATCAACAATTTTTGGGGCGGAACTTCTTGGAAGTTCCGCCTTTTTCACAAAAACCTATCATGCCACGTCTCCTCTTTCAGTGCAGTTACTTGGGTCATCACTTTCGAGGCTGGCAAAGTCAGGTCTGCGGTACTGCTGCGCAGGATGCAGTAGAGAGAGCCTGCCGAAAGTTACTGGGTGAGGGCAGTGGGCTGGGTGTTACAAAGCGCGTCAGTGCCTCGGGGCGCACAGATGCTGGCGTGCACGCACTGCGTCAGTATTTTCACCTCGATATCCCAGAGGATAATAAGCTCTCGCACGAGGCATGGAGGGCTGCCCTCAATGCAAATCTCCCTGCGCAACTTCGCATCAATGAGGTGAGGGAGGTGACCAGCGACTTTCATGCACGTTACTCTGCTAAGGAAAAAACCTACCTCTACCGCATGGAGAGGGCAGAGGTGCTTTCGCCCTTTGACTTGCACCGCTTCTGGCATGTGAGGAGGGGGCTTGATATGTCCTTGTTGCATGAGGCCATGCAGTGCTTTGTGGGGGAGCATGACTTCCGACATTTTGCCGTCAACAGGGGTAATGAGCCGCAGCCAATACCAGAGGGCTTTTACACGCGTATCATCAGCTCCGTGGAACTGCGCGAGGTGGGCAGCCAGATTGACATACACATTACAGGCAATGGCTTTCTTTACAAGATGGTGCGCCTCATGGTTGGAACGGCGCACCAGATAGCCAAAAAGCGCATGAGTATGGACTCTCTGCGCGACATGCTTGCGCTAGCCCCCGCAGCGGAAAAATCACGCTACTGTGCCCCACCTGAGGGCCTGTACTTGGAAGAAGTGATGTATTGAGCAATCAATGCACAAACATGCACTATTTCATGCTTGCAATCTCCAATGTGTTTATGGTAGAATCAAAGGGAAATGAAAACGTTCAACTCTCTTAAACCACGAAAGGGCTTCACCCTTATCGAACTAATCGTCGTTATCGCCATCATCGCAGTGCTCGCTGGTGTGGGATATCCTTTCTACCTTTCCATGGTGGAAAAGGGTCGCGTCAAGGCGGCAGAAACCAAATGTGTTGATATCGTAACAGGTGTCAAAAACTTCTACCGTGACTACAGTGCTTTCCCCGTCAGAGATGGTGAGTTAGAGCCCAACGCAAATGACGAATTCCACATCGTGCTGGAACCAGGTAAAGACGCAGGTCTCCTTGCAGCGCTGACTGTGCGCGAGAACAAGAACGATGAAATCCTTAACGGTGACAGAAAGATGTACCTCAACTCCAGCCTTCAAGACGTTGCTAAGGATGGTCTTTATGAGAACAATGGAGAGCTTGGCCTTTATGACCCATGGGGCACACCCTATCGTGTTGCTTTCACCTACTTGGATGCTACAGAGGGCGGTGTTATCGACCCCTATGCCAAGGGCAAGGAAACCCGCCAACAGGTGATTGCCTATTCACTGGGAACAGACACAAAGGGCGCTCCCAAGAAACCTTCTACCCTTACAAAGGAAGAGTATGAAGAGTCCCTAGAAGACAACATCTATACTTGGAAAAAGCAGGGCAACTAAGCAAGCCCCCTAGCTACCCCAAAAAAAATCATCTACATCACATATTTTATATAACAAGGCTTGCTGGCTTATCTTGTATAGGTCAGCAAGCAATCGAATTCACCAATGAAAAACTTTGTCACGGACGATGTCCGTATCAGCAATATACGCGCACTTATTTCACCCGACATCTTGATGGAGGACTTTCCTGCTAGCCAAGAAGTCTCCAAGGTAGTATACAGCACACGCAGCGCTTTTAAGAAAATCCTAAAGCATGAGGACGACAGACTCGCTGTCATGATGGGGCCTTGCTCCATCCATGACACAGTGGGTGCGATAGACTATGCTCAGCGTCTTGTAGACATACGGGAGCGATACGACAAAGACCTTCTTCTCATCATGCGAGTCTACTTTGAAAAGCCTCGCACCACAGTTGGATGGAAAGGGCTCATCAATGACCCCTTCATGGATGATAGCTTTTGCATCAACTCTGGCTTGAGGATGGCGCGTGGATTATTACTCCGTTTGGGTGAGATGAAAGTGCCCGCTGCGACAGAGTTTTTGGATGTCATCACCCCGCAGTACATCTCAGATCTTGTCTCTTGGGGCGCAATTGGAGCGCGCACGACAGAGAGTCAGGTGCACCGAGAGCTCGCTAGTGGTATGTCCATGCCCGTGGGCTTCAAGAACGGCACAACAGGCAGCGTGCAGATAGCCGTTGATGGCATCATCTCTGCGCAGAGCAGCCACAACTTCCTTTCCGTGACCAAGCAGGGCGTATCAGCCATCGTCTCTACAGAGGGCAACGACTGCTGTCACATCATCCTACGTGGATCTACACAGGGGCCCAACTACGCACCAGAGTACATAGAGCAGACATGGGAGTTGCAGCAGAAGGCTGGAATTATCAATAGGCTCATGATAGACTTTTCTCATGGCAACAGCAACAAGCGTTGGCAGGAGCAGGCCTTAGTTGCACAGAATGTAGCAGAGCAGCTCGCAGCTGGAGAGCAGCGCATAGGTGCTGTCATGATTGAGAGTAATATCCATGAGGGCAGTCAGAAGTGCGAAGCTGGTAAGCCCTTGCAGTATGGCGTGAGCATTACGGATGCCTGTGTTGGCTGGGATGAGACGATAGAGATATTGGATACCCTAGCCGAAGGCGTGCGTGCAAGGAGGGCGAGAAGCTAAGCTAGTAGAGCTGCGTCGCCCTGCGCCTTGCGTTCAACAGATTCCCAAGAGTACGCTCTTGGGCGGGTGCAGGGCAGAGCCCTGCTGGGTCAAGGGCAAGAATCCTCATCACCTTCGCTGCGCTCAGGCCGTCCAAGGAGTGCCTTGGACTTTCTTCGTCTCATTTTGCTCTCTCGCAAAATGCCTTGCGGGCTCTGCCCGCGCCCATAAGGGACGCTGTCCCTTGACCCTGCCCAAGGTCAGTGGACCTTGGGAATCCATTGAACGCAAGCGCAGGAAAACTCTTAATCGAAAATCCCCTTAAAGCGTGTGCTCTAAGGGGATTTTGAATTTGTGAGTTTGCCGCTCTCTTATGGCTTGTGGAAGAGCATGGCGGGTTGTACCACCTCTCTCTTCTTGGTTACCAAGTTCTGGAAGCTAACCTCGGCGTTGTCCCAGTTGCTGGGCCATCCACCTATGATGTTACCCAACCAGACGACCTTGATGGAGTGCATTCCCTTTGATAGGGCGATTGCTCCCGCATTGCGTGAGAATCTCTTCACTTCCTTGTCGTTGTCAACGATGAGTTTTCCATTGATGAAAAGTTGGTTGTTGTTCGTGCGGAAGAGATAGACTCCGTCTTCTGGTATGTTGATATAGCCTTCAGATATGGTGGAGTGGTTCTCGTTGCCTACCTTGATTTGACCCAAGTTGCTGATGACGCGATGCTGAGGTGCGCTCTTGCTGGCAGCTAGTTCTGCCATGTTGAGGTACTTCCCAGGGATGATGGTCATCTTCAAGCCAGCCTTGGCGTCTGCTACATTTTGAGCAGGGGCGAGTTGTTGCTTTTCTACGCGTATGTTGCGCGTGGGGCTCATCTTGCCAGAGGGCAGGACGGAGCGTATCTTGAGCAATGTGGTTTCGCTGAATGCCAGTGGCTTGGTGTATTCCGTGGATTCTGGTGTTGGTTCGCTGCCATCTAGGGTGTAGACCATCTTGACGGGGCGTGTGGTGCGGAAGGCTATCTCCGTCTTGTCGGTGAAGGCGAGGTGGTTGCTGGCTATCTCTTGCTCTGGCTGAGGGATGTGGTAGTTGATGCCGTAGGCGTCCAAGCGGACGGAGGCGTTGTTGACGCGGCGGGAGAAGTCTTGGAAGTTCTTTTTCTCTGGCACGCTCCAACCTATTTCCGCTATGGCCAAGGCGCGTGGGTAGAGGCGGTATTCCATGAGCTGGTCTGTGTACATGTACTCTGACCAGAGGTTGCCCTGTACGCCCAGTATGTGGTGTCCCTTGCCATTTTCCTGTAGGAGGGCAGGAACTGGGTTGTAGGAGTAGCTGCGCTCTAGGGTGACGTAGTTGCCAATGGCGACAGGCTCTATGTTGCAGTCTCCTTGGTAGTAGTCGAGGTAGAGGTGGGAGTTGGGGGTCATGACGACGTCATGGCCTTGCATGGCGGCTTCTATACCACCCTTTTCTCCACGCCATGACATGACGGTGGCGTTGGGGGAGAGTCCGCCTTCCAAGATTTCATCCCAGCCGATGAGCTTTTTGCCGTGCTTGGCGAGCATTTTTTCTGCGCGCTCTATGACGTAGCTTTGTAGACGTTCTTCTGCGCTGTGTCCGTCCTTGGCTTGTAGGTTATTTTTCTTGATGAAGTCCTGACAGGCGGGGCAGTTTTTCCAGCTGGTCTTGGGGCACTCATCCCCTCCCACGTGGAAGTACTCACCAGGGAAGAGGGGCGCCATTTCGTTAATGATGTCTTCTATGAAGCGGAAGGTGAGATCCTTTGCAGGGCACATGACGATGTCTTCCACGCCCCAGATGATGCGGGGGGTTACCTTGGAGTTTTTGCAAGAGAGTTCTGGGTAGGCCGCGATGGCTGCCAGCTCATGACCTGGTAGTTCAAATTCTGGGATGATGGTGATTTGACGAGCCGCGGCGTAGGCGACTATGTCCTTGACCTCTTCCTGTGTGTAGAAGCCCTTGTACACATAGCCCTCGCCCTCGACGCGTTGAGCACCAATTTCTGTGAGCTTGGGGTATTTTTTGATTTCGATACGCCAGCCCTGATCTTCTGTGAGATGCCAGTGGAGGCGGTTCATCTTGAACATGGAAAGCACGTCAATCTGGCGTTTGATGCACTCTACAGATTGGAAGTGACGGCAGACGTCGAGCATGACACCGCGGTAGCCAAAGC
>CAYJON010000064.1:0-13296 GCA_964371795.1 uncultured Akkermansia sp. | reverse complement strand
TGATCGTCTCTCTCGCGGGTGAGGAGAGGGATTCAAAAATAGACTCTACATTCTGCGTCTCCGCAGCAAGGGGGGAGAGCATCAGCGACGAAAGAATAAGGGCATGCTTTTTCATATAGTATTAATTTAGCAAATCTGTTTTCCTCAGGCAAGATAAAATATGGGTGAAATCCATGTTACACAATTGTAACACATGGGGGGTAATATCTGCTTGCCTTTCTATGACAGGAAATACTACAATCCCGCTAGCAATCATAGTTGCACATAACACATATGAAGACTCCCATTTTATTTCAAGCATTACTCCTTTCTGTCGCATCTCTTCTTCCTGCTGCCCTAGCAGAGAACGGAGAGCCTGCCAAGAAGGTTCAAATCGGCGATGAACAGCACCAAGCCAATCTGGCGGCACAGTTGACCCAAATCCAGAGCAGCAAGACCATTGGTCTCATGAACTGGAATCGCGAGCGCGCCAAGGACAAGAATGAGGGCTGGGTAAAGCTCACCCTCAGCCCTGAACAGCTGGCCGAGGTGCAGCCCATCCTTGCCCGCATGAAGGTCAACCCCAAAGCCAGCCTCAAGGTAAACACCAATGTCTATCACGGACACAATATGCCCATGACAAACTGGGTTTTTGAGGGCGCAGATGGCAAGCCTCTCTACGTAAGCATGACTTACAAGATGACAGCTGACCCCAATAGCACAGCTGATTGGTTGCTTAGCCAGCAAGACCTAGACGCACTGAAGGCAATAGTTGAAAAGTACGTTAAAGCCGCCCTGTAAATTCAATGCAAGAAAAGGCAGCCATTCCTTTGTGAATGGCTGCTTTTTTTTGCTCTCAATGCGTAAAAAAACTTGCCTTCAGTAATGATTATTTGTTAAGCTAAGAATCATGAAACTCTTACCTTCTATTTTATTTGGCGCATTTTTCGCCCTCTCTAATCTGTCTGCAAACATAACACAGCAAGAGATTGTAGAGTACACGCAGGGAAAACACAAAGCTGCTAGTTTTACCATCTCGCCCAATAAGCGCTACCTCATAGCGCAGCGCGCAGACGCTGGGTCTTGGTACTATGTCTATGATAGTGCAAAGAAAAAAGTATACGAAGTCAATCATTCCTCCTCAAGAGGACCAGTCATTGATCCTCAAAGCCTCTACATGGTTCTATCTAACTTTGACGGTGTAATACACAAGGATAGCAAGACTGTTATCGTCGAGTTAGCAACAGGAAAAATCCATGATGTGCCTTCCAATGTGCTAATGAAGGCTGCTTTTTCGCCCAGTGGCGCGTACCTTGCTCTGCCTATGGAACGCTATAATAGGATAGAGTTCTACGATGTTGAAAATATGAAGTCTCTGGGAACTGTTGATTTAGAAAGGGATGAGCGCTTTGAGGAGACGCATTGGTTGAATGATAGTGCCATCCTTATAGGTACTACAGATAGAATGCGCCTCCACTCTGTCCCCTCGCTGGAATTTGTCCGTGATTTTAAATCGACTCAGGAGGGTGGACTATTCCTCGGCAAACTCACGCCTGATAAGCGTCACTTTGTCTTTACCATGCAGACGAGGAAGCAACCAGTAGTAGGAAGCCTCAATATACTGGATATGAAAACATGGAAGGAGAAGAAGATTCTCTCTGTGAGATCCAGTGATTTTGCTATCTCTTCCAGTAGCGAGAAGATTTACTTCACTGACGATAAGAATAAGACCTTCATTTACAATATTGAAACAGGTAAAGTCACGGAAAAGAAGTGGAAAGGTCAAATCTGGAGAATTCACTACGCCAGAGGTGGTGATGAATACATCATCTGCGTCGATGGGGCGAGTTATTATTGCAATAACAAGACGGGTGAGCAGACAAAGCTTAGCAGCAGGGTGGATGATTTCACTATAGTCCATTCTCCCTATGGACCCCATGTGGGCTATAAAAACTCGAATTCTGAATGCTTCATCTACAACAAGAAAACGAAAAAGTACCGAAAGCTCAAGCAAAAGAAATTAGGCTCTTCCCCCTGTTTCATCTTCATGCCCGATGGGAAGCATGTTGCTTTCACGGCGGATGAGTCTGGAAAGGTCTTGTACTACACCCTTCCATAATCACACAGGATCTTTCTGTGTCACCCAGTTGACAGGGCGGGGGTGTTTACGTTACTATATGTAGGCATACATGAGATTATTGAATACCCTAGCCCTTCTTCTCTTGTCTGCTGTGCCCTTTATGGCGCAGCAGAAGGATGAGGAGAAAGCAGCAGCTAAAGAGACCTATCACTTCGAGCTGTCGCTCGATGATAAGGCTCTGGAGGAGCTGACGGCTGCTTTGCATGCAGATAAATGGTCAAAGCTACGCGCCTTTTACCCAGGTCTAGAGCATGGAGAAAATCCCCTCCTGCTGCATCCCGAGTATAATATCACGCTGGGAGAGTTGGTTATTCTGACCCGCGCATGGGACTGCCTCAAAAACATGCTGCGCTGCGGCCTTTCTGCCAATGAGGCCATGATAGAGATGGCGGGGCATCTGGGTAATGAACAGACATACTCCCAGCTGATCAAGTCCAATCCCATCGTCAGCGCAGAGCAGACGCTGTACTTCACGGGTGATATGCTGCGCTTGGCTCTCAAGCATGGTGGTGATCCCAATGCCGCATCCTTGGGGGAGCAGCGTCGTCCCCTGATGACGCACCAAAAGGCCTCGGATATTCAGACCCTCATCCAGCATGGTGCTGACCTAGATGCCTGTGATGCCAAGGGGCGCAGTGCGATTTTTTACCATGATGATCCCGAGATTGTGCAATTGCTCATCAAAATGGGTGCCAATGTGAACATCATTGACAAGATGGGGCACAGTGCGCGGGATTATTGGTATGAGAATGAGAAACGCCAAGAAATACTAGAAAAGGCGGGTTGCCCCAAGGTAAAGGCCATAGAATTAACCAGCATGGCGCGTCACGGTGATTATGAAATTATCATGAACGATTTGGATGATTACGGCTATATTATCCTCAATGAGAAAAAGGAAGACACCTTCACGGACAAGATTGTTTTCTATTTTGCATCGCGCTTTCCCACACCACGTGTGAGGCAAACGGAGGACTGGCAGGAGTTTTTGGGCTTTTTGCAGGAAATGCCAGAGCATAGCACCATACATCGCTATGCGCGTTGCCAGCACCACTTTTCACATGAGGAGGAGTGGGAGCAAGAATACTCTCTGGATGACTTTTTGCAGGGCAAATCCCTCTATGAGGGAGAAGAGCGCGTGTTCTGCATTTGCGAGGGCGATGAGCTAGGGGAAAAGTAGCTATTTGTCCTTCTCTCCCTCTGTGTCGATAAAGACCTCTACCATTTTTTCCTTTTCCTCCTGCGTGTAGCTGGGGGCTGCTGCTGGTTCTGGCGCAGGGGTTCTCAATAATTTAATTGTGATGGAGATGAGTGTGCCGAGTGCGGTGATTAACAAGAAGGCAATAGCGACGATGGCGCTGTAGTACTCTGTCTTTGTCTTGTGGTTGGTGAGTGATGGGACAATACGCGCAATGGGGGTGACAAAGGGGGCTCGGATGCGTATGCGTGGGCCGCGCCTGCTTTGTTTTTCCTTGTCCTTATCCTTGTCCTTTGGCTTGCGTCGAGGGTGGAGACGGACTTGGCGCGGCATGTTACGCATCTCGGGGGAGATGTGGGCGTATCGCGGGTGGTTAAGCCCGTCTTCATCTGACTTCACACTTGCCTGATATTCTTTGAGAAAGCGGAAGGCCTCCACTATTTCGCGAAAACGCTTCCCCCCGTCCCTGTCTCCCTGCTGGCGGTCGGGGTGGTGCTGCTTTGCCAAGCGACGGAAGGCGGCGCGCAGTTCCTCTTCACTGGCACCTACTTCTAGCTCTAGCGTGCGGTAATGCTCAAGGGGCGTTTTCATTGATGAAGTGCTTCATTTGATCCCAGCCTCGGGCTTGGAGTTGGGGGTGACAGGAGAGGATGCGTTGATGCGATAGCCCACGTGAGGAGGCTTTTCGCCTTTCATTGGGGCGGGGTAGTCCTGTTTGCGCTGAAAGATATTGCAGGGCTTCGCCCTTTGTCATTTGGTCACTGACAAGGTTGTAGGTGCCGATGAGACCCTCTCGGAGCAGCTGGCAAAGTTGCTCTGCCACCATGTCGATGTGGGCGTAGTTGAGGATGCGGCTGTCCTCTCCTGCTAGGGGCATTTCTCCAACGAGGTAGCGGTAGAGCAGGGCACAGCGTCCTACACCATAAAGGGGTGCGAGGCGTAGGATGATGCCGCCTTCTTGCTGGGCAAGGTGTTCTGCTTGCAGCAGTATTTCTGCCTGTGCTTGACGCGGGCAGGGGAGGCTGCGCTCATCATAACTGCTGCCATCTCTCCCTCCATACACGGAGGTGGAGGAGCAGAAGACCAGCGCGGGCATTTGGGGGAAGAGCTCTATGAGGTTTTCTAGCACACGCAGGTAGCATCGCTCGTAGTCCTCGGCACTGCCGCCCTTGGTAGATTGGGCGCAGATGATGGCATCGGGGCTACCTACTTCTTGGTGGATATGGCGCAAAAAGTCCAGCTCTGCGGCATCTCCTCTGTAGCTGACATGTTCCCCATCGCGTAGATCAATGCCTATGACCTGTAGCCCTTCGCTCTGCCAGTGACTGGCGAGCCGAGAGCCCAGAAAGCCGACACCTATGATCCACAGTTGCTTCATTTTTCCTGCCGCTGCTGCCAAAATAACTCCGCGAGAGCGAGGTCATGTGGTAGCGTGATTTTCATGTTCATCTGGCTGCTGACTAGCTGTGTTGCCTTTCCTAATTGTTCTAAGGCAGACACCTCGTCAGTGGCAGTGACTCCTGACTCTAGCAGCTGGTGATAGGCCTTGATAAGGAGATCTTTTTGGAATGTTTGAGGGGTCTCCATGCCCCAGAGATTGTCTCGGCTGATGGCTTCGGGGAGTGATTGCTGCCCCGCGTCCGCCCTTTTGAGGGTATCAACGATGGGGTGCGCGCAGGTGGCTGCGCCAGTTTCCTGCGCAGCAGTGAGGCAGGATAGAATATCGGATGGGGATATGAGTGGGCGCGCGCCATCATGCACGGCCACGTAGTCACAGTCCTCTGGTAGGGCAGATAGTCCCGCGTAGACGGAGTCTTGCCTCTCTTTCCCTCCATCCACACGCAGGAGTGGCATGGGAAGCTCTCTGGCGAGAGCTTCGCAGTCCAACTCCTGCCAGCGGGTGAGGGGGGTGACTAGGATGATGCCATCAGCGCCAGCTGCAACAAAGGCGTCCACGCTACGCAGTAAGACAGCGCGTCCTGCCAGTGGGGCGGATAGCTTGTCAAAGCCCGCGCGACGGGAACTACCTGCGGCGACGATGATGGCATACCATTTCATAAGAGAATTTTTCTGTGTTTTTTTAGCTTAGGCGGCTGGAGACGAGTTGGGAGATGACCTTCCCTGCGACGCGACCAGCGCAGCGGGTTTGCATTTCTTTCATGACGCGTCCCATGTCCTTTTTGCTGCTTGCACCGGTTTCGGTGATGACGGCATCAAGGAGGGCATTGACTTCTTCCTCTGTCATATCGGCTGGGAGGAGGGCGGCTAGGGTGGCTATCTCCTTTTGCTCCTTTTCGACCAGCTCGGCACGCTCTGCCTTTTCGTACATGGCGATGGAGTCTTCTCCTTGCTTGATGAGCTTGCGGACAATGGCTGTGATTTCTGCCTCATCCAGTTCTGCTGTGGTGCTGCCCTTGAGGATGCGGGCATTCTGGATGGCGGTTTTGAGGGCTCGCAGTGCGCTGAGAGCAAAGGTGTCTTTGCTCTTCATTGCTTGCTTCATTCCTTCTAATACGGCTTGTTCTATGGATGATTGACTCATGTTGCCTCTATTAAATCACAGTGAGTCGTGAAGTCAATTCTATGTTGCAATATTTTCTCTTTACATCAGGGGGCAAGTGTTTAGAATAGGGCATCTCCCAATACCATGTCCATGCTTACTAATCCTGAAACAACGCAGCAAGTTATCAAGTTAGGCTGTACTAAGGCCAGCTACCCCTTTTCCAAAACCCTCCTCCTCGGTGTGATGGGAGGACTCTTTATCGCCTTGGCGGCTCTGGGTAATATGCTAGCCCTCCATCACATTGGCGGTGGTGTTGGCAAGCTGGTGGGTGCCTGCCTCTTCCCCACAGGTTTGATGCTGACCGTGCTGGTGGGCGGTTCTCTGTTCACAGGTGATGCGCTAGGTACGCTGGCTTTGATGCAGAAGCAGTCTAAAGCGGCGGCCTTTCTACGTGGTATCGTGGCCGTGTGGTTGGGTAACTTTATAGGTGCGGCATCTCTTGCCTATGTGAGCTACGTGGCTGGGTCATATCATGCGGCAGCCTTTGTTGAGCTACTAGTCGATACGGCAGAGCATAAATTGCATCTTGGTGTGGCTGAGGCTATTGCTAGTGGTTTTCTCTGTAATGTTCTGGTCGCTATAGCTGTTTGGATGGCCTTGGCAACCAATACCCTAGGCGGGAAAATACTAGCCATCTTTTTTCCTATCTGCCTCTTTGTCTACTGTGGCTTCCAACACGTTGTTGCTAACATGTACTACGTGAACGTAGGGCTCATCCTTGAGCCCGATTTGTGGAACACTGCTTCCTATAGCTCGCATTTCCTTTGGGTGACGGTGGGTAACTTCCTTTCTGGTGGCGTATTCTTGCCTCTTCTTTATAAAATAATCTATTTGAAATCAACAACAAAAAAATAATTGTTATTTTTTTCTGAACTTGCTTGACTTCATGGAGGTGAAGGGCTATGATGCATTCATAACTTAGAAACATTTTATTTGTAATAGTTAAAGAATCATTATATATATGAATAGCTCTTCAATTGAATCTTATGAGCAGTATAAAGGATTCCAATCGGGTGATTGGAATCAAAGCATTAATGTAGCGGACTTTATACAAAAAAACTATAAACCTTATGAAGGTGATAGCTCCTTCCTGACAGCTCCCACAGAACGCACAAAGGGAATGTGGAAGACTGTGAGTGAACTCATGCAGAAGGAAAGACTTAACAACGGTCTTCTTGATGCCGATGTGGAAACCCCCTCTGCCATCGACGCTTTTGGAGCAGGTTATATTGACCAGCAAAATGAACTTATCGTGGGTCTCCAAACAGATGCGCCTCTTAAACGTGCCATCATGCCCAATGGAGGTTACCGCATGGTAGAGGCTTCTTGCGAAGCATACAATCTCCCCAAGAGTGAAAAGGTGAAGGAAATCTTCACCAAGCATAAGAAGACGCACAATGAGGGCGTCTTTCAAGCATATACCCCTCAGATTATGGCATGCCGCAAGAGTGGTGTGCTCACAGGTCTTCCTGACTCCTACGGCCGTGGACGTATCATAGGTGACTACCGCCGCGTGGCTCTTTATGGCATTGACCGCCTCATCGAAGATAAGAAGGCTCAAAAGGGCAGCAGCGACATGCTGGCCATGACAGCCATCCTGATTCAAGAGCGCGAGGAGCTTGCCGAGCAAATCAACGCCCTTAACGCAATGAAGACCATGGCTGCTAGCTATGGTTATGACATCTCCCAGCCTGCCCACAACTTCCGCCAAGCGGTGCAGTGGACATACTTTGCCTACCTTGCCGCAATCAAGGATCAGAACGGTGCAGCCATGTCTTTGGGTCGCGTTAGCTCCTTCCTCGACATTTACAGCGAGCGCGATATCGCAGCTGGTATTCTGACAGAAGAAGAAGCACAAGAAATCCTCGATGACTTCATCATCAAGCTGCGCATGGTGCGCTTCCTCCGTACGCCCGAGTACAACGACCTCTTCAGCGGTGACCCCGTCTGGGTCACAGAGTGCATTGGTGGTATGGGCTTGGACGGTCGCCCCATGGTGACAAAGAATAGCTTCCGCATGCTGCACAGCCTCACCAACCTCGGTCCTGCTCCAGAGCCCAACATGACAGTGCTTTGGTCTGTGAATCTCCCCGATGGCTTCAAGAACTACTGCTCCATGCTGTCCATTGAGACATCCTCCATCCAGTATGAAAACGATGACCTCATGCGCCCCATCTTTGGTGATGACTACGGCATTGCATGCTGTGTATCCCCCATGACATTGGGCAAGGACATGCAGTTCTTCGGTGCTCGTGCTAACCTTGCAAAGGCTCTCCTCTACGCCATCAATGGTGGTTATGATGAGGTGTCACAAGACCTCGTTGCAGAAGGCTTTGAGCCCTGCACCTCCGAGTACCTCAACTTTGACGAGGTTAATGCAAAGTTTGACCTCATGATGGACTGGTTGGCGACGCATTATGTCAATGCTCTCAATATCATCCACTTCATGCATGACAAGCACTACTACGAGAAGGCTCAGCTTTCCCTGATGAACAAGGACGTAGTACGCAACCTTGGTTGTGGTATTGCAGGTTTCTCCATCACGGTTGACTCCCTCAGTGCTATCAAGCATGCGAAGGTCAAGGCTATTCGTAACGAAAAGGGTATCGCTGTAGACTTCGAAATCGAAGGCGATTATCCCAAGTACGGCAACAACGACGACAAGGTGGACAGCATTGCGACAGAGTTGGTAGAACGCTTTATGAGCAAGATTCGCCAACGTCCCACCTACAGAGACGCCGTGGCTACACAATCCATCCTCACCATCACCTCTAACGTTGTTTACGGTCTCAAGACAGGTAGCACACCAGACGGACGCAAGGCTACAGTGCCCTTCGCGCCTGGTGCTAACCCATTCCACGGCCGTGATGAGTGCGGTGCTATCGCCTCCCTCTGCTCCGTGGCAAAGCTGCCCTTCGAGCATGCAAAAGATGGCATATCCAACACCTTCTCCATCATCCCCAGCTCCTTGGGCAAGTCGGAAGAAGAACGCATCAGCAACCTCAAGGGTATGTTGGACGCCTACATGCAAAACAAGGGGCAACACATCAATGTCAACGTACTACAGCGTGAGGTGTTGAAGGATGCTATGTTGCACCCAGAGAATTATCCTCAACTCACCGTTCGCGTATCTGGCTACGCTGTCAACTTCATCAAGCTGACCAAAGCGCAGCAAGAAGAAGTTATTTCGCGCACATTCCATGAGCGTATCTAATACAGGATATATTCATTCAATAGAGACTGCCGGGACCCTAGATGGTCCCGGCATTCGCTATGTTATTTTTGTTGAATCCTGTCCTTTCCGCTGCCTTTACTGCCATAATCCAGACACTTGGATTAAAAAAGAAGAGCACAAGCGCAGTGTGGATGATTTGCTTGCAGACATCCTCAAGTACCGTAACTTTTTTCAATTCACAAAGGGTGGTGTGACGGTATCGGGTGGAGAGCCCCTCCTGCAAGCCCCCTTTGTCCTCCAGCTTTTCAAGAGACTCAAGGAGCATGATATTCACTGTTGCATTGACACCTGTGGTTATGTGAAGATTGATGAGACCTTGGAAGAGCTTGTCGATTATACTGATTTGTTCATGCTGGATATCAAGCATCTTGACGAGGAGATGCACAAAAAGCTAGTAGGCCGTAGCAATGACAAGGTACTGCAATTTTTGAATTTCTTGCACAGCAAAAAAAAGAAAGTGCGCATACGCCAAGTGCTAGTCCCCGGTTATAGTCTGGAGGAGGGGTATATTGAAAGATTAATCTGCTTCCTGCAACCCTACAAGGATTGTATGGAAAAGCTGGAACTGCTACCCTATCACGCCATGGGAGTGAGCAAGTGGGAACGTCTCGGTCTCAACTATCAGCTCTCTGTCGAATCACCTTCCGAAGAGAGGGTGCTTGCCATACGTCAGCTTTTTATCGACAATGGCTTTGATGTGATTTCCTAGTCTAATCTGGCTTTTTGGCTGTTCAAGCTGTCTATTTTGTGATAAAGTAACTGCATGAGTTCAGAGCCTATTGTCTGCCGCCCGACGAAGGATACCTTTGTGCGCTTCATCATCATTTTAGTTGCTGTATGGGGTTTTGCCTTGTACTTTTTCTATGACGGCGCGATAGGTTACAAGAAAAAAAATGCGGCCTACTTTTCCTACACCGCCTTTGCAGAGGGTGGGCAAATGGCGAAGCAGAGTAGCGCTTATACTTGGGGTGTTGATTGGAAAAATCGTCCCCTCCTTCTCTCCCTCAAGGGTGTGGAACTCAATGAAGATGCGACAGTTGTCCTCTTTGATGGGAAAGAATACCCCATCCCCAGCAATCTTGATATAGCCACTGGCGCACCCGAGGAGTTTCGCAATCACGCGCTGATGAGCGGTAGCTGGAATGACGCATGGAAGCAGTACAGCAGCCGCATGCGCTACCCCCTCAAGCCAGCAGAAAAGCCCTACGATGTCTCCACTATCAATGAACAGTGGATTGCAGGCGGAGTATGCGTGCTCTTGGGTGGAGTGATTCTTTACTTTATCATCCGCACCTCACGTCGCACATTGAGTATCTCTGGCGATGAGGTAAAAGCCGCTGGGCGTGTCTTTAAGGTTGATGAAATTACCAGCATTGACTTGCGCCAATGGGGCCCCGGTTACAAGGGGGCTGCCTTCTTTGTTGTCTCTGGAAAGAAGATCAAGGTAGACGGCATGACCTACGGTGGATTTGATCGCAAAAAGGGAGAGCCAGCAGATCAATTCATGAAGTCTGTTTTGGCAAAGTACTCGGGTGATATTATTGAATACGCCGTAGAGCAAGACGACAAGAAATCAAGCGACTAGACGAGCTCATAAAACTCCTCCCCTATGCTATCACCATCCCAGCCAGAAAATGCGTCACTAGCTCCCCTTCCGCCACGGGAATCGCGATTTCTTGCCTTCCTGCTGAGCTATAGACTATGCCTGCGTCTCCTGTGGTCACTGCTTATTGTTCTTTTTATTTTGACGGCGATTGGTATTATCAAACGCTGGGAGAACACCGTGTCTCAGATGCACGCCACCCAGCAGCTCAAATTAGAGGAAGCTCAGGCTAGAGCTGCCGCCATTGAGGCGCGGGAGTTGGCTGCCCTCCTAGATAAAAATCAAGATGCTGCCGCACTGGGTGCTAAACCCACGCTGGCTACTTATCAGTCAACAGATGACATACCTGTGCTGCCCGCTCGCGATGTCAATACCATTTTGGAGCAAGAGGACATAGAGGACCTCATGAAACGTCTGGAAGAGGAGGATAGGAAACGCTTGCAGCAGGCAAAACTGATCCCCACTGGCGAAGAAGATAACGCGGAAAATGCAGAGGAGAAAAAGGGCGAAGCAGAGTTTGCTCGCCTCATGAACAATGCGCGCACAGCACTAATAGGTGGAGACATGCGCCGCTGCATCCTCAGCTTGGAAGAGGCCTCCATCATCCATCCCAAAGACCCAGAATTGCTCTACCTTTACGCCCAGAGCTACGACAAGTTGCTCAACCCCAGCAAGGCTCAGGAGTACTACACAGATCTTTTTGAGATGCGCGACAAGGCTGGTATCTACTTTAAAAGAGCGAGCAAGCGTCTCACCTACGGTTTTGCAAATCCTGCTGAGATGCGAGGAAAGCTGGCCTTTGGCGCACCCATGCAGCGTAGCAATTACGATACCAATAGGGGAGAGCAGGTGGATGTGCGCATACCCATCCTCCTAGCTGAGGGGGAAGAACTGCAACCCGATGACATCTACATCCACATCCAGTTCTTTGATACAGTGAACGGTCGCGATATACGCATTTCTCACCAAGAGCCTACCATGACTTGGGAAAACCCCATCCCCACATGGGCAGAGGGCGAAGAAGTTCTCGAAGCCAGCTACCACATCCCCTTGCCTACAATGGATGCGCTGGCCACCTACGGTGAAATTAAGTACTACGGTTACACCGCCAAGCTTTATTACAAGGGAGAGCCCTTGGATTGCATCAGTTACCCTTCCTCCCTCATCATACGAGAGTACCAGCTACGCGAGAGCGAGAATGATGGATCCTACAACGAAGGCCTCTTGCCTGATGATGGACTTTTCTACGAAGAAGCCCAACCCGTGGAGAGCGGTGTGGAATTCCTCCCCTACGAGGATGGTTTGTAAGCGAAAAATGATTCAATAAAAAAAGCGCAGATGCAAACATCTGCGCTTTTTATGATTTTACTGCTGGGATTTACTTATCGCTCAGAGAACCGATGCCAGGGAGAACCTTGCCTTCGAGCAGTTCCAAGGAAGCACCACCGCCAGTGGAGCAGAAGGAAAGCTTGTCAGCAACGTTGAACTTCTTGGCTGCTGTCACGGAGTCACCACCACCGACGATGGATGTTACGCCGCTTTCTGCGAGGCATTCTGCAACGGCCTTGGTGCCTTCTGCAAAGGAGTCGAGTTCAAACACGCCCATAGGACCATTCCAAAGGACAGTCTTGGACTTCTTGATGATGGAGCAGAATTGCTCAATGGCTTTTGCACCGATGTCGATGCCCATGCCACCTTCGGGGACTTCTGCGCCTTCGCCCCAGATGCCTGTGTCCTTTGTCTCAGCACCTTCAGCAAATTGGAAAGCGTAGCGTGTGTCGCAGGGGAGGACGAACTCTACACCCTTTTCCTTTGCTGTAGCAAGGATTTCGCGAGCGAGGTCAAGCTTGTCACCTTCGATCTTTGATGCACCAACATTGTAGCCCTGTGCAGCGAGGAAGGTGTTAGCCATTGCGCCACCGATGAGGAAGCACTTGCTCTTTTCCATGAGCTTGGAAAGAACTTGAATCTTGTCAGATACCTTTGCACCACCCATGATGACAACGAAGGGTTGCTCGGGGGTTTCAAGTTTTCCTTCAAGGTATTCCAATTCCAACTCAATGAGGAAGCCCATGGCGGACTTTTCTGCAAAGTGTGTTACGCCCTCTGTGGAGGCGTGTGCGCGGTGTGCAGAACCAAATGCGTCGTTGACGTAGAGAGTTGCTTCACCGAGAAGTGCCTTGGCAAACTCGGGATCGTTCTTCTTTTCCTTCTTGTCAAAGCGAACGTTGTCCAGTAGGAGTACGTCACCATTTTGCAAGTTGGCGCGAGCAGCTGTAGCGGCTTCACCTATTGTTTCGGGAACAAAGGCTACGGGCTGACCGAGTACTTCTGCAAGACGCACAGAAGCGGCCTGAAGAGAGAAAGCGGCCTCATATCCAGTGCCCTCTGGGCGACCGAGGTGAGAGCAAAGAACAAGCTTAGCGCCGGCTTCTATCAGGTACTTAATCGTAGGAAGAGCAGCAACGATGCGTGCATCATTGGTGATTTCCCCATCCTTCATCGGAACGTTAAAGTCCACGCGCATGAGGACTTCCTTGCCTGCGACGTCGAGGTCGCGTACGGTCATTTTTGCCATAAT
>CAYJON010000063.1:3126-13427 GCA_964371795.1 uncultured Akkermansia sp. | reverse complement strand
TTAGGTGCTTTTGCTGCGGGCTTCTTAGCGCCTTTAGGTGCGTTTGCTTGTGGCTTCTTGGCGCCGCGTGCGTCTTTCATGCCCTTGGCTGCGAGTACGCGTTTGACGATGAAGTCACGTGCTGCCATGAGTTCTGTGCGTTCAAGTACGCCGTTGCGGTTCTTGTCAACGAGGCGAACGATCATTGCTGTGAGTTGTTCTGGACGAAGGCCTTGAGGCTTAGTAGCTACGGGGCGTTGTGCTTTCTTTGCAGGTGCTATCTTTACCATGGGGCATTGACCCTTGGGTGCCTTAACGTCGGGGCGCTTGTTGCCTTTGGGTGCCTTTGCTGCGGGCTTCTTACCACACTGAGGTGCCTTTGCGGCTGGCTTCTTGTCGCCCTGAGGTGCCTTTGCGGCTGGCTTCTTGTCACCCTTAGGTGCCTTTGCGGCTGGCTTCTTGGTTTGCTTGTCAGCCTTCATGCGCTTCATCATGAGCTCGCGGACTGTCATCAACTCGCTGCGGTCAAGTGCGCCATCGCGGTTTTTGTCAAATACGCGCATGAGGAGTGCTGCTGCTTGGTCTCCACGGATGGCTTGTGTCTGTGCTGGTGCTTGCTTCGCGCTGAGAGCGGTTGCAGTAAGAGCACTGATTATGAGTGTTTCTTTAATCATATTGTTTATTCTTTCTTTAGTTTAGGGAACGAGGATGCGACTCCTCCACTATACGGAACGAGAAGCTGTCTACACTATCTACAGAAAAAAAATAAATTATGTGTCAGCCTGTAGATATCATGAAATCGTTGCCGCACGCGACTATTTATTCTGTTGATTCGTCGGCTATCTTGCCCAGTATGCTACCGGGGCTGATGTGGTGACCGGCAAAGAAGCTTTCTGCGTTCATCTTTCGCGCACCCGCGGGTTGCAGTGTCTGGATGAGGATGGCGCCGCCGTTCATCCCTCCGCAGGAGATGAGCATGCCTAGCTCATCCGCTTCCAATACCTCACCCGGTACGGTGCCGCTTTCCTTGTCAAAGCGTCCAAATACCTCTGTGGGTGGGAAAATTTTGAGCATTTTGTCCGTGCCTGATTTGTGCGAGGGGTAGGTGGTGAATGTCCCTGGCCAGCTGTGGTAGGCGCGGATTTTTCTTGCTATCTGAAAGGCGGGTTGATTCCAGTCTATCTGGCCGTGGCTGCGTAGCAGCTTTGGGGCGTAGGTGGATAGGCTTTCGTCTTGGGCTTCGCGTTCTGCTGTGCCGAGGCGCAATGCCTCTATAGAAGAGAGGAGGGGGGCTGGGGAGAGTTCTGCCAGTTGGTCATGCAGAGACTGTGCTGTCTCTGTGCCGTCCAGTGTGATGCTTTTCTTGCAGATGATGTCGCCAGCATCTAGTTTTTTGACGACATGCATGATGGTAACACCTGTTTCGTCATCACCTGCTTCTATGGCTGCTTGGAGGCAGGCGGCGCCACGGTGGCGGGGGAGTAGGGAGGCGTGTACGTTGATGCAGGCAATGCGTGCGCAGTCGATGACTTCTTGGGAGAGTATCTGTCCGTATGCCATGACGACGATGATGTCAGCCTCTAGGGCGCGTAGTGCCTCTGTTGCGTCTGCATCGCGCATGCGCTCTGGCTGAAAAACAGGGATGCCTAGGGCGGCGGCCTGTTGTTTTACCTCTGGTGCGGTGAGAATTTGGTGACGGCCTACGGGGCGGTCGGGCTGCGTGATGAGGGCTACTAAACTACCTGACTCATAGAGAGCGCGGAAGCTGGGTAGAGCTATATCACCAGTGGCCATCATCACGATTCGCATGACGCGTTATAATGGCAAGTGTGTGATTAGTCAAGAATTATCAAGTGAAATCAACTAAAATCTTGTATATCTTGTATAAAATGTGGGTATCCTCCATGCTGGAGGTAGGCTAGGCTGGGCTTTTTGCTTCCTTTTCGGGTAAGGGCTCTTCGGCTGGCTCTAGTAGCTTTCGCAATGCGGGGCTGTTATAGTACTGCTGATGGTGCAGACGGCTAATCTCCAGCGCGAGTTGCTGTATGGTGTTGACGATTTCTTGCCTCAGTTCTGGAAAGCGGTTGCTTTCTACGGGGAAGTCCATATCCGAAACTTGCTCATGCAGGGCAAAAAGTGCCTTGGCGTGCTTTTCGTATTGCTCAATTGCCTGTGCGGCGTCAGCCTCGCTTTTGATGCTTTGTAGGCTTTGTAGCTGGGCTTGTAGGTGCGTTGATATTTCGCGCAGGGTTTGCTCTGTTTTTTGCTGCTTGGCTATGGAGGGGAGGGCGAGGCAGAGCAAAATGGCTGGTACAATGGCTGTATGTCTCATCATCAGGAGCGTATCATCTGTTTGTAGGTGAAGAGGTACATGGAGATGAGTGGCGCAATGGCAAAAATCAACCAACTGAGCGCATAAATTGTCTCCATGGAAATCCAACGACGCAGGCGTGTCAGGAGTTCTACCATGGCGCAGCCTGTGATTATCATGTAGTTAAGGCCGCGCTCATATCGTGGTCCCGTGTGCGCAGTGGCGAGGCAGGTGACGACAAGCAGAACCAACCCCACGGTGACAACTAGGGCGTAGCGTTCTCGCTTTTCCTCATCTTGTTCCATCCAACTGCGGCGCAGCAGGGTGCAGAGAAAGAAGAGAATAGCGAGGTAGTACATGGGTGCATGCGTCAGGATGGCGATGGGGCTGTAGTTCACCGACAGGAAGAAGCTGGGTGCAACTAGGGCGCTAGCTATGCTCATAGAGCGCAGCAAGCCATTGGTGTAGAACTCATCTTTGATAATGGGCAAATAGGAGCTCAGCAAAAAGATGGCAGGCAAGAACATGAAGGCAAAATAGTTCACCCCCACATGGAAGAGCCCTATCCACATCAGCGCGGCAAAGACGCACAATGCCACCGTGCAGACAAGTGCCATTTGGCTCTTATAAAAGTCAATGCACCAAAATGACTGCCCCTTATAGGCTAGAATGCTGCGTCTTAAAATGGTGAAAATCCACATGAGCACCGCCACAAAGAGGAGCGGTTCTTCAGTCACTACAGGAATGTCTAACAAGAAGGCGTAGCACTTTGCCCAGATGTAGGTCATTAGGGTGAAGTCTACGCCAAATATACTCAGAAAGTACCATTTAGCCCCCTGAGTTGCCTCTTGACTGGGCTCATGCATTGTTTGAAAAGCATCTAAAAAGAGGCACTCTTTTGCAAGGTGCCTCTTTCATGTTCTTTGTTAGCACACGAGAAAATTATTCAGCAGCCTTCTTTGCAGGTGCTTTTTTGGCTTCTGCTGGTTCTGCTACTTTTTTTGCGAGCTGGACAGGAGCTGCTGTGAGGGAAAGCTTGAGATTTTCCTTTTTGCGCTTGATGTATGTGCTACGACGGCGACGCTTCGTTTCCTTGCGGTGTTGTTGACCCATTGTTTTATTATTTTATGTTTGTAGATAAAGTGCAGAGACTTTATCGAGGTTTTGTTGAGATGAGTCTTTAAATACATGAAGAGAGCGACGAAATCAAGAACAAAGTTCAAAAGTGGCTCATTATTACAAAAAAAGTAGTGAAAAGAAGACATGATAGCGTCGATGTGGATGCCATGCCACGATTCTGCCTTGCGGTTGGGTAGGGCTTGTGTTATTCTATTTTTTAGAGATGAATCACCCTTATTCTGCTTTTTCAACATGTGCCTTAGTTCTTCTGCTTGCATCCTGCTCGCAGACACCCCCTATGCGTATTCAACATCAAAACGTTGTGACGGATCAGCATTATCTCACATTGCCAGGTCAGTCTCCTGTGTACGTGGGTAATTCTACTACTAATCGAGCCTTTGATCAGCATACACAACAGTATACTAATAATCAACAGCAGTATGGTGGTCAGTCGCAGTATAATGCTCAACAGCAGCAGTACAATGATGCGCAGCAGTATGGTGGTCAGCAGTATGTTAATACGCAGCAGCCACAGCAGCTACAGCAGCTACAGCAGCCACAGCAGCAAGTGGTGACGCATGCTGGCAGTGATGATCAGTCCAACAACTCTGGCTGGTTGTATCAACCTTCTTCAGACGAGAATCAGGGAACAATGGACTATATTGTCGAGATAGTCAACACCACGGGCTCTCGTCTCTTTATCGAGGCGACAGACGCAGCGGGTAATATCCTCAACGGTGGCTTTGCGGCTCCTAAAAAGAATTTCACTACCACCTTTAGAGATGCCATGCCGATGAAGTCACCCATCCTTGTCGTTTTGCGTGATCCAGATCAAAATAATGCACCAGAGCTGCGTCGCTATCGCATTAAGACGCCTACTAGCTCATATGATGGCAAGACTCTCAAAATAAACATTATATCAGGCGGTCGCTATCAAGCCCTCGTTGATGATGAGGTTTATTATGAGAATGATCCAAATGACTAAGGAACTGCGCCTAGGTGATATAACTTTGCTTTTTGGGGTCTAGATTGCAAACTAGGCTATATGAATTATAGACCCCACCCACCACTTTTAGAAGCCAGTAAGTACCCTATCACCCTGCGTGCCATTCAGCGGAAGCTCGGGTTAGAGCCCCCCTATGGTCGCCTTGATGAAGCCACGCTTTCTGCCCTGTGTGAGAAACTGAATATCAAGCAGACTCCGCAATGGCTTAGCCAATCGGAGATACGTAGCGGGCGTAGTGCCTTTGGACGCGCGGGGGAGAGCGGCCAGATTATAGCCCTGAGCACGGCTTATCCCCTATACCGATTGGGGCAGAGGCTGCCCTGCTTGCAGCTGCATCACCGCGTGGCGCGGCATGTGCAAGAGGTCTTGCGCGAAGCACTCCGTCATTATGGGATGGAGCGCATAGAAGCCATGGGACTCAATGAACTTTCCTGTGGCTATGAAAGAAGACTCAGTCAGGGTAGTGAATCCCTCAGTCTGCATGCATGGGGCATAGCCTTTGATTGGTGCGCCGATGGGAATAAATCTGGCTGGGGGGCGCCTAGGGCGCAATTTTCCGGTCGAGAGTATGATGCCTGGTGGGATATGTGGGAGGCACAGGGTGCGCTAGTGATGGGCAGGGTACGTGATAGAGAGTGGGGGCACGTGCAGTTTGCCCGCTTGTAGAGGCGGGATGATTCTGCGGTGGCATAGGCTACGCGTGTAGATACGCAGAACCATACGCTATCGCGCAGTCTTACGCGTCTGCTTTGCCCTGCGATTGCTTCTTCCTCAGTCTCAGCTGCCCGCAGGCAGCATCAATATCGTGCCCCTTTTCGTACCTCATGGTGACGGGTATTCTGGCATCCAGTAGTTGCTGACAAAATGCGCGACACTGTGCTTCGCTGGGGCGTTTCCAATTTAAGCCTTCGACGATGTTATAGGGGATGAGGTTGACTTTTGCACGCAGTTCCTTGGCTAGCTTTGCCAGTTTTTTGGCTTCTTCCATGCTGGCGTTGACATCCTCTATGAGGATGTATTCCAAGGTGATCATGTGCTTTTGCTCTTGCTCCCAGCGTTGCAGGGCGGGGAGTAGCTGGGTGAGTGGCCACTTTCTATTGACTGGCATGACGCGGTTGCGTACTTCGTCACTCGCGCCATGCAGGGAGATGGCGAGGCGAATGGGTTTTTGTAGCTGGGCGAGGCGAGCGAGTCCCTCCACATGCCCCGAGGTAGATATGGTGATGTGGCGCGCGCCAATGTAGAGGGCGCGATTATCCATGATGAGGCGCAGGGCGGGTTCTAGGTTGTCCATGTTGGCAAGGGGTTCTCCCATGCCCATGAAGACGAGGTTGTCGACGCGCTGTCCTTCAATTTCCTCTGCAAGGAGTATTTGACCAACTATTTCGGCACAGTTGAGGTCGCGGGTTAGCCCTAGTAGTCCCGAGGCGCAGAACTTGCAACCAAAGGCGCAGCCTACCTGCGAGGAGATGCAGAGGGTGATGCGTCGGCTGTGCTTGCCGCCTTTGCCGACGGCGGCTGGGATGATGACGGATTCTACTAGCTCCCCATCCTGCATGCGGGAGAGGAATTTTTTGGTATTGCTGCCACCTGCGCTTTGGGATACTTCGACCAGTTCCAGCGGGCGGATGATATACCGCTCTGCCAGTTGCTCCCGCAAAGCCGGAGCTAGGTTGGTCATCTGGGAAAAGTCCGTGGCACGGTGCTTCCACAGCCATTCCATCAGCTGCGTGGCGCGGAATTTGCTCTGCCCCAGCTGCTGCATCAATTCGCAGATGTCTGCGTACTCTAGGGAGAGGAGGCTGGGTTTCATCATGCGGGGGAGAGGAGTTGCATCAGCTGCTCCAGATAGTGGGCATCCACTTCTTCGGAGAAATCGTTGAGCTGGTCACTGTCTATGTCAAGGATGGCAATGACGCGCTCCTTGTCCATGATGGGGACGACTATCTCGCTGCGTGACGCACTGCTACAGGCGACATGCCCTGGAAAGGCGTCAACATCGGGGACGCAGAGGCTTTTTTGCTGCTGCCAGCATGTGCCACAGACACCCTTGCCCTTTTTGAGGCGGGTGCAGGCTATAGGGCCTTGGAAGGGACCTAGCACCAGTTCCTCTTCGCTATCCACAAGGTAGAAACCCACCCAGAAGAAACCAAAGACTTCCTTGAGAGCAGCGGCAACATTGGCCATGTTGGCTATGAGGTTGCTTTCCCCCTCCAGCAGGTAACGCATTTGGGGGAGTAGTGCCTCGTAAGCCTGCGCTCTGCTGAGTTCTCCTTCTGGCAGGATGAGGGAGCTGGCCATGTTATTCTGCCTTTCCTTTGGGGCTGGCTTGCTGCTGGCCTGTGCGGATTTCCTCGTGGCTCAATTTCCAACCACCACCTAACTGGGAGTAGAGGGTGGGGATGGTGGCCGCGTATTCATAGCGGTATTGTGCGAGGAGTTTTTCTGCGGGGAAGAGGTTTTGCTGCGCGGTGAGCACTTCGTAGTAGTTAGCCAAACCATTTTGGTAGCGGGAGAGGGAGGTTTCCAGCGAGAGGCGGTAGGCCTCAACGGCTTCTTCCTGCTTTTTCATGATCAGGCTAAGCTTCTGACGCTGCATGAGGGTGGTGGCTACCTCTGCCATGGCTGTGAGTACGGTTTGCTCATAGGTGGCGGCAGCGGCTACAAGGCTGTTCTCGGCAATTTTTTCAGCAGAGCTCAGGATGCCAGCACGGAAAAGGGGGCCTGTGATACCAGCGGAGAAATTCCACGCATCTTTGCTGGAGCTAAAGGAGGCCAGCTGCGGTGCTGCTGCGCCGTAGGCTGCGGTGAGATTGATGGAGGGGAAAAAGTTGGCAATGGCTATGCCTACATTAGCATTGGCTGTGCAGATAGCACGCTCTGCCGCGCGGATGTCAGGACGGTTAGCGAGTACCTGAGCAGGGATACCTGCGGGGACGCGGGAGGATTTTGCGTACTTGGTGATGCGGTCGCCAGAGCGATAGATGCTGCCAGGTGTGCGACCAGCGATGGCGCTGATGCTGTTTTCCAAGGCGATGATTTGTGCTTCGATATTGGGTACCTGTGCCTCAGCTGCGGCAAGGGCAGCGCGACCAGATTCTACCTGTAGCTTGTCACCGACACCACCTTCTAGGCGGGCTTCAAAGAGCTCCAGAGATTTGCGGTAAGAGGTTACTGCGTTCTTGCTGATGCGCAGTTGCTCATCCAACATAAGCAATTGCAGGTAGCTGGTGGAGACTTGGCGGAGGAGGGAAAGTTGTAGTCCGCGCATGAGTTCATCTGCGCTTTGATATTCTGCCTCGGCTGCTTCTATGCCACGACGTGTTTTGCCCCAGATGTCCAGTTCCCATGAGGCGGAGAGCATGGCAGAGCTAGCTCCTTTAATCTCTCCACCACTTGTCGCGCTGTTGCCGCGATTGCTGCTAACACCGTAATCAGCTAAGGGGAACATAGAGCCCGCTGCAACACCAATGTACTGCATGGCAGAGTCTACGTTGGCTATGGTGGCTTTTAGCTCTCTATTGTTGGCATATGTGTCGCGCAAAAGTTGTTGCAGCTGGCTGCTTTTTATCACTTTCCACCATGGTAAGTCGGCTATGGATTCCTGTGTGCTAGGCGCGCCACGGAAGACCTGCGGAAGTTCCATCTCGGGTGCTTTGTAGTCGGGGCCTACTAGGCAAGAGTTGAGGGTAAAAAGGGCGATTCCTAAAAGGATGAATCGACTAGATGTCTTGTTGGTTTTGTTGTGTAACTGGCTTGCCATATCAAATGAGGCAGTTGTCGTGCTGCGCGAAGTTGTGAATCTATAGCAAAGCCGAACACTTGTCAAGACATTATGACATTGACAGCGAGAATTGTTGAGGTTAGAATATCTATGGAGATGTTCTACCTGCCGACACGTATGTTTTTTTACCCCATTCTGCTTTGTGCGACTGGGGCAGTGCTGATGACGCTTACTTTTTGCTGGTATTTTCATACCTTTTTTACCTTTTCTCATCATACCTTTCAGCTCAAGCCAACCAATTTCGGCTATTTGCACCCCTTTCCCGCGGAAAAGCAATGGACAATCCCCATGCCGCACACGACACAGTTTCCTCTTGCTATCATTGGCTACAAGCCGCAACTCTACCTCCGCAAGCGAGAGGGTGGGGGATATGATATCGTATTTTATGATAACCCTGGTAAAGAGGGGGTGCGCTATCTGGTCAATATTGTTGAGGTGACCAGCATGCGCAGTGTGGAGACAGACGCCAAGGGGACGCCTGTAGAGCGACGCTATCTTTCCCCCGATACTGCCACATACAGCGAGGACCTCTCCAGTATGGCACGTCAAGTAGCTAGTCCCATCCTCCACCTCAAGGGAATTAGAGCAACACCCTATGCTATACGTATAGAAATCATTCAAGAAGACACGGGGATTGTTCTCGTACACAAAGAATACCTCGTCGTTGGAACTTTTTGACTTGCTGTCAGAAATTTTGCTTGAGATGCTGCATTATTGGACTATAATGCGGTCACAGAATACAATTATGAATCAATTCCTTCTTACTGGTATAGCCACCGCCGCCCTTATTGCCCCCGCAGTTTCTGCTGCAGAATGGGGAACCGACCTCCCTGCCGCCCTTCAACAGGCTGGACAGACTGGTAAAAACGTCTTTGTTATCTTCACTGGCTCTGACTGGTGTGGACCCTGCATTGCTCTGAAGAATAATGTTCTCAGCAAGCCTGACTTTGCTGCCTACGCTGCCGCAAACTTCGTTCTTGTTGAGCTGGACTTCCCACGCAGCAAGCCCATGCCTGAAGAGTTGAAGGCTGCTAATCGTCAGCTTGCTCAAAAGTACAATGTCAAAGGTTATCCTACCATGCTCGTTCTTTCACCCGAGGGTAAGGAGCTAGCACGTATAGTTGGTGGAGTCAGTGGCCTTGATGGCCTGAAGGCAGAGCTCGCCTCTGTTGCAAGCGATGCCCCCGAGGGTGTTGTCTGTGTTGATGGCGTGTGCACCATCCCTGATGCTGATGATCAAGATGCCGGAGAAAAGCAAAAATTTATTGATTTGGTAACAAAGCTGGACAGTATGGAAGATCCTGAAGAAGTCTATGAATTCACAACAGCGCAGCTGGAGCGTGATGATATTAGCACAGAAGAGGAAATTGCCCTTCACTTCTACCAGAGTACAGCTATTGTAGAGCTTGCTACGACAGAAGAAGAGATTTTAGAGCTACTGGAGGTACTTAAGGAAGACATCATTCCTGCCTTTGAGGATGACTACCCAGATGCGATTAAGCCAATCAAAAATATGGTAGAGCTACTCGAAGAGCCTGGCTTCATCGAAGGCTTCCTAGAAGAGAAGGCTGCATCGTAGAACTATTAGAAGAACCGAAAGGGCAGTTCTCGCGGAGAAATAATATATCCCTTTTTTCAATAGAGCGCTCGTTTGAGCGCTCTATTTGTGGGTAGAATTTGCTTATGAGTACCATCACGTACCATTCCACCATCCCTGACAATTTGCGAGATATCGCGGCGCAGCATCACGATATTTATGAGCGCAGCCGCCATGCACCATTGTGCCGCTACAAGTGCTTTGCCATCACTGCAGAGCATGAAGGTGAGCTCTGTGGTCTGCTCTGTGCCTACACGTGCTATGACGAGGTCTATGTGGATGATATTATCGTTTTTGAAGAGCATCGCAACAAGGGGATTGGTAGGGCTCTTTTGGAGGAGGTGGCATCTCGCTATTCTCGGTTGGGTTATGATCATATCAGTCTCGTTACCTCTGGCTTTCAAGCCCCAGAATTCTACGCCAAATGTGGTTTTCAGCTAGAGTTCATGCGCAGCAGCCGCACGAGTCCTGCTTTGAATAAATATTTTTATATCCGCTATTTGAG